>CAZUCD010000044.1:0-5873 GCA_964618855.1 uncultured Candidatus Sumerlaeota bacterium
GCCGGAGACGCGCGGGGGAGTCTCGATCTACCCAAACGGCGTCTCAACGAGCCTGCCCGCCGAGGTGCAGGAGGAATTCCTCCGGACGATTCCCGGATTGGAGCACGTCGAGCTCCTGCGGCACGGCTATGCGGTCGAGTACTCATTCGTGCCGCCGCACCAACTGCTGCACACCCTGGGGGCACGCTCCGTGGCGGGGCTCTACCTCGCGGGGCAGATCAACGGGACATCAGGCTACGAGGAGGCGGCCGGGCAGGGCCTGGTGGCGGGAGCGAACGCGGCGCTCGCCGCCTTGGGGCGGCAACCCATGATCCTGGGGCGCGACCAGGCGTACATCGGTGTCATGATCGATGACCTGCTGACGAAGGACCACCGCGAGCCCTACCGCCTGTTCACGAGCCGGGCGGAGTACCGGGTCGTCCTGAGGTGCGACAACGCCGAGCGGCGCCTCTCGGCGCTCGCGTGCGCGCATGGACTGATCGCGCCGGAGGAGGCGGAGCGTTGCGCTGCCGAGGAAGCCGCCGTGGATGCGCGCGTGCACCAGTGGCGCGGCGTGCGGGCAAAGTGGGAGGAGCCGGCCACGCCCGGGGAGGCGCCCACCGTCGCCCACCTGCTGACGCGCCCGGAGGTGACGCTGGACAGGTTGCTGGAGTCGATGCCCGAGCTATGGGAGGAAGGAGACCGACGGGCGTTTCTTGAACGTGTCGAGACGGAGATCAAGTACGAGGGCTACGCGCGGCTTCAGGAGCGGCAGATCGCGCGCGCCAGAGAGCAGGAGTCGGTGGGAATCCCGGATCGGCTCGATCCGCTGGGCATAACGGCGCTGCGGAACGAGGCGCGGGCTGCGCTGGCGCGATTCCGCCCATGCACGCTCGGGCAGGCGGGCCGCCTCGCGGGGGTGACACCGGCAGACGTGGCCGTCCTCGCCATCGAAGTGCACAAGCTGCGCAGGATGTCCCGAGCTCAGCCCCCGTCCGACACGGGAGAGAACACCTGACTGCCGCGGCGCACCGGCATCGCATCATCGCCGACATCCGCCGCAGGTTCGGCGTAGTACCTCAAGTCGTCCCTGAGCATCCTGCCGATCCGGTCCCCCGCGATGCTGGACATCTTGAGCGCGCCGCGCGCATTCAGGTGCGTCGGGTCGAAGAAGTCCTCGTCCGGGAACTTGAGCGCAGTGAAATCCGCGAACCGCTGCCCGTGACGGGAGGCGATGCCGCGCACGATCGACGCGATGTTGTCAAATCGCCACTCCCCCTCGAACGCCTCCTGCACGGAGGGCTTGTAGGGCATCATCGTCCAGACTACGTCCACGTCGCGTTCCTGGCACCACTTGGCGATGTCCTCGAGGAGGGCGGGGTCGATGTCCCACTCGCGGAAGGGGGCGATGGTGCCGGAGAGCTGCTCGTCGATGGGGGATGACAGCGGCATGACGAGGGTCCTGTTCCAGCCCGCCGCGGTGGTCTCGGCGTCGAACACGATGGTCGCCTCATTGTCCTCGGCCTTCCATCGGCGTAGCTGATCGCGGTACCTGAAGAGTGCCGAGTGGTCGCGGAGCCACATGTCCACACCGTAAGTTCCGAGGGTTTCCTGGATCTTAGGCATGCGGCCGGGCCTGAGGATGCCGGGCTCGATGTTGATGATCACGGTCTCGAACTTCCAATGCCGCCGGTACCAATCGAGGAAGAAGCGGTTGTCGGACAGACGGGTGCCGTACAGCGCCGCGTTGAAGGTGGAGTGCTCCTTGCCTGTGTGGCGCAGGAGCTCCTGGTCGATGAGCGTCGGGTCGAGGTTGGTGTCGGCGCAGGAGCTGCCGAGAATGAGCACGCCCCGCCCCTTCGCCGAGGGGAGGAAGGAGTGCAGGAATGCCTCCCGCTTCTCGTCCATGTAGATGAGGCCGGTCTTCACGGGCCTCGCAAAAAGGCGCGCACCATCGAGCGCACGCAGAACGACCTCGGCCGCGACCGGTACGGCGAGCGCGAGCAGGAAGGGCGCAAACGCGGAGAGGATGCGCCTAGAACTGGAAGTAGATGAAGGGCTCACCGGCCTTGTCGCTCCAATAGATTGTCGCCGTGATCATGATCCCCATCGCGAGCGCCGCCAGCGCGCCCGGCCATGCCATGAAGAAGTCGTCGCGCTTTGTCCGGCGCTGCTCGACCTGGATGAAGAGCGTCACAGCGAGCCCGACGACGGCGGCCACCAGCGCCGGCCACTCTGCGGATGGGAACTCGGGCCGCGCGAACACGCCACCAATGTGCGACAAGGCGAGATCGAGCGTCCGGTTCCGAAAGAACGAGAGCGAGAACGCGATCACATTGATGACATAAAGCCACAGTGCCAGGTTGAGGGCCCAGCCCTCCGGGATGCGCGGGATACGCTTCTTGACGAACCGGTTGAAGAGCCTCTCCAGCGACAGAAACGCCCCATGGTAGAAACCCCAAACGATGAATGCCCAGGTGGAACCGTGCCAGAAGCCGGCAATCGTCATAGTTGCGACGAGGGCGAAGTGGATCGGCAGCTCGCCCCGGCGCTTCCCCTTGAGGGGGGCGTACAGGTAGTCGCGGAACCACGAGGAGAGCGATATGTGCCAGCGCTTCCAGAAGTCCGTCATGTTCGTGACGAGGTAGGGCTGCTCGAAGTTCTTCATCAGGTCGATGCCGAAGAACCTCGTCACTCCCCGTGCGATGTCCGTGTAGCCGCTGAAGTCCATGTAGATCTGGACGGTGAAAAGGTAGAGGCCGAGCAGCAGGAGCAGTGACGGAACGGTGTCCCCCGCGCCATGCGCCTGTGCGTGCATCCCGAAAATGTGATCGGCCTGGCGCGACACGATGCTCGCCATTGCGACCTTCTTGAAGAATCCGAGCACCATGAGCGCCAGCCCCTCGCGCACGTCCTCGATGGACACGGCCCGCGGGGAGCGGAGCTGCGGCAGCAGCCGGGTCGATCGCTCGATGGGCCCCGCCACCAATTGGGGGAAGTACACAACGTACAGGGCGTAGAGGAAGAAGTCGTGCTCGGCCCTGATGTGCTTTCGGTAGACGTCGATGGTGTAGGAGAGGCTCTGAAAGGTATAGAACGAGATGCCGAGGGGCAGGATGACCTTCGCCGCATAGCCGGTCGCGTCGAGGCCGAACAGCTTCGTGACGGGATCAACAATGTCGGCGAAGAAGCCAGCGTACTTGAAGAACGCGAGCACGGCGAGGTTGGCGATGACGCTGAACGTGATCCAGCTATGGGCGCCGCGTTCGTCACCGGCGTCGTGCCGCTTCTGAATCAGGATTCCCGCAGTGTAGTCGAGCGCGGTCGTGAAGAGCAGCAGCCACAGGAAGTGCCAGTCCCACCAGCCGTAGAAGAAGTAGCTCGCGGCGAGGAGGTGGTAGCGGCGGTACTTCTGGGGGCAGAGGACCCACGCGATCAGGATGATCGGAAGGAAGAAGACGAATTCCCAACTGGTGAAGACCATCGAGCCTGACTCCCCGCAGGATGCAGCCGCGGGCGGAAGTGCTCAAACCGTGCCAAGGGCACCGCCGGGCCGCGGAGCCGCAAGGGCGAAGAATTCCCCGGATTTTCCGGTGATCGGCGCACGGGTGCCATCCCGGCGTTGGGCGGCAGGCTGCGCGACGCGTTGCGCGGGCGGGCTCCAATCGCATCCCTGCAACATCCGCGGAATGAATCGGCAGGCTCACGCGAATCCGAGTGACACCGCGTACCCCGCCGCGCTGACGATTCGCCCAACGGAGACGATCGATCCCAGCCCATGAGCGAAGCACCCCAGTCCCCCGCCCAGAGGCTTCTCGGCAATGTCGGCACCATCATCGTAGGGAAGAGCGCGATCGTGCGCTCGGCGGTGGCGGCGCTGCTGGCGGGTGGACACGTCCTTCTCGAGGACATCCCGGGCACCGGCAAGACGATGCTAGCGCGGGCCGTGGCGAAGTCGCTGGGCGCCGACTTCCACCGCGTCCAGTTCACGCCCGACCTGCTCCCGTCCGACTTGACGGGCGTTTCCGTCTACAACCAGCGCAGCCAGGAGTTCGAGTTCCGCCCGGGGCCCGTGTTCACGAACGTGCTCCTTGCCGATGAGCTGAACCGGGCCACGCCGCGCACGCAGTCCGCGCTGCTGGAGGCCATGGAGGAGCACACGGTCTCGGTCGACGGCACGACGCACCCCCTTCCGAATCCATTCTTCACCATCGCGACCCAGAACCCCATCGAACAGCACGGGGTCTACGCGCTGCCGGAGGCGCAGCTCGACAGGTTTCTCGCGCGCCTTCGCCTCGGGTATGTCACGCCGCGGGAGGAACTGCGCATTGTGGAGGCGCAGCGCTCGGCCCACCCCATCGATGCGCTCTCGGCCGTGGTAACCCAGGAGGAACTCATCGAGGAGCAGCACCTGATCCGCACCGAGGTCGTGGTGGAACCCAACGTGGCGGACTACATCGTGCGCGTCGTTGGGGCGACACGCACGCACAAGGACGTCCTCCTAGGCGGCAGTACGCGCGCGTCGCTCGGCCTCTACCGGATCTGCCAGGCCCTGGCCTGGATCATGGGCAGGCGCTTCGTCACGCCCGACCACGTGAAGGAGATGGCGCCGGTTGTGCTCTGCCATCGGCTCCTGCTGAGGCCGCAGGCGCGCCTCGGCGGCATGCTGCCCGAACAGGTGGTGACCGAGGTGCTTGGCGAAGTCGAAGTGCCGGTGGTCCGCGTCCGCGCGGACTAGCGACTCGGGCCCGTCATCCGACCCTGCTGGGAGCCCAACTGGGTGAAGGGCGATCCGTACCCCACGAGTTCGACGTATCCCTTCGCCGTCGTCTCGACCCCGCGCAGCCTCCCGCGCGCGCGAACCGCGCCCTCCCAGTACGTCGTCCGCGTCGTCCGCCGCGTGTCCATCTCCTGTTCCGGGAAGAGCGGCTCGACGATCAGGTCCGTCGCACCCTCATCCGCGACGACGTGCCAGCCCATGGGATAATCGATCCCGGTAGCAGGGCTCCGCCAAGACCCCGTCGGCACGAACTTGAAGGAGTCGCCGGGGACCTCCGTGGCCGCCCCATCCCGGGCGACATGGGTACCACTGGCGTTCGGATCATGCGTTCCATCCCGGCGGCGGATGCGGTAGAGCATCAACTCCTCGCCCGTGGAGAACTGCAGCGCGAGCCAGTCCCAGCCGACTTCGTCATCGCCGAGCGCGTCACTGCTGAACTCCTGGTCCATCCATGAGAGTCCCTCGACCTCGTACTTCTTGCCTTCTAGCTCGATGGTGCCCCGAGTCCGCAGCCTCGTCAGGCTGTAGTAGTGCGAGGCTTGGCCGGGCCGCCCGGTCTTTGTGTGAACCCCGTCCCTTCCATGCAGAACAGGAGGCTTTTCCGGCACGAGCGAAAGCCGAATGGAGCCGCTGGGTTCCGAGGCGTGGATGCTGATCGTGCCATTGTCCGCGATTGCCGCGCGCCAGTTGTGAAGTCGGACGTCGAGGGTGCGGGAGGAGGCGGATCCGTTTCCGAGCGCTTCCCTGCCGGTGCGCTCCCAATGGCGGTGGAGCCCGCGCTCCGCATCCGAGATCGCAAAGTGGCCGATGAAACACTCCCCGGCGGCGAGGGGGGAGGCCGGCAGCGCCGGATCCCCCAACGGGGCCAGCCGGTTGCGGAAGATCGTCAGCTCATAGCCGAATTCAGCACCGTCGCTCGCGGCAACATTGCCGGTGAAGTACCACCACTCCGTGCGAAACTCGGGATGGGCGCCGTGGTCGCGGGGAAACTCGAAGTTGAACCCCGGCTCGGCACGCCGGTACGCGGGCTCCCCGGCGGGGAGGGCCTGCACTGCAACAAGGGCGAGGATGGCAAGCAGGCGCCGCATGTCAGCCCACCAGCGTCCGTGTGCGG
>CAZUCD010000044.1:5973-22546 GCA_964618855.1 uncultured Candidatus Sumerlaeota bacterium
AGGGCGAGGATGGCAAGCAGGCGCCGCATGTCAGCCCACCAGCGTCCGTGTGCGGTCGGGGGAGGTGCGCACGGCCTCCCGCGATGCCATGAGACCCGCGGCGAGGGTCCCGGCGAAGACGATAACGGCGACCTGTGCCATGGCGGGCAGGTCCAGGCGGAACCGAATCGTCCAACCAAAGCTCTGCAGCATGATGACCTTGGTGAGAATCCACGAGAGGACGATGCCCGCCCCCGTGCCGAGCACGACGCCGGTCGTGCCGAGCAAGCCAGCCTCCACCACCACGATGCGGGCGATTCTCCTGCGCGTGGCCCCGAGGCAGCGAAGGGTAATGGTCTCATGCCTCCGGTCTATGATCTGCGCAAGCAGCGTCGTCGAGACGCCCAGCACCGCGACGAGTAGGGCAATAGCCTGTATCGCCTGGGTGACGCGAAACGTGCGGTCAAAGGCGCCGATCGCGTACTCGCGCAACTCACGGTTCCCCCGGATGGCGAGGCCGGGTGTGCCGGGAATCTCCGCGGCGAGCCTGTTCAGCCCGGCGCGGACCTCCGCCGGATCCGCCCCCTTCGCGAGCCACAGCGAAACGCTGTCCACGAGGGAGTCCTTGAAGTACTCGTCGTAAAGGGAGCGGTCCATCACGATGAATCCCTGTTCGGTGCTGTAGTCGAAGTAGATGGCGGCGATGCGGTGCTCGCGCGGCCCCAGGGACGTTGGTATGGTGACCGTCGCGCCCTCGCCGACCCCGTGCTTCCTGGCGAAGGCCTCGCTGACGATCACTTCCCTGTTGGTGCGCGCCCGCGAGAGAATCTCCACCGGATCGCGGCCGGATGCATCGAGGTCGCGGAACCGGGCCCTGTCGAAGCGACCCGCGGCCAGCCATGCCTCGCGATCGCCGAGGACGATCCGCCTTGCGCGGAAGTAGTCCGCCGACTCGACGCCCGGCAGGCGCGACGCGCGTTCGGCAAACTCCAGCGGAAGAGGGGATGGCGCATCCGTGAACTCCGTCGTGGCGGAGCCCACGAACAGGTCCGCCTGCAGAACCTGGTCCATCCAACCGAGCACGGTGGAACGGAACGAGGAAACCATGACGACGACTGCGATGCACATCGCGAGGCTGACCAGGAGCCCTGCCACGGCGGGGACGGCCCGCGAGATGGAACCCCGCAGGCCCGAGAATGCGAGGAGCCCCTCGGTTCCGAGGGCCTTGTGGACGAGCGACCCGGGGAGCCTGAGCAGGAGCGCCAGCAGCGGACGGCTCCACGCCACGAATGCGGCCACGGCGAACGCGCCCGAGAGGTAGCCCTCGAAGGGGATGCCCTGGCGGCCCGCGCGGGTCGAAAGCGCGGCCGACGCGAGGGCGCAAATCGCGCCCAACGCGACCCGCGCGCCGTCACCGAGCGCACGCGCGGGGCCGCCACCACGCCGCATCGTGTTCGACGGGGGCGTTGACGCAGCCTCCCGTGCGGGCGGCACCGATGCGAGGACTCCCGCCGCCACGCCAAAGCAAACGGCGCCCACCAGGACCAATGGCGGGTAGTCGAGTGACTCGGGCCGCATCTCCACGAAGTTGATGGAAATCGCATCCGACATGGGGGCGAGGATGAGGCGCGCCAGAAGCACCCCGAGCGCCACGCCCGCGATGCCGCCGACGAGGCCGAGCAGGGCACCCTCCGCGACGAACACGCGTGCGACCACGGGGGAGCCAAGGCCCAGCGCCCGCAGAGTCCCGATCGCACCGCGCCGCCGGACGACCGCGATTCCTATCGCATTGTAGATGAGGAACGCCCCAACAAGCACGGATACGTGTCCCAGTGCGGCAAGGTTGAATCGAAACGCCTCCAGCATCCCCTGGACGCGGCGTGACCGGGACTCCGGCCGCTCCACGAGCGCATCCCCCGGCAGCCTGGAACGGAGGAGCTCCTCGACCCGTGCAGGGGACACACCCCCGCCGACGACGACATCCACGCGATCCAGCATGCCGCCGCGCCGAAGCCACTCGTCCGCCACGCCCAGATCCACCAGGAGCATGTTGCCATCGTATGCGTCCCGAAGGTCCCCGCCCGACAGCACGCCCGCGGCGCGGACACGGCGAAGCGAACCTCCGACCGCAACGTCGAACTCGTCCCCCGGTTCCAACCCGTGACGACGGGCGAAGGCGGCCGTCACCACCGGGGCGTCGGGCCGGGCGATGAACTCCGCGTAGGACATGCCGGGAGCAGCCTCGAACTGCATGTCCCGAACGGAGGCGCCGGCATCCTCCGTCGTGAACAGGAAGTCCGAGCCCACAACAAGCATCGTGACCGCCGGTCCCTTTGCGGGGGTGAACCGCGCCTCTCCGGTTATCAATGGTGAGGCCGATGCGACGCCGGGAGTCGAGGCGATGACGGACAGCACTTCCGGGCGGAGGCCCGAGCCGTTTCCGCGAACGGTGATCTGTGCCCGTCCGGCGACTTCGTCCATCGTGCGGCGAAAGCTCGCCACGGCGGACTCGTTCGCCAGGTCGATCGCCACAAGAACGGCGACGCCCAGGGCGACACCCAGCACCGTGAGGAGCGTCCTGCCCTTTTCGCGCGCAAGATAGGCGGCGACGAGCGCGCGGAAGGCAGCGGTGAACCCCATGTCAGCGTTCGTTCACAAGTTCGCCGTCCACCATCCGGACGACACGATCCGCCGCGGCGGCCGCCTGCGCATCGTGCGTGGCCATCATGATCGCGGCGCCGTGCTGGCGCGCCAAATCGCGGATCATGGCAAGAATCGACGCCCCGGTCCGCGAGTCGAGGTTGCCGGTGGGCTCGTCGGCCAAGAGAAGCCTGGGCCTGTGGACGAGGGCGCGCGCGAGTGCCACGCGCTGCATCTCACCCCCGGAAAGCTGGTGTGCGAGATGTCTGAGGCGCGCCTCCAATCCCACCTCCACCGCGATTGACTCCGCAGCGCGCGTCGCCTCGGGGCTGCCCTCCCCGGACAGTAGCAGCGGCATGGCGATGTTCTCCACCACGGTCAGATTTGGCAGCAGGTTGAAGAACTGAAAGACGAACCCAATGGCGCGAAGGCGAAACTTCGACCGCTCGTCGTCCGTCATCCGGTGCAGCTCGGCCCCATCGACCAGGAGGGTGCCAGCGTCAGGGACGTCCAGGCCGCCAACCAGGTTTAGCAGCGTGGACTTTCCGCTGCCCGACGACCCCATGAGGGCGACGAACTCGCCGGGCTGCACGTCGAGGGTCACGCCGCGCAGCACGAGCAGGGGGGCCGCCTGACCGTCGGGGCTGAATGACTTTCGAATGCCTGAAAGTGAGACAAGCGGTGCTGGCCGAGCCGATGCGTGCCCCGCCGCCGTTGGCGCGACTCCCCCTGCAATTGTCATAGGGGCAACCTTGGGGAAGGGCTCATGCCTGCCATGGAGCAGGCACCGTACCAACCGGCGCCCCGGGTGCTACTTGTAGTCCTTGAACATGTCGTCCAGCTTCGACTCGATGAACTGGACGGACTTGAGGACTTCCTCTGCCTGGCGGGCGTCGGGACGGAAACGGGCCATGAGGGGATCTATGGCGCCGGAGAACTGCTTCACTGCCGACCTGACGTTGCCACCCATGGCGTGCCGGCCGAGAAGCAGGCAGAGGATCAGGCGTTCGCCGAGAAGCAGGAAGTGGATGCGGTCGACATCGGAGCCGTAGAAGCGCACGTTGATTTCCGGACTGGCGGCGCGCGAGACCATCGAGTTCAGCGCCGCGATGACTCCAGCCGCCGTGGCCCCCATCACCTGCGGATTCACGGGGTGAAAGTCCCCCGCGTAGGCAAGGATCATCCCCGTCCGGTCCAGGATGATGCCACATCGCGCCTTCGACTTGTCGATCAGCTCCTCGAGCGCACGGTCCAGGGTGTCGAGCTGGTCGGGGGGGATGGCATAGACATTGGTCGTGCCGGTGGAGGCCGCCCGCGCGTTCTGGGAATTCCGGTCGCTTGCGCCGGAGTTCGTCATCGGTTGTAGCTCCCGAACTGCGACGCCAGGGTGGCGTTCAGCTTCGCGATGACCTCCGCACAGACGGCGCGGAAAGTCTCCACGACCCCCTTGTTCTCGATGGCCACCGCCTCGAAGCTCCGGCACCCGCGGTCGTTGAGCAGGTCCTCGAACTCCTCGATCGGGGTGATGAAGAAGAGGTCACGCTTGTTGTACTGCATCACGAGCGGGATGGTGTTGTAGTCGTAGCCGTACTCGGCCAGCATCGACTTGAGGTCCTGCATCGACTCGGTGTTGTCCGCCAGGCGGCTCTTGTCGCTGTCGGCCACGAAGACGAGCCCATCGACGCCGTTGAGCACCATTTTCCGCGTGGAGCGGTAGTATGGCTGCCCCGGGACGCCATAGATGAGGAACTTCGTCTTGAAACCCGCGATGTCCTCCAGGTCCATCGAGAAGTAGTCGAAGAAGAGCGTGCGATCCCCCTCGGTGTCGATGCTCTGGAGCTCCGTCCGGTTTTTCTGGGGAATCATTCCATGAATGCGCTGGATGTTCGTCGTCTTCCCGCCAAGGCTGGGGCCGACGTACACGATCTTGCAGTTTATCTCGCGGGTGCGATAGTTGATGATGGGCATGTCGAGTTAAGCCGACGCCGTCCAGTGGTTTTCGCCGAACCGATTTTTCCGTGCCTCAATCAGGGCTTGGGCCGGAAGCCAAGCAACGCCAACAAGGGATTCACCCCGCGCAGGTGCAGTCCGGTCAACGCGAAAGTCTGGCCCAAAGGGGCGTCCACGCAAGGCTGGGCGTTTTGAGCGGAAAAAATGGTCGGGGCGACTGGATTTGAAGGGCTTCCGCGCCAGCGGAAGCCCTTCAATATCAAGGAGCTACGACGAGAACGACTGCAAAAACCGGGTCCCGCCACGCTGACGCTACGATGGGACCACCCCCGCACCACCCTGAAGTTGCAGAAAGTTGCTGTGACGGAGACAAGCACGGCATGAAGACGCTCGACCAAGTCCTCTACGATCACCACGACCTCCTCGCCGACGTCTTCGTTCCCGGACGCTGCGGCGACGGCTGGGCCGCGATCATCGACGACGCGCTGTCGGAACTCCGACGGCGTGCTCCGAACGTCCGAGTGACGTGCATCAAGGAGAAGCTCGGGCGACTCGTGATCTACTTCGACGACAAACTGGACACGATGGCCAAGGACATCGCCAGAGAGGCCGAGGCTCGGTCCATGGCCACCTGCGAGGTCTGCGGAGGCCCTGGGGGCCTTGTGGACGCCCTGGAAGGCCCCGCGAGGGTCCGGTGCCTAGAGCACCCGGACGGGTAGTAGACGATGGCATGAAGATCCAGCTAGTCCGCGCCGTTCTGCAGAAGACTTTCCGCGTGCTTCCAGTCGCCCGTTTCGATCAGAGCGAGGAGAGCGGCGCACTTCTTCGCGCTGTCGATGTCCTGTTCGTCCAGAGCACCCAACCGATCAAGATGCTCCTTTGCATCGCTCGGTCGCGCTGAGAGTCGCGAGAAGTACTTCGGCTTCATCCAAGCATGCCCGAGGACATCCTTGGCCTTCAAGATGTCCTCGACCTCGACCGCAGCGAAGTTCCTCGCGTAGAACGCCCAGTTCTTGGCGACCTCGGCAGGGAACTTCGCGATCGACAACAGCAGGTGATAGGCGCCGCCCCAGGGCGACGACTTCACCGGCGCCCCGGAGTCGAAGGAAACGCGCGTGCTCGTCAGTTGAGGGAGAAGGCTGCCAGTCCCAACAGAACGGAGCCGTTCTTTCACGGCGTCAGTGATGCGAGCGAAGTTCGTGTCGTCGAGGTCCTTGCCGGGGTATAGACTCTGGAACATCCTGTTCGAGTCATCCCTCAGTCTCCTCTCGATCGAAGCCACAAACTCGTCGATCTTGCTGGGATCGAAGAGCGCCGAGAGCACCTCGCGCGCTTCCTTCTCGCGGGCCTCGAACTCAGCCCGCAGCAACGGACTCGCAGCGTCCGGTAGCCACCGCACACCATCGGACAAGGGGTAACTGAAGACCGTTAGCAGCTTCCCAGCAGAGGTACGAAGGTCTTCGATCTTCTTCTGATCCGCCTTGCTAAAGATAGAAACAGCATAGCGCGTCTCCCGGGAAACACTGCCTTCTTCGCGCTGTCCCTCGTCCCCGAAGAAGCGCGGCGAAAGCGGGACCTTCAGAGGCTTGAGGCGCGTCGCCACGTCGATGGACGTAAGACGACCTAGAGCATAGAGCCGCGCGACCTTGTCCGCCGTCGGATCCAACCTCGGCACGCCCATCATCGCAGACGGGAGCTTGCTCTGGGCCTCCTCAAAAGCCTCTAGGCGGTCTTCCGTCGTCATGCCTTCGAGGGCTTCAGCGGAAACCACAGCCCGAACGTCGCCGGTCTCTTGGTCCACAGCCACCTCGACGTCCCGTTCCTCCTGGTTGTCGCACGCCGCCATGTAGTCCTCCCACATGCGCCTAGCCTCGGGCGTGCCCTGGGGCCGGACGAGGCGCGGGATCGCGACCGTATCGGCTCGCAGACGCACCGTATAGGTCGCCCACAGCCAGTCGAACCAACGCCGCCAAGCCTCCACAGTCGCCGAGTCCGGCGATGTCACGAGGTTCACTCGATCCGGGCGTCGCCCTTCGAGACCGAAGTTCCCCGCCGGGCCGGTCAGCAACAAGGGCGAGGCCGAGCCCTTGGGCACCAACATGAGCGAGTGATGAGGAACGTCCTCGATGTACGGCAGCAGGAAGACCCGCAGTTCGAGCCGCCCGGAAACCGCGTCCGAGAGACGGACGAGCGCTTCAAGTTCTCCCGGCCCCGTGGCGCACGCGGGATACAGCACCACCACGAGACTGCACCGCAGTTCGGTGTGCTCACGCAGGGCATCGGCGAGGAAGTCCACGCCGTCCTGCCTCAGATCGGCGACGACACCAGAGAGGCTGTGCGCGTTTTTCAGCAAGTCACGCCACGCCGGAGTAACGTCGTACTCGGCGAGGCCCGCGTGGACCCGCTGCTCGGGCCAGAGGAAGGGCGGCGCGGGCCGGAGCGGGTTGGAGGCGTTCATCGCGGGCTCCTTGGGACCACGGTCTTCATCACGGCGTAGCCCCCTTCGCCGCGTTGCACGCCCCGCATGCCACCTGGCCGTTCTCGACGATCGTTTTTCCGCCCTGCGACCACGGGATGATGTGGTCGGCCTCCCAAGCGTCCCACTCGCACTTCTCCCCTGAGCAGCGGAGTCGGAGCTGGCACAAGCCCGCATCCCGGCGATAGATCGCAAGCCGTTGCTCGTGGGTGAAGAGGCGCTGGTTGTCAAACTGCTCGATGTTGGGCACAGCCTTGAAAAACTTCCGAAGCAGATAGTCGTGCCGCCACTGGATCGAGTCCTGCGCGTCCGTGCTGTGGCTCGTCCGCTCCTTGTAGGCGAGCAGCTCCGGATCGCACAGATCCGTCGCGACGCCGTCCTGGGCTGCCCGGTTAGCCTCGAACGCGAGGATCCGCATGCTATGCCGCTCCGAAGATCATGTGTGCGTCGCGATGCGGTTCCAGGCTGCTTCAACGTGCTCAAGGTGCATGAGGGCGCCCTTGCGTCGGTTCCACGCTCTGATCATCTCGAACGCCTCCCGCGATGTCTGCGCGTTCGGCTTCTCCGTTCTAGCGACCCAGTGCACGGTCGAGAGCAACTCCATGCCGTAGGGGGTTTCAAAACCCTCTACCAGGCTGGCTACGCGCTCGAACCTCTCACGCGTGGCAGCATCGCTGGCGAGATAGTCTCGAACGGGCTGGAGTCCCTCGGCGAGCAAACGGATGGGAGTCTCGGGCGAGTTGTCGCCATCGCCGTAGCCAAAGATGAAGTGGCCCTCCAGATGGCAAAGGACTTTCCGCAGATCATCAGCGTAGGGACCGTAGTGATGTTTCGCGAAGTGTAACCGCAGGGGTTGTCCTGCCTCCTGGAGGAAGTACGCGAGCTTTTGAACCTCAAGCATCGTCATCGCATAGTCCAGCTCAGCGTATCGTTGCATGATCCCGAGCAACGCGGCGCGTCCGGCGGTCATCTGCGGCGGCTTCGTCCGGTTCACCTGCTGGTCCGCAGGTGGTGCCCCGGCTGGCTCGTAGACCATCACACGAACGTCGTCGAGGCGCGCGAAGGCATCGACGATCATCGGGAAGACGTCACGCCAGTCCAACCCCCCGTTGCCGCATCCGAGCGGTGGCACAGCGATACTCTTGATCCCGCGTTCCTGTACCAGGTTCACGAGCGCAACCAGCCCAGCTTGGATGTCGGCCATCCGTGACGGGTGCTTCCAGTCCCGCTTCGTCGGGAAGTTGATGATGTAGCGCGGCGCGAGCAAGACGTCGCGCTCGAACACGTGCAGCGTACCCGGGCGCAGTTCACCCGTGGCGCACGCGCGCTTGTACGGGGCTTCCATCTCCGGGAACGCCTTGCGGAACTGGAGGGCGATACCTTTGCCCAGCACTCCCTGAGTGTTGACAGTGTTCACGAGGGCGTCGGCCTCGGCTTCGAGCAGGTTTCCGGTGACGAGTTCTAGCATGTCATGCCTCAGTAGTACCAGTTTCTGCGAACCGTCACAGGCGTCCGCGCCCCTGTTCCCCGGAGGACCGCCTCCACCTCAACCCGCGTCGCGGCGTCGATGACACCGACCTCCTCGATGCAGGACCACGGGACGCTCGTCCGCACGAGGAACTCGGCCTGGCGCTCTTCTTTCACCTCGGACCAGTACGTGAGCCCCATCGCGCGCCAGTCGACTTTTTCGCCAAGGTCGCTCAGGCTCGTGAAGTAGTTCGCGTAGAACAGCTCGGCGTGCCGGTCAGTGAAACAGTGCCCGTGTCCAAGCGCAACCACGGCCTCCACGCTCGTTACAAGGTGGACGATCCTGGACTGGCCATCCGTGTAGCCCTCCACGTTGTTCCGGTGGATCGTGTAGAGCATCGGCGACCTGGCTGCAAAGTAGAAGGGAACGTACTCGCCCAGCATCCCTCCGGGCGGCACGGGCACCGTGCGCCTCATCCTCCGCTCCTTGATATGCTCGTGGGCGATGCTCACGTGGGTGAAACCCTGGTTCCGGCGCTCTGCATCGCACCACAAGCCCTTGCACGCGAGGATCGAGGACAAGTTTCCGATGTGGGTGATGTGAAAGAGCGCGACGGGCATGTGGCTACTGTTCCCTCCCCCCATCCCCGCCATTATCCTTCACGGCGGGGATGGTGCCGTTGACGATCTCCTTCTCTTCGGCGGCGAGGCTGCGGGCCTCGTCGGCTACCCCTGCCTTCGCCGCTGCTGCTTCTGCGGCGGCCTTGTGGACGGCGATGGGCAGGTGCTTGGCGCCCAAGGCGGCGAGCTTCAAGATGCGATCCTGACGAACCTGAGTCTGGAGCTTCATGAAGTGGCTCCTCGATCCCTACTGCTAGCTTGCCGCATCTTCTCAGGCTCCTCCCCGACATACAGGGCGAAGCTCAACACCAGAAGCGCGATCCCGCAGGCCACCTGATAGAGCGCAAGTCCCCGAAGCCAAAAGGTCCCCGGGGTGATGTCCCCGTAGCCCAGGGTCACCATCGTGACCCCACTGAAGTAGATGGCGCTCCACACCGAACCAACAGGGTTGATGCTCTCGTTTCCGACGAGCTTGAGGTCAAAACCGTTTCGAAGGACGAAGTACATGATCGCGAAGTCGATCAGAAGCGACGCGTAGCTCCAGAGCGCGAGCTTGATCCTCTCGTCATGTCTCAGGTCGCTGCTGGGTGGGTCCCGCCTCGCGATCCTCAGCGCATCTCGTCCGAAGGCGTACGCAACCTCGTTCGCGCGGGAGAAGCCGTACCAAACGAAGGGTAGCCAGGCGAACCACGGGACCTGGTCGCCGACGAGAGCCAAGATCAAGAGGATCAAGAGGCTCACGATTCTGTAGCCAAGGTTCATGGCTTTGAGGACGCGGCCCTTCCACAGCTCCTGCAGCTTCAAGTCGTCCTGGCTTCCAGGGATGAGCTTCAGTCGATCAGCCTCGCACGCCGGAAGCATGTGCTTCAGGTAGTCCGCTAACGCCCTCGTCGGAGAGATCACCGTGATGACTTGAACATCCAGCTTCTGGAGCCTCGGCTTGTACGCGTCCTCGGAATAGAGTTTCCGGAGCGTCCGCCAACGCCGATGCTTTCTGTGGCGCCACCATGCGCGCAGGACACCCTGCAGGTTCTTCCAGTCCTCCCAAACCCATACATGCTCCCTGAGCTTCTTGAAGTGACACTCAGCGACGGCATCCACGTTGTCAGTCATCGTCGCTGCTCCCGCCATCCCCGCCGTCATCCTTCGCGACGGGGAGGATGCCGTTGACGATCTTCTGCTCCTCGGCGGTGAGGCCGTAGAGGTGGGCGACGCGGTCGTTCAACTCGGCTTCGAGCGCGAGGCGGTTCGGGCACGTCTCCGCCGACAGCGCCTCCGCCAGGTCCGAGAGCTTCTTGCGGTCGGCTGCGGAGGGCTTCGCGATGGGGAGGGTCTCTATGTATTGGCGGCGCAGTTCGTAGACTCGCCCCAGTTTGACCTGACAGATCCCGGAGATGATCGTCCACGTCACGGCTGACGCTAGGGTCGCAAGTAGGCTAAGATCGTGAACCGGCAGGAAGTATATCTTGTTGTTCAACAGCTTGCTAGACCGCTCGATCGAGAACTTCGGGCGCTGGGAGAAGTCCGGATAGACAAGCTTTGGCGACTTCATCGAGGCGATGTACTCGAACTGCGGTTGCTGCAACTCCCACCACGGATGCAGGTGCGCTGTCGCGCGCGCTTCGAGCCGCTTCTTGAACGTCCGAAGGTGCTCCAGCACGGCGGGGTACGGCTTCATGTCGATGCCGTGGTGGGTGTAGATGAGCCAGAGACCGCGCCACTCGGCACGCCAGGGCTTCAGGTCCTTGCCTTCGAGGAAGGGCTTGAGGATCTCGGCACTGCGCTTGTCCTGGGCCACGAGGGCGTCGCGGGTGGCGCTGTCGATGACGAAGGCCTCGTTGAGGCCTGTGACGACGCCGCGACCGATCGTCGCCGTCGTGTACTCCTTCAGGGGCACGCCCGCGTCCTTAATCTTCTGCCGCAGGCGGGCAAGGCGGCGGTCCTCGAAGCGCCAGCCATCGGCTTCCAGTTCCTTCTGCCGGACGATGACCCCGGGGGCACGAAGTTCTTCCGCGAGGCGGTCTGAGTCTACCGTCGTCATGACGGTTCCTCTCACTGCAGCACTCGCATCGGGAGCCAACTTCTTGAGGCAGATGATCGCGGTGAGCGTGGTAACCTCATCGAACACCTGAAGGAGGTCGAAGTCCACAAAGCGTCGGAGCGTCGTCTCGTCGGCGAGCATCTCCCGGAGCTTTCGTCCGCTGCCGGTCTTGGCGTAGGTCGAGGAGGAGATGTAGCAGAGTGTTCCGGGATGGCGCGAGGCATCCCCGTCGCGGCCCGACGGCGTCGTTGGACGGAGCAGGTCCGCCCCCTGCTCGATGAAGTAGATGTAGGCGTCCGCGCGTCCCGCCGCCGCGCGGTAGTACTTCTTCAGGTGCGGGGTGATCGCCTTGATCAGCTCCATCCGGATGAACGGCGGGTTGGCGATCACGACATCGAAGCCGTCGCGCTCGACGAAGACCTCGGCGAAGTCGAGCCGCCAGAAGAACGCGGGATGCTCGGTCGTGTCGCCGAAGATCTCGCTCTCCAGTTCCTGAAGCGAGCGGGTGGACGGATCGGCGGTCTTCTTCCGGTGCGCGGCGAGGTGCTGGCGTGCGGTCTTCACCCGCGCGAGGGTCTCGGCGTGGCGGTCGCGAAGAGCTTCGGCCTCCTCCCGCTGCCTGCGCTGGGCGGCGGTCTCGCCATCGGAGAAGAGCTGCTGATCCCGCGTGGCGCCTTCCACGGCCCTCGCCAGCATCGCCTCCAGCAGGCGCTCGACGAGGCTTGCTTTCAGGTCGAGGATCAGCGCCGCGACCTGGTGCTTGTGCGTCGCGTCGTGGGACTGGAAGTAGTCGCGCTTGGCGTCGCCGAGTGACTTGATCGTGTCCTTCGTCCGCTGGTCGTGGAAGAAGTGCGACATGGCCTTGTCGTGGATGCGGCGTTGGAGCGGGATCACGTCGCCATGCAACCACTCCAGCAGGCTGTCGCCGCGCCGGATGAGGTACGAGAGGTTCGGCAGTGCCGGTAGATCGGAGTGCAGGCGGCGACGGAACTCCTCGGGAGTGCGCTTGGACTCTGGCGAGCCCTTCCACAGGTCGTAGTCCACGACAAGTGAGAGCCAGAGACGAAGCTCGCAGAGGCGGACGGCCTGCTCCTGGATGTCCACACCGTAGAGCGAGTGCTTGATGACCTCGTGTTTGAGGTTGTAGAAGTAGTTGGGCTCGTCGGCGGGGTTGGTTTTCGACGCGATGCGGTCGAGGACAGAGCGGAGGCGGACGACCTCGTGCAGGAGCCCGACGACGAAGGCTCCAGAGCCAACGGCGGGGTCGCAGGCCTTCAGGTTCTTCAGAGCACCGCTCCACGAACGCGCAAGTTCAACGGGGACGGCGGCGCGAAGCTCAGCGAGCGCGACATCGTCGATCAGATCGGCGGTGGGGGCCGAGAAGACGACGTCAAGTGCGGTGGGGGCGGCATCAGGGGCGTGGGACCGCAGGTGCTCCTTCAACGCTTCCTGGCACATGAAGTGGACGATGGCGCGCGGCGTGTAGTAGGAGCCCGTGAGCTTGCGCTTGTCCTTCTGCTTCCTGCCGTCCTCGGCCAGGATGCCCTCGTCCATCTCGCTCTGGAGGACGAGGCACTCGAATATCTTGCCGAGCATCTCGGGATCGATCGCGACCTCGACATCGAGCGGCGTGTCCTCGGTGACGGTGAAGTTGTACCGATCAAGCAGTTCGTCGAAGATGATCCGGAAGGTCTCGTTCGATATCTTCAGGTCGGCGTCGACTTCGTCGGGCTCGAACAAGCCGCCGTTCAGGAACGGCACGGCGGAGAACCTCGGGTCCGTGTCCGCGTCGGTGGCGAGGCGCGTGAACAGGCCCGAGAGGAAGCCGGAGGTGTAGGGCTTGGCCCTCGTCTTCTCCGCGAAGAAGTCGGTATCCTCGGGACGATCCTCGTAGCTCCTGAACGCCTTGCGAAGGTAGTCTTGGTCCTGGGCCAACCAGCCTTTGCGCTGGATGAAGTAGAGGAACAGCATCCGGTTCAGGATGAGTAGGGCCTTCTCGCCCGCGAGTTCCTCGTCCACGGTCCCCTTGTTCAGTTTGAGGATGTCCTTCCTGAGGATGTGGAAGACGCCCGGGAGGCCACGCTTGGTGTCGCCCGCGAAGACGCGGAAGAAGTCCTTGGTCAGAGCTTCTTTGTCCCACGCCTGCGACCAGTTCGTCCTCCATCCTGGGACGTCGCTGGCGTCCTCCGGCCAAGCCAGGTAGGGCAGGTTGTGCGTGACGACGGTGCGGGTCCGCCTGGCGGCAGCCGCAGACCAGCCGAAGGTGGCCAACCGGGGGACGCGGCCCTTCTCCGTCGGCTCGGAGAACCTCGCGACGGCGTAGTGCTTCCACTGGTACGTGCAGATGAACAGGAGGTCCTGCCGCGACCACGACGGCAGGTTCGCGGATCTCTTCGTTGATCTCGCCGAGGTCACCAGTCCGCGAAGAACCTGACGGAGCGGACCGGTCATGCCTCTGCCAGCCGTGAAGACGTCCTTGGCGAACTCGACAACGAAGATGCCCCAGCGCTGGTTGCGGACGAGGTTCTGGAGCTGGAGGACGCGTCCGCCTTCTAGCCAGTCCGAGAGGTTCTTCGCGCGAAGGTCCTGGGCTGCCCAGTCGAACGTGAGTTCCTCTGGATCATCTAGGTCGTCCGGGAGCGGCCACGCCAGCGCGCCCGCGAGCAGATGCTTCGCGAACGACCCAAAGTCCGTGGACTTGGCCAAGGCGGCCTGGATGGTCTCGGGTGAGGCGGTCACGCAGACACCTCCAGCCACGCCAAGAGCGTCAGCTTCGCCCCTACGGGGACCTGCGCGTCGCGCAGGTAGGTGTTCTTGATGTGCTTCTCGATGATCTTGAGCGAAGGCCGGAGCGCCCCCGGACCAGCCGCCGTGGCTCTCTTGGTCGAGGCCGAGCATCTCGCGTGCGACCATGCGACCGTCAGATCCTCAGCCACAGTCTTCTTCTCGGCGTCGAGGAAGTACCACCGGACCGGACCGGGTCGATGCTTCGACCCGTCCAGCTCCTCCTCCTTGATCTCGAAGATCTCCTTGGCGCCCTCCGCGATCACCGGCGGCATCCTGTAGCACGCGAAGATGCCGGGTCGGCAGGGGGGCTGGACGTCCTCGACGACGTTGCCCTCGCGGTTGAGGAAGGGCGCGTAGCCCTCCGCGAGCTTCCTGCCCGAGAAGAGTCTCTGGGGTAGGTCGGGGAGGCTCGCCCAGAGTCTGGCATGGTCGGCCTCGATCCTCTCGCGTTCGAGGTGCATCAGCTCCTCGGTCGTCTCTTTGCCTTCGTAGCGCTCGTTGAACAACTTCATGGACATGTCGGCGTCATCTGGGTGGAGCAGCGCCCCTTCGATGCCCAGGGTCTTGTTGATGCGTGTGATCTTGCCATCCAAGCGCTCTTTCAGGCTGAGAAGTTCCTTCATCTCCTCTGGCGGCAGGAAGTTCCAGAAGAACACCTTCATGTTCAGTTCGGCGGGGCGTTCGATGGCCTTTTCGATCTCCTCGTTCAGGCGACGGTCGACGCGACCGATCCGCTGCATCAGCCTCACCGGGTTCCAGTGGAGGTCGTAGTTGATAAGCAACGAGGCGTCCTGGAGGTTGAGACCCTCGGACAAGACGTCCGTGGAGATCAGGATGTCGATAGGCCTGTCCAGCGCCTCATACATCTTCGGCTTGTCGTGGAAGAGGTTGTAGTATGGCGCGAAGCGCTGGATGACGGTTTCCCGGTTCTTTTTCGACGCGGAGTCGATCTCTTCGACGTTCGCGAGTCCGGCAGCGCGAAGTTGCCGGTCGAGATACCGAGCCGTGTCCCTGAACTCCGAGAAGATCAAGACCTTGCGGCCCCTGAGGAGCGGATCCCCACGAAGAAGCGCCAGCAGCTTCTGGAGCTTGTCGTCCTTCGATGGGTCCTCGACCTCTCCCTCTTTGTCGTCGTGGTAGAAGCGTCGGTAGAGCTTTGACAGGAACCCGGTGAGAAGCTCCATGTCCGCGACAACGTCACGCATGAGCTTCGTCATCTGGTGATCTGCGGCCACGAAGTCCTCGACGACGGGTGGAAGATCGTCATCTTCTTCCGTGTCGCGCTCCAGGCGGTCGGCGATGTGCTTCTGGACGATGGACCACCAGCGGGTGTTCGTCTTCGTCCAGGCTTCATACATCTCCCTGTCGTGCAGGGTCAGGAACCTGACCATCTTGTATAGCAAGTCCTCCACCGAGGCCTCGAAGGACTTGTACGAGGACTCCAGCCGCTTGAGCAGGAGCGTTCGGATCAACACGACCACCTGCCCCTGCTGTTGGGCGCGCTTCTTGTCGGGATCCTTGTGGTAGCGCTGGGTGTTGTATATCGCGAGCGTCACAAAAGGCTGATCCTTGTCGAACGCCTCTTTCAGTTCGCCGTAGATCGTGGAGTAGACGCTCTTGAGCGAGTAGTTGACGACGCGAGGTCGTTGACGATCGGGGAAAAGAGGGGCCTTCGCGGCGATGGCCTCCGACTCCTTCACGTACTTCCGGGAGCGCTGGATCAAGATCTCCTTCAGGAGGACGTCGGTGCGGAGGAAGTCCTCGGTCTCGACGGCCTCGACGACGTCCTGGTCCTTGTGGGCCGCCTCGATCTTTTTCTCGTTCTCCAGGAAGTGCTTCCTCAGGTCGTTGATCCTCAGGTCCACGAAGTGCGCCGCGTTGCCGCCGGTGAAGTAGTTGATCAGGTGGTAGAGGTCATCGAGCGAGTTGTTGATGGGCGTGGCCGTCAGGAGGTACAGGTCCTTGCCCTTGGCCATGTCGAGCAGGATGCGTCCACGGTTCGCCAGCGGGTTGCGAAAGTGGTGGGCCTCGTCGATGATGACGACGTCCTTGTGCTCCCGGAAGTACTCCAAGTCCTCGGGGCTGATCGTCCCATCCCTGCCGAAGTCCGTGTGCAACTGGATGTCGAACAGCTCCTTGAAGAAGCGTCGATAGCGGGGGGCGAGGTAGCGGTTGATGTTGGCCATCCAGACGGACTCCTTCGCCGACTTCGGGACGATCAGCAGGACGCGCTTGCCGTCGCGGATACAACGCTCCAGGACCATGAGGCCCACGAACGTCTTGCCGAGTCCGACGCCGTCGCAGAAGAGCACGCCACCACGACGGCGCGCGATTTGCACGGCTCGGCGATAACCGTCACGCTGGTACTTCGACAAGAGCTTGTAGATGACGGACTCGTTGGCTTCCCAGGCGTCCTCGGTCTTCTCCCTCCCGGCGAAGTACTCGTAGAGCGCACGCGCGTAGACCGTGAACGGGTCGTAGGCGATGATGTGAGGCTCGATGACGCCCAGAAGCTCGTCGTTGACGGCCTCTCCTTCTTTCCAGACCTCCTCGAACCAGGCGCGGAGCTTCTCGATGTCGGTGATTGTCACACCGAAGGCCGGCAGGATGAC
>CAZUCD010000044.1:22556-25312 GCA_964618855.1 uncultured Candidatus Sumerlaeota bacterium
AGGAGGTTTAGCTCGACGTTGCGAGTCAGGCCGGACGCGGTAAAGTTCGACGAGCCGACCAGAGCGAAGTCCACGAGCGACGTCTCGTGGGTCGTCGTCAGGTAGAGCTTCGCGTGGAACTTGGCCTTCGTAAACACGCGGGTCTCGATCTTCTTCGTCGCGAGGGCGTCGCGAAGGGCTTGCAGTGGGGCAAGGTCGTCGTCTTCCTCCTTCGACGACTCGATACTGCCAGCACTTGTCCTCGTGAGAGCGGCGACCAACTCCTTCTTCGTGCGCCTAGTGGTCTCGTCCCCCATGAGGACGCGCACCTGCGTCAAGCCCTGCCACTGGCCGTCGAGGGACAAGAACCCGCCGATCTCGAACATCCCTGTGGCCACATCCAAGGCTGTCGCCTGCGGGAGCAGACGCTGCAGGGCGGACAAGACTGTGGCCTGGCCACGGTTGTCGTTGATCGTTGGCAGCTTGGTGCTCATGACGAGGTGGTCCTTCGTGGGCGAGTCGAGCGAGTGGCCCTCGCCTTCGGCTTAGCGGCAGTTTCCCTGGGCTTCCGGCGGGATGGCGGCCTGTCCGCTCCCCGCCCAGACCGCACCCAGTTCTCAACCTCGGTCTCGTCGAACCGCCACATGCGCCCGACGCGATGGGCTGGAAACCCTCGACGCTGGATCCAAACGTAGACGGTGTCGGGCTGGACGCCCAAGCGCTCGGCCACCTGCTGGACGGACAACCAGATGGTCATGATGGACATGGCCTCCGCGTCGACGATGCGGTCGGATCGGGTACAGCAAACCTCAAAACGGCACCAACAAGGTTCAACCGGCAGAGCAAGGGCGCAAGCGCGGCGTCGTCACCGTGAGCGAAAACGCCGCAAGAACGCCAACGGCAGGTCGTTTCCGACCGGCTTCAAGGACTTCGGAGGCATCGCGCCCTAGCGTGTGACCAGACCCCAAGGAGGTCTGGTCATGTCCGTTGCCGTCGTCGCCGTCCCTGCTCGCCAGTCAGTCTCCGCTTTCCCGTCGACGCCCCCGGCGAAGCCCCCGCTACCACCGGTCCCTTCGGAGTACATGCTGGAAGCTGGACGGGCCGAACGATGGGTCGCGCTGGGGGACGTGATCGGAGTGGATAGGTTCGACGCTTACATCGGCGGATCATGGAGGCGCCCGCCGCTCGTGAAGGCCTGGCAGGCGAAGGACTATGACTCGATCGTTGCGTGCATCGAGTTGACTGGATCCCAGGTCTTCGGGACTTCGATGTACGCAGGAGATCTGGACAACGAGGGAAGGTCCCCCGCGAAGCGCAACGGCGCGACGAAGAGGAAGTTGAGACTTGTCGTCGATCCCTCGACGGAGAGCGTGACCACTACGGCCTCGTCGCTGTCCGCGACACTCTACCCTCCATCCACATGCACATCTGGTCCCCAGCCGTTGCCGCGAGGCACCGTCTTGGTCATCACCTTGCCCACGCCAACCAGAGGGCGGTGCAGGGGCCTCTCTGAGGAGGCGAACAAGAGGTGGATCGAAGAGCTGCGGTCGTGCTTTTCGCATCCCGGCCAACTCGCCGGACGCTTCATCTCGTTCGTTCTGGCGCCCTGGAAGCTCTGGGGAAAGCCAGCCATCCGCGAGATCATGGCGAAGATGCGCAAGCGGTTGCGGAAGATCGCCGCCGAGTTTCGAGTCAGGATCATCGGAAAGGCGGCTTGGAAGCCAAACGACTATCGTCCACACTGGCACTACGTGATCATAATCCCCTTTGAATACTCGGTTTCGCAGTGTGCTGGCCTTTCGGACCTCCTTTGCGCCCGCGTGGACGCTGTCTGGCGACAGGAGAACAAGCAGGGGCTAAAGGAAGGCTCCTGGAAGCTGAAAAGGTCTGGGTCAGAGGTGAAGAACGCGGTCGACTACCTCGCGCGTCACGAGACGAAGGAAGACATCGGTGCAGGTTGGGGACTGGGGACTTTTCGAGCGGGACCTGAGCCCGAGGTGCAGACCGAGTTCTGGTCGGTCAGCGCCCGGCAGTACCAGCGCATCTGGGCAGCGCTGTCGGTCGCTGCTGGCGGACTGCGCTGGCACCCTTGGGCGGCGAACTTTCGAGTCGTGGTTGAACCCCGCGAACTCCTGATGATCATGCGAGCTGTCGGGATCCGAGTTACTCCAGAGCAACTGGAGCGATACGGCCTCGACTGGTAATCGCGGTAACGTCGGTGAGAGGGTTCACAAGTCCGGAGGGAAGTTCGGAGCCCACCCCGGGTTTCGAAGAAAGCCTGTGTCTTGCTGAGGGGTACCACGCCGGTTTCGCGGAGCAGTTAGTGGCCAGTTCGTCCCAAAGATCGAAGATCAACTCGCCGATCCTGCCAACTTGGCGGCATCCAACATCACCTGATGCCTTCTCGAAGGCATCTGAAGCTCCCTTGAAGAAAAGACTGAAGCATAGTTGTTCACTACCCCGGCACCGCGACGTGGCCGAAGTCGGCGGTTGGACTTCGCGCCTTCGGAGAGTCTCGGCTACCGTCCTCCCCTCGCGAGCTGAAGACCGAGTCATCTCGCTCACCAAGGCGGACGTATCCCCGGCGAAGTCGCTGGGCTAGCTCTCCTCGTCGCTGTCGATCCTCGGCTTCACTCTTCGGACGTGCCACACCGTGTGCCGACCATGGATGTGGTAGCGGACCAGATCGTCGTAGTTGGTCGGGTCGGGCGGCTTGAGGTTCCGCTTCTGAGGCTCTGGCACCAACTCGGGATGCTCGCGGCGCCAGCGGCCAGCAG
>CAZUCD010000045.1:0-15208 GCA_964618855.1 uncultured Candidatus Sumerlaeota bacterium
ACATCAAGGGCTGGTTTAGGTCTTGTGGCTACATATTATAGCAAAGTGCTCTAGCTCGTCGAGCACCGCAAGGCCAGAGAGCGCCGCCTCCTGAAGTTCTGCTTCCAGGCCGATCGCCTCCGGGGTCTCAATCGTGAAGTCGTCCTCTTCGTCGTCCTCAAGAAATCCGCGTCGACTTCGGCGGAGGAGGCGTTCTCGGGATTTGGTATGAGGCGGGAGGGCGACATGGCCTGCACACGAACGTATCGATCTCCAAGCAACGGAAGGAAATCTCAGTAACCCATTCGGACAACCACTTCGAGAACCGCTCTAACTCCAGCGCCCTCAGTGGCTGTTGGATTCGTCGGCACGGCTGGTTCGAATCCCTCTCTCTCCGCCACTTTCACTTCCAGTCTGCGAGTCGGATCGTGGGGCGTCGTCGCGACTACATCTCCATCGACGAATCGATCCTTGTGGGCACGGGACCGAGGACGAGTGTCTCCGTTCCGCCCGCGTGCGGGAACTTGACGTAGGTTGAACTCATCGCCGCGTCATGCCACCAGGCCGTCGACATCGCGTCGTACGTGGGCTTGTCCGGCGCCTGGGGAACCGTCGCAGGGCCCAGGCCGACGTGCGGCGGCACGGTGCCGTGGATGCGGAACTGCATCGGACGCGCCGCTGATGTGATCGCGATCGTCGTGGATGTGGCATCGCTCGTCCCCGCAAAGTCCGTCCCATCGTACATGGTGAATCCGAACGCCGCGTCCGGATAGACGAGAACGTCCAGGTCGTCCGTCTTCGTCGTGATCGCGACATTGTCCACATATGCAGCCGGACAGAGCGACTGCGGGACGTGCAGGAGCATGGGCACGATGCTGCCCTCGCGCACGAAGAGGGGGTACTTCGTGGCGTCCGCGTTCGACCAGCTCAGGTTCTGGCCACCCGCGTGCTCGGCATTGGTCCAGTAGTCATGCCACGTCCCGGCAGGCAGGTACACCGTGCGCGTCGTCGCGTTCGCCGCAATGATTGGCGCGACGAGCAACTCGTTGCCGAAATGGTAGGTGTGGTTGATCCCCCAGATGTTCGGGTCCGCCTGGTCCATCAGCACCAAGGGGCGCATGATGGGGATGCCGGTGTCCTCGGCGATGTGCGCATAGGTGTAGATGTACGGGAAGAGCCTCGAGTGCAGATTCGCGCACTCGCGGTAGTTTGCAAGCGCGGCGGCACCGTAGCTCCAAGGGTACTGGTTGTTGCTGCCAACCTGGCGGTGCATCTGCATGATCGGCGTGAAAATGCCGAACTGCGACCAGCGCATGAACAGGTCGGCCTGGTTCGTCTCGTAGTTGCCGTCGAGGTAACCCCCGACGTCGCTGCTCCACATCGAGAAGCCGCTCATGGCCGACGATTGGCTTGCGATGATGACGCTCGGCAGGCCGTTCGCCGCGCTGAAGTTCGGATCGTTGTCTCCGGACCAGTAGGCGGGAAACGCCTGCGAGCCCGCGTATCCGCTGCGGGCGAAGAGGATGCCGTCATTGCCGAGTATGTTCCAGAACGCCCGGTGGTACTCGAGCGCGTAGCCGTTGCGCATCTGCACGCCGGTGCGCCCGTCGAAGTATGACGCGGTCGGCGGAATGTACACGTTCGTCGTGCCGCGCGCCTCACCGTCGTCCGTCTTGAACCCGCCGATGACGGGGAACGACGGGCCGGACGGGGTCGCGACAACGCTCTGGTCGATGAGCGCCTGAACCTGGCCCTGGAGCCATGCGGTTGCCGCGGGATTGGTGAAGTCGACGGGGCTGCCGGTGCCCTTCCACCAGTTTGCGAGCAGCGGCGGCCCGCCGGGGGAACTGCGCACGAAGAAGTTGTTCGCCGCGCCGACGGCATAGTTCGGCGCCTGGCCGAGGTTCTGCCCGCCAACGCCGTCGTCGTTCCCGACCGTGTTGATGAACGGCGTGGTCCAGCACACTGCCTTTACTCCGTTGCTGCGCAGGAAGCTCATCATCTCCGTAACGGTCGAGAACCCCGGGTAGAAGACGCTCTCGTACGTTCCACCATTCCCGAACTGCGTCATGTTCCACGTGTAGTCGTTGTACGACACCGACCACGGCGAATCGAACACGATGACTGAGCAGGGGACGCCCTGCGCGACCATCTTCGTGATCGCGTAGCGGACCTCGCCCCCCGTGCGCCAGACGTCGGTCGAGATCCACGGACCGAAGACCCACTCCGGCGGGACCGGTGTCCTGCCGGTGAGACCCGTGTAGCGCGTCAGCGCTTCGGTGAGCTTCGGCCCCCCAACAAGGTCGACGCGAAGGGCGCCCTCGGGCACCTCGATCGTGTAGCGGTCGGCAAAGGTGCTGCGCATGTCGAACACGCTCTCGGCGGAGGACCCGAGGTAGAGCCCATAGCCGCGCGTGCTGAGAAACCAGGGCGCGACCTTGTACGATCGGTCCCCCTTCGGGCCGGGCTCATCATAGTTGAGCATCCCGACGCGGCGACCCGCCTGGTCGAAGTTGTTGAACTTCTCGCCGAAGCCGTAGAAGTGCTCGTCTGCTGGAGAAGCCGCGCGCAACATCGTCTCGGCCGGCGTGGCACCGCCCCAATCGGTCACCTCGTAGCGCAGCACCCCATCCGCTGCGAACGATAGGCGCGACTGGATCGTACCCGCGCCGAGGTTCTGCACCAGATCAAGTCCGCCCCCCGAGGGCGTGGACGAGACTACTCCTCCGACGTAGCGCATCTTGCCGCCGGCGTATGCGCCCGGAGGTGCCAGTGTGGTCGAGAGCGCAAGCGGCGCACCCGAGAGGTCGGGGCCGAATAGCGCGATGTGGCCGTCCGATTGGTACACGCGCCCCTCGAACGCGCCCTGCGATACCGAGACGAAGCTGCCCGACGCCGAGAGCGGGGGCTGCACGGTGAAGCTGAACGGGGCGCCCTGCGCGACGGTCTCCGTCTCGGTCGCCATCGACGACCGGTCCGTTCCGTGGATGTATGTCGGCAGGTGGTCGTCATAGATCGCGCGGATGTAGTACTCGACCACGTCGCCGGCCACCAGGGATGTGCCGGGAATCGTGGCGGAGAAGTACTTGTTGTTTCCCGACTCGCTGTGGAACGCCATCGGCGCGGCCGTCCACGAGCCCGCGCCCGCGAGCCGCCAGAAGACGCTGCTCCCCGTCTGGAACTGGTTGCCCGGGTTTCCGCCCGGGCCCTGGAACTGGTTCCCGCTGTAGATGGTCACGGATGTGCCCGGCGCGATTTCGCGGAAGGGCGCGCGCATCGACGTGATTCCGGGTTCGGCCCCACCGGCGATGTGCCACGCGTTGCCGGGGGTCGCTGAGAATGCGGCGTTCGGCGTGAGCAGCACCCGGTCGACGACGAAGCCGTCCTCGCGCATCCAGACGTTCAACGTGTGGTTTCCCGTGCTCGGGACGGATACGGTCGTCGGGTTCCCAGTGGTCAGTTGTGTGCGCGTCCACTGCCAGGCGCCATTCGTGGAAAGTGTGATGCGCGCCGCGGATGTCCCGGCGCCTCCATTGAGGCTCGCATGCGCCGAATCGTCGTTCGGCGTGGCACCATACCCCCTCAGCCACACGTAGTGAGTTCCCGTGGCGTTGAAGTTCACCGTGTAGCGCAACTCGGGACTCGTCGTGGTCCAGTTCGCGTCGATGTTGGAGCCGGAGTTTGGCGTGGCCTCCATCGCGCCCGGGCCCGAGTAGCCCGCAACCGCGGTCGTTGGCGTCCAGCTGTGCGCGCTCAGGGGCCCGATGACCGAGGAGTAGTTCTCCGCCTCAATGTCCACGACCCCGGACGTGTACTGCGTATAGGGCTGTGCCCCGACTCCGATCGCTAGGAAGACGAAGGCGCCCGAAAGCAGAACGTGCAGCATGCGCCGTTCCTCCACCCCGTGCGTGAACATGCGTGGAGCGTTCATCGTAGCGACCTCGAGTTGGACTCGGGCGCGCCCATCGCGTGCAGTTCGACCGGCCGGGCGGGCTCTGAATGATGGGACGCTGCCGCGGGCTTGTGTTCGGTTGCAAGGCGAGACCGCCACGGCGCCACGCGGCGGGTTGCCCCGTGCCACCGCGCCTCCTACCCCCTCCGCCTCGCAGTCGCGTAGCGTTCCAGCCCCGCGAGGTCGTGCCGGACCTCGATGCGGTCGTAGGCGCCCGAGTGCTCGAGGACCACGCGCGCATCGCGCCCCTGGTCGTTGCCTATCTCGAAGAAGATTCCCCCGCCGGGGAGGAGGAGCCGCGCGCCCTCCGCGACGATGCGGCGCAGGGGGTCTAGTCCGTCGGCGCCCCCGTCCAGCGCCGTGACAGGATCGTACTCGCGCACCTCGGGGGGGAGCGAGCGGACCTCCCCCGCACGCACGTAGGGCGGGTTGGAGACGATGGCGTGCAGGGGCCCCTCCCATCCCGCAAGGAGGTCCCCGTGGCGGAATGTCAGGCGCGATCCTGCGTGCAGGCGTGCGGCGTTGCGCTCCGCGAGCGCGATCGCCTTCTCGTTCACGTCGGACGCCACGACGTGCGCGTCCGGGCACTCGAGGGCGACCGTGATGGCGATGCAGCCGCTGCCGGTCCCGACCTCGAAGACCGTGGGGCGCAGGGTGCCGGGTGGGGTCGAGAGCCTGACGAATTCGACGACCATTTCGGCGAGGCCCTCGGTCTCGGGCCTGGGGCAGAAGACGCCGGGGGCGACCTCGAAGTCGCGGCCATGGAACTCCCTGCGCGCAATGATCCGGGCGACGGGCTCGCGATCCTGCCCGCGGCGGCGCACGGCCTCGCGGCAGGCCGCGATCTCGAGCTCGACGAGCGGCTTGTGCCACTCCATGTACAGCTTGAGCCGCGTCGTGCCGAGGACGTGGGCCACGAGGAGTTCCGCGTCGAGCCGCGGGGATTCCACGCCCTTGTCCGCGAGGTACTCGGTGCCGCGAAGGACGATGTCCCCGATGGTGAGCGTTCTCGTCTTCAAGTGCGTCCCGTGGCGTGGGCCCATGCGAGGATGCTGGCGAGCCCGCCCGGTGTGATGGTCTGGCCGGGGCGCGTGAAGTCCGGCTGGAGCGTCGTGCGCACCTCGTCGAGCGTGGCCCACCGCACTTCGCTGACCTCGGCCGGATTCGGCGTGGGATCCGAGTGGATGGTGCACTCGTAGATGCGCTGGAACTCCCATCCGGTCACCTCGGATGGGGACATGATGGCGACCTCGCGCACATGAGCGGAGATGCCCATTTCCTCGCGGAGTTCCCGCACGACGGCGTCGGCGTAGTCCTCCCCCGCGTCCACGTGGCCGCCAACACTGATGTCCCACCATCCCGGGAAGAGGTCCTTCGCCATGCTGCGGCGCTGGAGGAGGAGTTCCCCGTGCGGGTTGAGCACGACGACGTGCACGGCTCGATGCATCAGGCGGCGCGCATGCACCTCCGCACGCGTCGCGGAGCCGATGACCGCGTCGTTCTCGTCGACGACGGGCAGGAGGTCGGCGTCGGTGCTTGCGGGCCGGTACTCGTTGCCCGGGTGCCCGGTGCTCATCGGTGGCGGAGTCCCTCGCGGATGAGGTCCTCGGTGCTCGCCGAGTTGCCGAGTGCCTCGAGGGCGCGTTCGACGGCGCGCTCGGCCACGGGGGGCTTGCAGCCGAGGACGACGAGGGCCTGGATCGCGTCGGCGATGTTGGCGGGGCGGCTGGCGGCGGGCGCGGGGGATGGGGCCTTGGCCGCGTAGGGCGCCATGTTCTCGCGCAGCTCGACGATCAGGCGCTCGGCTGTCTTTGCGCCAATGCCCTTGATCTTCGACAGGTACGCCACATCGCCGCGCAGGATCGCCTGTGCGAACGGGACGATCTCGATGGCGGAGAGGATCATGAGCCCCTTGCGCGGCCCGATGCCGCTGATGCGCGTGAAGATGTCGAAGCAGTCGCGCTCCTCCTCGGTGGCAAAGCCGAAGAGCTGGAAGGCGCCCTCGTTGACGTTCAGGGACAGGCGGGTGCGCAGTGTCACGGCGTGGCCGCCATCCGGGAGGGCGACTGCGGTCGAGCGCGGGACCTCCATCCTGAAGCGCAGGCCGTTCACATCGACGACCGCGTAGTCGTCGTCCTTCTCAAGCAAGGTGCCGTGCAGCGAGTCGAGCATGCGAAGAGAAGGCGAATCATTGCGCAGGGCCGCAAGGGCAAGCCGCAGTCCCCTTCGATCAGTCGGCGGGCCGCGCGCGGCCCTTGGCCCAGTCGCGGATGAAGGCGATCTCTTCGCGCATCGTCTTCGAGAGCGGAAACGTCGCCTGGATGGAGGCCAGGACGTCGGCACTTGATAGGTCGCGCCCCTCGCTGAGCGCGCGGAAGAGCCCGTCCACGACGGCAGCCTCGAGCTCGGCCCCGCTGAAACCCTCGCTGTGCTCCGCAAGGCCCACCAGATCGAAGTTCGCGGCATTGCGGCCGTGGCGCTGCAGGTGGATGCCGAGGATCTGCGCGCGGGCGTCCACGGCGGGGAGGTCCACGAAGAAGATCTCGTCGAAGCGGCCCTTGCGCAGGACTTCCGGGGGGAGGAACCCGATGTTGTTCGCGGTGGCGACGACGAAGACGGGGGACTTGTTCTCCTGCATCCAGGTGACGAGCGTGCCGAAGACGCGCTGGGTGGTGCCGCTGTCGGAGGAGCCGCTGCCGCGCAGCCCCGCGAGCCCCTTGTCGATCTCGTCAATCCACAGGACGCACGGGGACACGCTGCGGGCGAGGCCCAGTGCGCGCCGGATGGCGGACTCGGACTCGCCGACGTAGCTGCCGAAGTTCGAGCCCATGTCGAGCCGCAGCAGAGGCATGCTGTAGAGGGTCGCGACGGCCTTTGCGCAGAGCGACTTGCCGCAGCCCTGCACGCCGGTGAACAGGATGCCCTTGGGCGAGGGGAGGCCGAAGTCGCGCGCCTTCGGGGTGAAGGCGATGGCGCGCTCGCGCAGCCCGCGCTTGAGATGCCGGAGACCGCCGATGTCCTCCAGCCGCTCCTCCGTCTCGACATACTCGAGCAGGCCGCTCTTGCGGACGATCTGGCGCTTCTCCCCATAGACGAACGGCACCTCCTCCGCTCCGAGGCGGCCCGTCGTGACGAGGGCCTTTGCGAAGACGTTCTCCGCCTCGGCGAGCGTGAGCCCGAGGGCCGCGCCGAGAAGCTGCTCGCGCGCGGCCGGGTCGCGGGAGACCGAGAAGTCGGCGTTCCCCTCGATCTCGGCCTCGATGCGCTGGAGCAGCTCCGAAAGCTCCTCGCGCGTGGGCAGCGGGAAGTCCACGAGCGTGATGTCCTTGTCCAGATCCTGGGGAATCTCGAATGGGGGTCCGAGCATCACGACGGTGATGTAGGTGTGGCGCAGGGAGATGGCGAGGTCGCGCAGGCAGCGCCGGACGGAGGCCTCCTTGAGGTACGGCTGGAAGTCCTTCAGCACGACGATGGCGGGCTCACTGATGTCGAGGACCTCGCGGAGCGCGGCCACGGGGTCGCGCGTTCCCTTCTTGCCCTCGGTCTTTGCGGAGAGCGCAAGGCGGTGCCTGACGAGTCCCCTGCTGATTGTCCAGGCGAAGACAACCTTGCCGACGCGCTCGCCGATGACCTCGAGGTTCGCCATCACGCGTTCCTCCTCGGAGGAGAGGATCGCGAGGACCGGATAGCGTGCCTGGATCAGAGTCTGGATCTCGGCGGCGGCCGTGGACACGGAGAATGGAACCGCGGTGGGAGCGGGTGAAGTGGCGGCTTGTGGTGGGTTGGTCATGGCATCGATGGAGGTGTTGGGGTGGCTATGGAGTCTGGTCCGCAAACTCGACGACAACCATCGCCATGTCGTCCGCGGGGGGATGGCCGGAGGCGAAGCTGGAGGTGGCGACGGTGATTTGGGCGAGGAGTGCGTCCGGGCGCTCGCTGCCGGAGCGGTTGATTGCGGCGAGGAGGCGCTCCATGCCGAACTCGAAGCCGCTCTCGTCGTTGAGCTCGATGAGGCCGTCCGTGTAGAGGATCACCTTGTCGCCCGGTTGGATGGCGACTTCCCGGATTTCGTAGTTCCAGTTCTCGACGAGGCCCAGGGGGAGGTTGGCGGGGACATCAAAGAAGTGGCAGCGGTGGTCCTTGGCCGTCCAGATGGCGGGGGGATTGTGCCCCGCATTTGCGAACCAGGAGGCGCCGGTGTCGGTCCTCAGCACGAAGAGGCAGAATGTGACGAAGCCGCCGGGGCGCATGCTGCTCGCGACGGCGGAGTCGAGGGCGTGGAGGAATGCCTGGAGGGCCGGCGTCTCGCGGCCGTGGCCCTCGGCGAACGCGGCCTCCAGGAGGTGCGTGTGCCTCTCGATCGACACTTTCAGGATCGCCGTCACCAGCGCGGCGGACACCCCGTGCCCCGAGACATCGGCGATGAAGAACGCGGCGGTCCCGTTGCCCACCTTGAATGCATCGTAGAGGTCCCCGCCGATGAGGGAACACGCGCGGTAGAGCGCGGCGCAGCGCAGGTTCTCGCGGAAGGGGAACTCGCGCGGGAGGAACCGCTGCTGGACCTCCTCGGCGAGGCGAAGCTCCTCGGCCATGATCCGCTCGCGTTCGTTCAGCTCCTTCACGGTCCGGTCCAGCTCCGCGTTGCGTGCGGACAGGAGTTCATTGCGGGCGTGCAGCTCCGCGTCGAGGAGGCTGATGTGCTGCAGGGCGCGCGACTTCGAAAAGATCATGTGGAGCGACAGGTTGATGAGGCCCAGCAGCACGAGGAGCCCCCCGCCCGCGGCCCAGTTCGCGATCCGCATCTTTTCGCGGAACTCGGTGACGGGCACGTCCACCCCGAGGATGGCGACGGCCCTGCCGGTGTCGTCGTGGATGGGGGCGTAGCCTGACATCCACTCCCCCCATGCGTCCTTCGTGAAGCTGCGGTCGGCGTCGGGTCCCATGAGGGCGCGCTGCATGGCGGGAACGGTCGACCCGTCGTACCGCATGCCCGGGCGCGCGCCCTTCTCGTCATCGGAGATCCTCCCGTCGCCGTTGGCATCCTCGTCGTCGGGGTCCGCGTCTACGACGAAGCTCCACTGGTGCGGCCCGAGCTCCGGGCGCGGGCGCATGGCGTAGACGTAGCGGATGTCGCCGAGCGAGTCGCGCACGCGCTGGAAGTCGGCGAGCACCCTGCGGTAGGCCTCCCCCTGCATGTCCGACTCGTCGTGGATTTCGGCGATGAGCTTCGGGTCGACGTTCTGCGCAACGAGGGTGGCGAGCTGGATGGACTTTCCGCGGACCTCGCGCAGGAGGACGGACCGGCCCGTCGAGTAGATCGTCATGACGGCGCCTATGACGGCGATGTTCGCCGCGAGCAGCGCGGCGAGGCGCGCCGGCGTCCAAGTGGGAATGCCCCTGATGTGCTCCGGCATCGGTTTCCGCCCTGGGAAGGCTCCACGGATGCCGCAGGTTGCCGAACCCGCGTCCCATGCGCAACCGGGGAAGCGCGCCTGCTATCGACGCCGATTCACGAGGTCGGCGAGGAGCCCGATCGCGAGAACCTGGATACCGGCAACGGCGCAGATCACCGTCGTCGCCACGCCGAACGGGTGCGGCGAGATGAGCCGCATGACCAGCATGGCGAGCGCCGCAAGCAGGAGGACCATGGCCAAGGGCCCGAAGACCCGCATCGGGTTGAATGCAACCGCCATCCGAAGGATGAGGAGCGTGAACCCCAGCGTGTCGGCTATGGGACGGATCTTGGATGAACCGGCCCGCGCGCCATAGCGGATCGGGACATACTCGACCTCCCCCCCCTCGGTGAGGAGCGCCATCGTGATCGTGGTGGTGAAGGAGAACTGGTCGGGAAGGAGGGACCGCAGCCGCAGGGCATCGCTCCTTCGGAAGACGCGAAGGCCGGAGTTGAGGTCGGGGATCTCGCGGCGCGTGAGGTGCTCGGCGAGGATGCGGAGGACGGCCTTCGCGGGGCGGCGGACGAGGGCGACCTGCGAGGCAGGCCGGGCCCCGACTGCCATGGAGCAACGGCCCGAGGCGACGCGCGCGGCGAGGCCGGGGATCGTCCCGAGCGGGTAGGTCCCATCGGCGTCCGCGATGGCGACAAGTTCGTTTGCCGCAGCGCCGATGCCCGTCTTCAACGCGGCCCCGTAGCCCTTGTTGCGCAGGTGCCGGATGGCGCGCATCGAGCGGTGCGGCAGCGCGGCGAGCACCTCCGCGGAGCCGTCCGTCGAGCCGTCGTCCACGAGGATGATCTCGCTTCCCTCAGGGAGGCGCGGCGCGAGGCGCGCGAGGCGCGCGAGGACCCCGTGCAGCGCCGCGGCCTCGTTGAAGACCGGGATCAGCACCGAGACGGGGGGGAGGCTACTCGACATCGCGCAGCCCGTGCAGGACGGTCTTCCTGGATGCCCCCCAGGCGGGGAACAGCGACGAGAACAGGCCTATGGCCGTCGCCACCATCAGGCAGAGCGCGGCGTTGGCCGTGGTGATCTCGAACTTGAAAAGGAAGCCCCCCGAGACCTTCGGGACGTCGATGTTGGAGTAGAGCACATGGGCGAGCCCGAGGCCGGCGAGGCCCCCCAGCACCGCGATGGCGGCGGACTCGGAAACGAGAAGCGAGAAGATCAGGGACCGCCGCATGCCGAGGGTCTTCATCACGGCGATCTCGCGGCCGCGCTCCCGTATCGTCATCGAGATCGTGCTGGCGACCACGATGAACAGCGTGGCCACCACCACCGAGCTGATCGAGCCGATCAGGAGCTTGATGTTGCCGAGCATCGCGACGAAGCCCAGCGCGAATTGCTTCTCCGTTTGCGTCGTCGTCTCCGCCTCCGTGTTCGCGAAGCGGCCGTCGATCTTCTTCGTCAGCGCGGGAATCATCCTCTCGTCGCGGACGACGCTCCAGATGGTGCCAACCTCCTCCGAGTTGCCGAGGAGGTCCTGGAGGTAGTCGTCGCGGAACCATAGGCGGTCGTCGACCTCGTCGAGCCCCTCGAAGACCATCCTGCCGACGATCTCGAGTTCGAGGTCCACGGGGTAGATGTCCCCCTTGATGGTGATCTTGTCACCGATCTTCCACCCAAACTTCTTGAAGAGTGCGCTGCCCGCGACGGCGCCGTTCTTGACGCGCTTGAAGGCCTCCACCTCCTTAGTGTCGATGATGGTCTCGGGGACGACTTCGAAGATGTTGGCGGGGTCGACGGCGAAGCGTGGAAAGAAGTTCCGCTCGTCGATGTATGTGCCGCCGAACCAGCTCAGCGGGGTGACGTACTCAACCTCGGGCATCTGTCGGACGGCTTCCATGTACCGCCGCGGCAGCGGGTTCGTGAGGCCCGCCTTGTGGCGGGTGACGAGCCGGCGCACGGAGGCGTCCGTCTCCACGGGCGTCGTGAGCTCGCGCATGAGCGTCAGGAGCGTGACCAGCAGGAAGATCGACATGCCGACGGAGGCCGCGGTGAGGAACGTGCGGCGCTTGCTGCGCAGCGCGTTGCGGAAGACGAGGCCCGGGTAGGTCATCCTGTCGGCGCCTACTCGATGTTGAGGGACTCGAGGCGGCGCGCCTCCTGGGCGGCGAGTTCCTCCTCGAGTTTCAGGGGCCAGGCGTGGTGCCTGTGCTCCCATGCCGCAAGGATGTGGTCGAGCGACGCGAGCATCTCGGCAAAGGGCGGGATCGGCGGGGGCTCTGCGGCCACCTCGATGACGGGTGCGCCCGGCTTGGCGGCGTGGGGTGGGGCCTTGCGGCGGGGCCGATGCTCCACGATGCGCGCGCCCGCCCGCGATAGGTGCCCGACGAGGTCCTCAAGCGCCGCAGACGTCCTGGGCAGTCCCATCCAGGCGTCGCCCGCGGCGGCAAACGGGTCGTGGGCATTCAGGATCCCCTCGTGCCGCGCGAGGCCGGATTCCATCAGCGCCTTCTCGATCCACTCGCCGTTGACCACGACGACGCGCGTGCCGGTCCTGCGGGACGCGATGCGCTGGTGGGAGCGCCTCGCCACGGGCGCCGCCGAGAGGTAGGCGGAGAACGTCTCCTCGCCCCGCACTGTGCGGAGCGCCGACGCCAATGCGAGCAGGACCTCCCCATGGGTCGCCGCGTCCACGATGTGGTGGTCGCGGTCGATGTGCATGGCCGGCAGCACGGCGGCATCGGTGGTGCACTCGCGGCACAGGCGGGAGCGCATGGCCTCGGCCATGGCGACTTGGCGCAGCTTCGCCCCGGCGAATGCGTACCGGGCATCGTGGCCGCAGGCATGGCGCACCGTGTAGGTTTTCATGGCGGGGGGCTATTCGCCCGTCTGCTGTTCCGCGCTGGCCGTGCCCGGGGCGGGATCGTCCGCGTCCCCGGGACCGTACGCGATGATGGTGGTGCGGGTGAAGATGCGCAGGATCTGCATCTCGCGCGCATCGGCGTAGACGACCTCGCGCAGGCCGCCGTTCTTCATGGCTTTCTCCATCGACATGTCGCCCCAGCCCACGCTGAGGGCCGACCCTCCGGGGATGCCTGGGATGTTGAGCGCGAAGCTGTACGATGTGGACTTGCCGGAGCGCGCGTCCTTCGGGATGACAATGGGCCGCGGCGCCTCCCCGGCCCTGCCGCGAACGACGGTCAGCGGCGTCGTGTCGTTCTTGTAGAAGATCGCCGGCGGCGTGGCGACCCCGGCGCGCGAGCCCGTTGGGCTGCACCCGGCCAGAAGGCACGACGCGGCGGCGACCGCAGCAAGGAGTCGGTTCGTCACGCGCCTACTCCCCGTAAACGATCGTCGTGTACTTCTGGTAGAAGAGGAAGTAGTTCTCGACCCGGTAGTCCGTGTGGCGCACCTCGGAGATGCCGCCATCCTCGAGGGCCCTTGCCAGGCCGCCATCGCCCCAGCCAACCAGGAACAGGATCGAGTGGGCGGAGGACTTTCCCACCTTCGAGCCCGGCTTGCCGCCGGAGAAGAGCGGGGCCTTCTGGTCCGTGTAGATCAGCCCGCGTGGAGGCATCACGGGCGCGATCACGCACCCGGTCAGTGCGACCGCCATCAGCGAAGCCGCAACTCCACCAGCCAATGCGCGAAGCCTGCGATTCATCACCATTCTCTCCGAAAGTGATTTCCCCCGGGGGATTCCGTGGGGGTCATGCGATGTGAAACTGTCGGGCTGGGGCTAGCCCGTTCGGCGGATCCGGCGTGCCATCCAGCCGGCATCTGTCAGCCTGCCCCCTTCGTGCACCCAGGACCCACGGGGGGACCTCTGGAGGCAGCCCCGATGGAGTGCTAGCGCACCGCCCACCAGGCGATGAACGCAAGCCCGGCCAGGAGAAGCACCAGATTGGCCCTTACCGACGCGGCTACTGCGCCCCCCATCCGATCCTTTGCACAAAACGTGCAAAGCACGGCCCCGTCCCACACTCCTGCAAGCGCCGAGCAGAGGATCAACGCGATGCCCTGCAGGATCCCCCGGAACAGCTCGAAGTTCCTTGGCGAGATCGAGGGCTCGATCCCCGCGGCGAAGGCGATCCACACCGTCGTCATCGCGGCACCCGCCAATTGGAGCAGGCCCAGCCTCGCCGGCGTCAGAAGGTCCCAGGGGGAGTCGGGCAGGACGCGCCCGTACGCCATCGACGCGGCGACGGTCACGATCAGAAGCCCCGGAACGGCAAACGCGATGTACTTCGGGTCCTTGATGCCGAGGGCGATGGCGACGACCATGGCAAGCGACAGCGCGCCCGCGATGACCGCGCCAGCCAGCGCGCGGGGCAGTCCGATCCCCGCACCCTTGGCGTAGTAGGGCGCCTTGAGCGCGGACACCAGGAGCAGCGCCGCGAGGGAGGCGCCAAAATACGTCGAGTCCAGCGCCCCGCTGCGCAGCATGAGCAGCAGCGCGGAGCCGGCCCCGGTGGCGAGCAGGATGCCCGGGACCATCATGCCGAGAGCGCCGCGATGGTATCGTCGATCGCGGCGGCCGACTCCGTCGTGTGGCAGGGGATGTCCTTGCAGCAGCGGCGTGCGAGTCCGGCGAGCACCTTGCCGGAGCCAACCTCGACGAACGCCTCGATTCCTTCGGCCTGGAGGCGCGACATCGTCTCGACCCAGCGCACGGACGAGGTGATCTGGCGGACGAGCGAGTCCCTGATCGCGGCGGGTTCCGAAAGCGGGGCGGCATCCGCATTGTTCACGAAGAGGCAGTTCGGGGGCTGCATGGCGGCCCCGGCCAGCTCGCGCGCCATCTGCTCCCCCGCCGGTGCGACGAGGGGTGAGTGGAACGCGCCGCTGACGGGCAGGGGGAGGGCGCGCTTCGCCCCCGCGGCCTTCGCGAGCGCGCACGCCTCGTCCACCGCGGCGGGGTCGCCGCTGATGACGGTCTGCGCCGGATCGTTGAAGTTCGCGGGAACGACGACTCCCTTGGCGGATGCCGCCGCGCAGATTTCGGAGACCCTGGCGCCGTCGAGGCCGAGGATCGCCGCCATCGCCCCGGGTCGCGCCGCGCCTGCCGCTGCCATCGCGAGGCCACGCGCCCGCACGAGCCTCAGTCCCGTGGCGAAGTCGAACACCCCGGCGGCGTGCAGCGCGGAGTACTCACCCAGCGAATGCCCGGCGACGGCCCCCGGCCGGAGCCCCGCCTCCACGAGCACGCGGAGCGTCGCGCCGCTGGCTGTGTAGAGCGCGGGCTGCGTGACTTCGGTCGGCTTGAGGGCGTCGTCCGGCCCCTCGAAGCACATCGCGGACAGGCCGAAGCCGAGGATGGCGTCGGCCTCGCGGAAGAGCCCTGCTGCGCTGGCACTGCGCCCGGCGGCGTCGCGGCCCATGCCGGCGCCCTGCGAGCCCTGGCCGGGGAAGAGGAAGGCGATGCGTTTCAAATGGGATCCTCCGGGGAAAACTGCCGGTTCAGGGGTGTGTGGATTGCGTATCCGGTGCCGTCCGTGGCGCTGTCACCACCTCAGGATGGTGGCCCCGTAGGTCAGGCCCGCGCCAAAGGCCACCATGGCGACGACGTCGCCGCGCTTCATGCGGCCCGTTTCCTTCGCCTCCGCCAGGGCGATGGGCACGCTCGCGGCCGAGGTGTTGCCCAGCCTGTCCACGTTGCACATCACGCGTTCCTTCGGGATCTTGTAGCGCTCCGCCGCGGCGTCGATGATCCGGATGTTGGCCTGGTGCGGAATCATGAGGTCGATGTCGTCTGGCTTGAGCCCCGCCTGGGCGAGCGCGCTGTCCACCGCCTCACCGAGGACCTTGACGGCAAACTTGAACACGGCGCGGCCCTCGACCTTGAACATCTCCTTCTCGACGACGTCCGTCACCTCGC
>CAZUCD010000045.1:15218-24792 GCA_964618855.1 uncultured Candidatus Sumerlaeota bacterium
CTTTTCGAGCACCTCATGGGTCGTGGGCATCGCGGCGCCGCCAGCGGGGATGACGATGAGCTGGCTCCCGGTGCCGTCCGCGCCCATCGAGTGCCCGAGGAAGCCCGAGGGTTCCGGGACGTCGCCGACCACGGCCGCGCCCGCGCCGTCGCCGAAGAGCACGCACACGCTGCGGTCCGTGTAGTCCATGAACCGCGAGCATGACTCCGCGCCGATGACGAGCGCATTGCGGTAGCCGGTCGTCTCGAGCATGGCGGCGGCGACCTGCGAGCCGGTGATGAACCCCGTGCAGGCGGCCCCGATGTCGAACGACGCCACCGGGCGCTTGAACCCCATCTTGTTGTGGATGATGCACGAGGTCGGGGGGCAGATGTAGTCCCCGCTGAACGTGGCGCAGATGATGAGGTCGATGTCGTCGAGCGTCAGCCCCGCGTCCGCGACCGCGCGCAGGCCCGCGGCCGCGCCAAGGTCCGAGGTCGTCTGCCCCGCCTCGACGATGCGCCGCTCCCGGATCCCCGTGCGGTCCATGATCCACTCGTCGGAGGTTTCAACCATCGTCTCAAGGTCCTTGTTGGAGAGTACCTTGGATGGGACGTGGTAGCCGAGGCCGCGAATGCCGATGTTGCGCTTGGACACTGTGGGATTGTCTCCGTGTGGTTGGTTCACGCCGGGGCTAGGCCGGTGTGCGTTCCTCGCCCTGCTTCGGTGCCTCGCCGCGCAGGGCCGCGGGACCGATGTCGTTGGAAACCTGGTCGAGCCACTCGCGGAGGCGCTCGGTCAGCCGGCACTCGACGGCCTCCCGGGCTACGCGGATGGCGTTCATGAAGGCCTTCGAGCCTGAGGAGCCGTGGGCGATGATCGCGATGCCGTTGACGCCGAGCAGGGGCGCGCCTCCAGCCTCGTCGTAGTCCGTCCGGCGCTTGATCGCGCGCACCGCGGGCATGATCAGCGCCCCGCCCAGCGTCGTCAGAATGCTCCGGCGGGCCTCCTTCTTCAGCGACTCCGTCACGAACTTCGCCGTGCCCTCCGCCGTCTTCAGCACGATGTTCCCCACGAACCCGTCGCACACGCAGACGTCGAAGTCGCCGGTGAAGATGTCGCGGCCCTCGGCGTTGCCGAGGAAGTTGAGCTTCGTGCGCCTCAGGATCGCGGAGGCCGCCAGCGAAAGCTCGTTCCCCTTGGTCTCCTCCTCGCCGATCGAGAGCATGCCGATGCGCGGGTTTTCGCAGTGCAGGATTTCCTTGGCGTAGCAGGCGCCCATCGCCGCGAAGGTCACGAGCTGGTGGGGCTTTGCATCCACGACCGCTCCCGAGTCGACGATGACCACGCGCCCGTGCGCCGAGGGCAAGAGCGTCGATATGGCGGGCTTCTTCACCCCTGGCAGCGTCCGCCAGGACAGTTGCGCGTGGGCCACGACGGCGCCCGTGTTGCCGGCGGAGACAACGGCGTCAGCCTCGCCCTTTTGTACGAGCGCGACGGCAACCGCGAGCGAGCTCCTGCGCTTGCGCAGGGACTCGCTCGGGTTGTCGAGCATGGTGATGACGTCGGGGGCATCGATGATGCGCAGCCGCGGCTCGTCCGCCTTGAGGGCGGCGAGCAGGCGGCGCAGGTGGCGCTCGCGCCCCACCATGAGCACCTCGATGTTGAACCGCCTCACAGCCTGCAGGGCACCCTCGACCGCGGGGCGCGGTCCAAGGTCCCCACCCATCGCATCAAGGGCGATTCGAATCGGCGGGATGGCGGCGGACTCCTCGTGGCTTGGAAACGACCCGCGCGGCGCCGGGGGGAATCACCGGCGCCCGAAGGGCGGGATCAGGCCTTCACCGCGGACTTGTAGGTCCGGTTCTGGTAGGTGCCGCAGAAGGTGCACACGCGGTGCGGAAGCTTTGGCGAACCGCACTTCGGGCACTCAACGGACTGCTTTGCGTGAAGCTTCTTGTGCGCACGGTCCTTCCCCTGGCGGGAGCGGCAGTGGCGTCGTCTCGGAACTGGCATGGCTGGTTTACTCCTCCAAAGTGAGCCGTAGAGGAAGGCGCACCCCCTCCCCCGGGGTCAAGGAAAGTTGGATCATTCCGGCGGACGAGAGTCTGTCCCCGGCGTCCCCCACTTCGTGCCTGGTGCGTTCCAGCAGCCTCCACAAATTCCAGAACGACACCTGTCGTTTTTCTCTTGAGTTGGCACGACATGTGTAATACTACGGGCGTAGTTCAACGCGAAAGGAGCAAGCGTGAATCCCGAAAACACCAGCGATCCCCAGCAATTCAGCGGCCTTCAAGTCGCCCTGCTGCGCGCCCTCTGGCAATTGGGGGAGGGCACTGTGTCACAGGTTCAGGCCATTCTGGCGGGCGATCAGCGCGATCTGGCGCCGACAACGGTGGCGACGCTCCTGACGCGACTCGAAAAGCGCGGCGTCGTCGCGCACCGCAGCGAGGGGCGCCAGTTCATCTACAGGGCGCTCGTGGACGAGGAGTTCGTCCGAACCACACAGGTCGACGACCTCACCGACCGCGTCTTCGACGGAAGCGTCTCGGAACTGGTCAATCACCTGCTATCCGGCGACAATGTGAAGGCGGGCGACCTCGAGCGCGTCAGACAACTCATCGAGGCGCGCCAGAGCGCCCTCCGGAAGGGGACCTGACCCATGGCATTCGAAACCGTCCTGCAATCCATCATTTCCTCCGGCCCGGCCGTCGCCACGTTACTGGGCAACTATGCGGTGCACAGCACGGCGCTTCTGGGCGTGGCGTGGGCGTGCACGGGGCGGCGGAGCCCCCTCCCCGTGGGCGTTCGCGAGTCGGTCTGGCGCGGGGCGCTCGTCCTGGGCGTCGCGACGGCGGCCGCGGCCACGGCGTTCCCGGGGCTGGGCGTCCTGCCGCAGGCACTCGCCAAGCGCCTCCCCGACCTGCACAAGCCAAGCGCCATGCATGTCAACACGCAGCCATTGACGACTGGCGGATCCGGACTGCTCGTCGACCGCCTTGCGAGGGCGACGCCGGCCCTCATGGGTGGAGGTGGTCTTGCAGCCATCCCCAGCGTGGCGAACTATGATCGCATCGCGCCTGCCCCCAGGCCGGAACCCATCATTGGCCCCGTGGAATTCCGCACGGCGGAGCCGCGGACTGTGACGACTCAGCCCCCTGTCATGCATTCCAGCATGACGACCGTTTCGGCACCTGTGCCTTGGGGGATGTGGATATCGGCAGGTTGGCTGGCGCTCGCGGCGGCGGGACTCGCCCGACTCGCTTGGCTGAGGCTGCGGCTCTCGGAGACCCTCGGTCCGCGCGAGCCGGTTGGTTCAACGCGCATATCATGTCAATTTGACAGTCTTGCGGACGAAATGGGACTGACGGGGCAGGTCCGGCTGACGCAGAGCCGACGCCTCTCTACTCCCATCGCCCTCCCGACCGGTGAGGTCTGCATCCCCACGGGGATCCTCGAGGCGCTCCCACCGGAGCAGGCGCGCTGTATTCTGGCGCACGAACTCGCCCACGTGGCACGCCGGGATCCGGCGTGGCTTTTGGGCATGAAGGCAATCGAGGCGGCTTTCTGGTTTCAACCGCTGAACCGTGTCGCGCGACGCAAGCTGCAGGAATTGGCAGAGTATGCGTGCGACGATGCGGCAGCAACTTCGACCACAGGAGGAGACCTGGCCATGGCAAACAGTCTTGCAACAGCAGCCCGGTGGCTCGGGGGAGAGACCCCCATGCTGGCCGCCGCGATGGCTGCCGGACCTTCGACGCTCGTCCGCAGGGTCGAGCGTCTACTCGGTGATGCCGAGCCCAAGCACTTGACGGGACGGGCGAGGCTTCTGCTCGCAGTTCCGTTGCTGGCGGCGCTCGGCGTCGTGACGCTCTCGCCGTCGGCGTTGGCTGACGAGGGGACGCGGGTCGCACCCGCCGCACCACCGGCCGCGCCCGGAGTCCCCACGACACCGGATCCGGCCGACGCCCCCGCCCCGGCCGCCGTCAAGCACGTCATCGTGGGGGCGTCCGCCACGGGCGAGGCCCCGACCGCCTATGTGCTGAATGGGGGATCGGCCGCTCCGCTCGCTTTGACGCCCCTGCCTGACAAGGATGGCTACTTTGCAACCTTGCCGGGGGGCAACACGGTGGCCGTGGCGACGTGGGCCGGGGACGACGGCAGGTACGTCTTCACGCCGGGCGGGAAGCGCAACGTCATCGGCGTCGGCATCTCCCCCGTGCAGGGCGCCCTGGCGGCACAACTCGGCATCGAATCCGGCAAGGCGACCGTCATCGACGAGGTCTACGACGACTCGGAGGCGGCGAAGGCCGGCCTGAAGCAGTTCGACATCATCACTTCGGTGGAGGGCGCTGACGCGTCCCCCGAGGCGATTCGCAAGGCCATCGCGGAGAAGAAGCCCGGCGAGTCGATCTCGCTCGGCATCCGCCGCGGTTCGCAAACGCTGACGATCCCGGTCAACGTCCGCGAGGTGGAGGGGGGCCTGTTTGGGGGATCGGCGGTGGCACCGCGCGCCTTCGCGTTCACTCCCGGCCCGGGAACGCCGGGATTCTTCGGCGGCGAGGGGCTCTCCGAGGAGATCATCGAGGAGATCCGCAAGTCGATGGGGCCGGGGTTCGATCCGAAACTGGAGGAGGACCTGAAGAGCGCGCTGGGGGATGACTTCGAGAAGAGGATCGACGAGGCCGTGAAGCGGGCCATCGAATCGTCCCGGGCGGCCGGAAACAGTGCATTCCACGCTTTCGGATCATCGCAGGAGGCTCGGGCCGACGCGCAGAGGCGGGCCGAGGAGGCGCTCGCCCGGGCGCATCGCGCGTTCCCGACGGAGCCGCCGAACTTCCCCGGGGAGGCGCGCGAGGAGATGGCGCGCGCACTCGCCAACCTCGCCCGCGACCAGGCGCGCCTTCAGGAGGAACTCGCGCGGCTGCACGACGCGCGGTTCGCCGAGGGTTCCATGCTCGCGGGGACGACGGCGGGCGCGGCGTCCAAGCTCCGCAGCGGCTACGTGGACATCATCGCCAAGGACCTCGTGAAGAAGCTGTCGGGGAAGGGCTACACTGGGGACCTCGCCGCTCTCGAGGAATCCCTGAAGGCAAGCGCACGCGCTGCACTGGCGGCCACGAACGAAGTCACCGAGTCGATCAGTTGCAACAACGACAAGTGCAAGGGCACGCTCTCGGTTGAGTCGAAGTCCTACGCCGAGGGGCTGATCGCGGAGATTCTCGAGCACCATGCCGAGGTCGCCGAGTCGGTCAAGGGCGGCGAGGATGTCCTGCGCGCGGCCGTCAAGTCGGTGTGCGGCGACAACGAGTCCTACAAGCTGACCTGGGACAATTGACGCGGGGCGGATGCATGCGGGGTGAGCCGGGGCCGGGGGTGACTTCCCCCGGCCCCAACTGTTTTGCGAGGGTTGCCCGGGGCGCAGTGGGCACCAAAGGGGCTTTTCCCGGCGCCGGCCGCGCGCCAAGGTTTGCGTGATCGGAGGCGGAACATGGGGCGGCTGACGGGCAGGGTCGTGTTCATCACGGGAGCGAGCAGTGGGATCGGCGCGGCGTGCGCGCGCGCCTTCGCCGCTGAGGGCGCCCGGCTGGTGCTTTCGGCGCGGCGGCAGGACCGGCTGGACGCGCTCGCCTCGCAGTTGCAGCAGGCGTTCGGCACGGACTGTCACGTGCTGCCCCTCGACGTGCGCGACCGTGAGGCCGTCTCGGAGGCGGTCGCGGCGCTCCCGGCGGCGTGGGGCGAGATCGACATCCTCATCAACAACGCGGGACTTTCGCGCGGGCTGGACAAGGCGCACGAGGCATCCCTCGACGACTGGGAGGAGATGATCCACACTAACGTGCTCGGCCTGATGTACGTCACGCGGGCCATCGTGCCGGGGATGGTGGCGCGCGGTCGCGGGCACATCATCAACATGAGTTCGGTCGCGGGCGTGTCGGTCTATCCGAGGGGTAACGGCTACTGCGCCTCAAAGTTCGCGGTCAGCTCCTTCAGCGAGAGCCTCGCCGTGGACCTGGTGGACACGCCGATCCGGGTCACGGACCTCTGTCCGGGGCTGGTCGCGGGAACGGAGTTCAGCCTGGTGCGCTTTGGCGGCGACGAGGAGAAGGCGCGCAAACCGTACGAGGGCATCGAGCCGCTCCAGCCCGTGGACGTGGCCGAATGCGCCGTCTTTGCGGCGACGCGCCCAGCGCATGTGCAGATCACACGGCTCACGCTGACGGCGACGAACCAGGCGACGGGCTGGCTGATCCACAGGAGATCGTGATGCGCGGCGCCCGTCTCCTCCTCCTGCCCCTGGCGTGCGCGGCCGCGTGGGCCGTGGCCGCACCGCTGGAGCGTGGGCGGACGTATGCTCTGCCACGCACGGTGCAAGTGTTTCCGGCCCACCCGCTGGACGTCCAGGCGGCCCCTGCGGCGGAGCGCGCGCGGCTCTCGATGCCGGTTGGCGTCGCGTCCGATTTCGCGGCACGCGTCGCCGAGGTCCGCACCGACCGCGCGGGAAGTTGGTACCGCATCGAGCCGGTCACGAGCGGAACGCTGGAGTTCGTCGATGCCGGGGGCCGCGCATGGGTCTCCGGGGAGCAGGTGGACGGGCTCGACCTCAAGCCGGCGCCAATCGTGGAGCCCGCGCGCAAGTCGGCGCCCAGGGCGACGGCATCGCCGACACCCGTGGCGCCCGACGCATCCAGGGCAGCCGCGCCGAGGGCACGGGCGGGGGTCTCCGGCATGGCGGGCCGGTACGGGGGGGCCGCGGCCCCGCGCGCCACACCGCCCACGCCCCAACTCCCCGTGCCCCCGGGCGGTGGAGGCGCGGTCGTCCGCGAGATGGTCTACATCTGCACCAACGGCAGGCTCTATCACCGAACCGTGGATTGCCCGGCCATCCGCACCGTCGAGCACTGCAACGGCTCGGTGGAGTCGGTCCCGCTCGACAAGGCGCAGGCGAAGGGGAAGTCCTCCTGCAGGGCGTGCCACCGCTGAGCCTTCACGGCGGGGCCACGCCGGCGCGGATGGGCCCGCCCCCCTCTTGCCTCGCGGGCGGTGATGCGTGCAAGTTCCGGTATCGGAACACCGCAGCGATCCCCCGCCGCGCGACCGCATCCCCGCCGGAGTCCGCACCAAAGTGCCCACTGCAACCCTTCGCCGGAGCGCGCTTGCCATTGCCGCCGCACTGGCAGCCTCCCATCCCGCGACGCTTTCGGCGTCGGGGGGGGAATCCGAGCTGACCTGCGCACGCATCGAAGCCATCGAGGCGGCCATCGCCTCCGGAAGGGAGCCGTTCAATCCCGAGACGGCCCAGCGCCCCGACCACCTGGCGCCACCGCGCCCGATCGACATGGAGCACATCCACATCACGGGCCGCTTCGCCAACCTGCGGGACAAGGTGGCGAACTTCGACACGATGCTGGTCTTCACCTCGATGCGCGACAGCCTGCGCGTCGTGGAGCTCGACGCCCTCGGGTTCCAGCGCGTCCGCGTGGAGCTGCTCTCCGACAAGGTGTTCCCGGTGCTCGAGAAGCCCCTCGCGAATCCATACCTCGTGCCGAAGGCGGGGACGCCGGAGTTCTACTACAATGGGAAGAGGCTCGCGGTCCGGTTCGACCCGCCGCTCGCCAAGGGGCAGCGCGTCGCGCTGCGCGTTTCCTACGACGTGCAGGACAGCCCCGAGGGGCTCCACTGGATCGTCCCCGAGCCGGACGCGCCGGACCAGCGGCCGGAGGTGTGGAGCCAGGGCCAGGCGGAGGACAACCGCTACTGGATCCCCTGCATCGACTACCCCAACGACATGGCGACAAGCGAGCAGCTCATCACGGTCTCCGACCCCAACATTGTGGTCGCCAACGGCGACCTGATCTCGATGACGCCGAACAACGACGGGACCTCGACGTGGCACTACCGCATGGACGCGCCGCACGTCAGCTACCTGATCTCCACCATCGTGGGGCAGTTCGCCAAGGGGACGGAGAAGGCGGGGGAGGTGCAGCTCGAGTACTACCTGCCCCCCGACCGCGCGGACGACGTGATGACGAGCTTCCGCAGCACGCCCGCGATGATCGAGTTCTTCGGCGAACGGCTCGGGGTGCCCTACCCCTACTCCAAGTACGCGCAGACCTGCGTCCAGCACTTCACTGCGGGGGGCATGGAGAACATCTCCGCGACGACGATGAACTACGTCGCGATGATCGACCGCAACATCCTGGAGCACGGCTCCGCATGCGGCAGCTACCCGGAGGGGCTGATCTCGCACGAGCTTGGCCACCAGTGGTTCGGCGACCTCGTCACGTGCCGCAATTGGACGCACCTTTGGCTGAACGAGGGCTGGGCCTCCTACTGTTCCGACCTGTGGGAGGAACACGCCTGCGGGCGGGACATGTACGACTACTCGATATGGAGGAACGCCGCGGGAATCTCCGAGTCGGACCGCGTCGAGGACCCGCGCGCCCTCGTGTACGTGACGACCCCCACGGGAGGGGCCATGTTCGGCTTCAAGGGTTCGCTCGTGTACGACAAGGGATCGTATGTCCTGCACATGCTGCGTGAGCACGTCGGCACGGACGCGTTCTTCGCCGGAGTGAAGTCATACCTCGAGACAAACCGTCACCAGCCTGTCGTGACGGAGGACTTCCGCGAGGCCATCGAGAACGCGTCGAACATGGACCTGGAGGGATGGTTCCGCCAGTGGTGCTACACTCCCGGAACGCCGGCCATCGGAATCTCGATGACGTACGACCTGGAGACCCACGAGGCCGTCGTGACGATGACCCAGGCCCAGAAGACCGATGAGGCCACGCCCGCCTTCTTCGGCGACCTGCGGATGCACTTCCGCGAGGCCGACGGCACCGTGACGGAGGCGAGGAAGCCGTTCGCAGCCAAGCGCGAGACCTTCCGCGTCCCGCTGAAGACTGCGCCCGTCGTCTTTGCCCCCGATCCCAACGGCGCGATACTCAAGGGCCTCGCCCTGGACGTCCCGACGGAGGTCCTGATCGAGACGGCGAAGTCCGGCCCCACCGCCTTCGCGCGCCTGGACGCGATCCGCGCCCTGCGCAAGGATGCGCGGGAGCGCTGCCTGCGCGTCCTCGGGGAGATCGCCCTCGAATCAAGCAGGTTCCACGGCGAGCGCGAGCAGGCCATCGAGACCTTCCGGGACTTGAAGACTCCCGAAGCGCTCGACGTCCTCGCGACGCTGAAGCCGCTCGCGAACGACCCCGACTACCGGATCCGCAAGGCCATCGCGAACGCCTTCTCGGCGCACACGTCGGACATTGCGGGCCCGACGCTCCTCGCTCTCGCCTCGGACAAGTCCGACACGGTCGCGCGAGAGGCGCTGGAGGCGCTCGGGCGACAGGCGGGTGTGGATGCGTTCGATGCGCTGAAGGCCGGCTTCGGGCGCACGAGCAACCTCGACCGCGTCCGCCAGTCGGCCATCTCCGGGCTTGTCGACTCGCGCGACCCGAGGGCCGTCGACCTCATCGCGACTGCGGCAACACCGCGAAACGACCGCGGCACGCGCCACCGGGCCATCGATGGGCTGGGCACGCTACTGGAGTTCGAGTCCGACGAGGTCAAAGCCCGCCATGCCAGCGTACTGATG
>CAZUCD010000046.1:0-9338 GCA_964618855.1 uncultured Candidatus Sumerlaeota bacterium
AACACGGCCTCGACGGCGAAGATGGAGAGCGCGCGGCGCGTCGCGCTCGGTGTCCCGGCGAGCGGGGCGCCGAAAATGACGCGCTCGGCGGCCCGGCGCGGGACGGAGAACGCCTGCGTGCCCGGGTCGAGCGTGGGCTGCTGCGTGGCTGGCCTCGCTTCGGGAGGCGTCAGGGTGGACAAGCGGGTTTCGGGCTTCGGGTCCCGGGGGTGGGCTGGGGTCGTGGGTTCTGGTCTCCGGGCGGCGGCGTCATGCCGGCGCCCGAAACCGTGCCGTCAGGGCTTGCGCGCGGCCTGGTTGGCGACGGCTTCGGCGGCCTTCCTCGCGGCCTCGGGGTCGCCAAGGTAGTAGCTCCTGATCGGCTTGAGCTGCGCATCCAGTTCGTACACGAGCGGGATGCCCGTGGGGATGTTGAGCTCGACGATGGCCTCGTCCGAGATGCCGTCGAGGTGCTTGACGAGGGCGCGCAGGCTGTTGCCGTGCGCGACGACGAGGATGCGCTGGCCCTCGCGAATGCGTGGCGCGATGGCCTCGTTCCAGTACGGCACGACGCGCTGGACCGTGTGGAGGAGCGCCTCCGTGAGGGGTACGGTGCCGCGGCCAAGTCCCGCGTAGCGCCGATCCAGCATGGCGTCGCGCGGATCACCCGGGTCGAGCGGCGGTGGTGGCGTGGAGTAGGAGCGCCGCCATATCTTGATCTGCTCGGGCCCGTGGCGCTGGGCCATCTCGGCCTTGTCGAGGCCCTGGAGCGCCCCGTAGTGGCGTTCGTTGAGGCGCCAGTCGCGGATGACGGGAAGCCAGAGCTGTTCGAGTTCGTCGAGCACGAGGAACTCGGTGCGGATGGCGCGCTTGAGGACGGAGGTGAAGACGAGGTCGAACTCGTAGCCGCCTTCGCGCAGGAGCCTGCCGCCGGCGCGCGCCTCGTCCACGCCCTGCGGCGTGAGGTCCACGTCGGTCCATCCGGTGAATCGGTTTTCGAGGTTCCAGGTGCTCTGTCCGTGGCGGAGAAGGACGATCTTGTGCATGTCGGGTGGGTGGGTGCCGGGGATTGGTGGGTCAGGCTGGGGAAAAAACCATGCGCCCGCCGGGATTGGGGCCCGGCGGGCGCTTGGAGACAAGAGCAGAGCGGCGCATGGGCCGCGCCGGGCTATGGGCGGCAGATCGAAATGAAGACCTGGCCCATGTAGGCGCGCTCGGGGAACTCCGAGTTGGCGACCGGGGTGGAGCCCGCGATGTTCGTCAACTGGTCCTCGAGGATGGTGCTGTCGTAGGTCGGGTTGTATGCGTTGCCGAGCGCGTCCTTCACCTGGGCCTGCTGGGTGGAGGACAGGTACCGTGGGTCGAGTTCCTCCGTGGCCGTGGGCCTGCCGGTGCGCTGGTAGGGGCTCACGCCGAAGATCAGCGTGTCGGAGGTCTTGTTCATCCAGATCGTCGCGACGACGAGCATGGAGAGCATGATGACGTACTCGGTGGCGATGGCGCCACTCTCGTCGCCGATCAGCTTGCGGGTGACCTGGGCTGCGGTCTTCTTCGGTCCTCTTCTCATTGGAACTGCTCCCACTTGCTGCTGTCGTCCTGCTCAAGCTTGTACTTCTCCGGGATCTCGTAGGTGTGGTAGGGGAACTCGAGGCCCTCGTCGTGGTCCTCGGTGTTCACGATCTTGTCGACCTTGCGCATGGGCTGGGCCTGTTCCGTGAGGGAGGCCATGACGGAGAAGAGCCCGCTGATGCCGTCGGTGAAGTCGGTGTAGGACTCGAGCCCCGGGATGAGGGCGTTCGTGCCGTAGGCGTCGTCCATGAAGGTGGGGATCTCCGCCATGGCGAAGATGCCGCCCGAAACAAGTGTCTGGACGACGGCGCCGGCGAAGTACCCCGGGTCGCGCAGGATCGTGTAGCGGTCCACGTAGCGTGCGCGCTTCTCCTTGTTTCCCCAGAAGACGGAGCCGGGGTCGCTCATGCTGATGCCGGCGGCGGGGACCTTCAGGAAGTAGTCCTGGAGCGCGACGTTGGCGCTGGTTTCAGCCCCGTCCTTGCCGATCCAGGTTCCGCTGTGGATCAGGTTCACGAGCGGCTGGATGAAGGTGGAGTTGCGGTAGGTGATGTCGTTGACCGGCGCGCCGAGTTCCTGCGCACCAGGTCCCATGTCGACGATGGCCCGCGACTTTCCGTTCACGCCAAGCGTGCCGAGGATGTGCCCATCGAGCATGTTCGAGGCGTGCATGGCGGAGGCGCGCCCGGCGCCGATGCCGGGGGCCGTGGCCAGCGCAACAGCCGGCGGACCGACCCCCGAGACGACGGTGTAGTTCGAGGCTGCGCCAAGCGCCGTGCCGAAGGAGCCCGCGCCCGGCAGGGACGGCGGCGCGGAGAACGACATGTCCGCGTCGGAGAAGCCCGTGTTGAAGTTTTCACCGACGCGCTTCCAACCCATCGTGTTCGCGAGCTGCTGCGCGTTGATGTGGAAGCGGTTGAAGTCGATGAAGAAGAACTCCATCAGCATGAGCGTGAGCAGCAGGGGCGCCACGATCGTGAACTCGACCATGACGGAGCCGTTCTCGTCCGTGATGACGTTCGGGAACTTTTTCTCTGGTTCGGGAGTGTGTGCCATGTGCTGGTCGCCGATCAGTAGTGGATGTCGCGGAGGAAGAGCAGGCCCTCGGTCGGGCTTGAGAGGAGCGTGCTCTGGTGGTTGTTGGCTTCGGGGATCGGGCGGTCGATGTCCTGGCCGGCGATGAGGGCGGAGATGAGGGTTCCGCCGTTGGTGCGCAGCACGGAGTTGCAGTCGGAGAATCCGGGGCCGAACACGGGGGCGAGGGTCGCCTCCCAGTACGGGTGGTAGATGTTCGGCCCGAAGGCGACCTCGCCAGCGTAGCGGGGCTGGAAGTTCACCTTGGCGCGCGCGATGGCGACCATGTCGCGCATCTGGCCTCCGATGGGCATGCCCCTGTTGTGGATGAACTTTCCTGTGCCATCGTCGTTGACGTACTGTTCGCGCCGGATCTTGAGGGCGACGTAGACGGAGGGCTCTCGCTGCTCCGCCGGGAGGTCGTCCTGGAGGTCGAAGATCTCGTACGAGTCGGCGCCGTAGTTGAGGTCGTACTCACCCGGGAAGTCCGCGTCGAAAAAGTCAATGATCGGCATCGTGCAGGGCGCGCAAAGCGGGATTCCGAAGAGGATGTCCGTGCCGACTTTTCCGCCATAGTACATGCCGAAGTAGAACTTGTCCTTCGTGTTGGCGATCTGGTCCTCGAAGCTGAAGTCCATCGGCTCGTTGAAGGTGATGAAGCCCATCGTCCAGGCGTTGCTGGGCGGGATGCAGCAGATGTTCACGATCGAGCAGGACGCGAGGTCGGCGATCCATGCCAGGTCGAACGTCCAGTAGGGGCGGCACCCGAAGAAGGGCAGGGCGAGGGAGATGCCGGTCGCGCCGTTTGTCGTGAAGCCGGCGTTGCTTATCGAGATGGGGAGGTTGGACGGGTCGGTGAAGGTGTCGAAGCGCATCTCGACGTCCTCCTGGAGGTCGCCAAGGGGGATGCGCTTGATGAAGCTCTCATTCAGCATGCCCGCCCTGTCGGCGAGGAACGTCCCCGTTCCCCAGGTGACATAACTGGCGGGAACCTCGATGGTGGAGAGCGGCTTGCCGCCAATCTGGGCGTTGGCCTGGCCGAGGACCATGGGCACGACGGTCAGCCAGGGCTGCGCGACGTAGTAGTACATGATTTCCTGCGAGACGGCGTGCATGCGGGCGAGTGCCTCGGCCGCCTCGCGCCCCTCCCCGTCCACCAGCATCGTCTTGCTGAAGGTGTAGGGGAAGTAGAGGATCATGACGGAGATGCGCGGCATGCCGGGCGGGTTGTCCGGATCCACCTTGAACGAGAGGTTGCAGCCCGTGATGCAGAAGGGCTTCTTCTCGTAGTAGTACTCCACGTTGGCGTAGTTCGCCTCGACGCCGCTGATGAGGGCGACGTTGGCGTAGGACGCGATGATCGCGCGGCGGGTGTAGGCGCAGAAGTTCATGAACCGCGCCTGCCATGTGGCGCTCGCGTACGCCGCCGCATCGGCGGTCGCCTGGAGCCGGATGCGCTCCGCGACCGCGACCCCAACGTTGAACGTCGAGAACGTCGCCTTGATCAGGAGGAACATCAGGATGATCGTCATGATCATCACGGCTCCGTCCTCATCCTTGGCAAGCTTCACGAAGTGGTTTTTGCGCTTCGGCCTGAGTCTCATCAGAACACCACCATGGTCATGAGTGTCGTGGTCGGGTCCAATTGCGTTCCGGAAAGCATGAGCTGCCTCCCGTCCTTCTTGTACATTTCTACGCCCTGCGCGGTGAGCCGCGGGTCGAGCGCCGCCGTCATGTCGAGGTACTGCCAGTCCTCGGCAAAGAGCCGCTGGCGGTAGTCCGACAGGAACGGCTCAAGCTTCCCGCGTCCCGTGACGTGGAAGACGAAGCCGCCGTCCTCCTGCGAGAGGTCCTCGAGCATGGCGCCCGGCTTGAGTGCGGGCAGTCCTGATTCCGCGAGGCGCTGCTCCGGGGTCACGTCCTTGAGACCGTCCGCCCGGCCTCCGGGCCAGCAGAAGAGGCGGAGCGCCTGGTCCCCGATGGCTTGTCCCATCAGGAGTCCGCGGCCATCCGGGAGGGGGGCGGCGACACCCTGCGGGGCGACCTCCGCCTCGAGGCCAAGCCCGCGCCATGCATCGGCCAGGCGCGCATACGCGTTCTCCGGGGACTCCCCATTGAGGGCATACGCGGCGGTCCAGACCTCGTTGCCTTGCGCGACTGCGTACTCGATCTTCGAGCGGCCGAAGGGGGAGAGGTACCCGATGATTTCCGGCGAGGCGTCGCGCACGGGCGGGGGCGCGGATGCACGCTCCTGCATCGTCTTCATCAGCACCTCCATCGACTCCGGCGAGGAGGCCGACTGGAGGCCGAACAGGAAGCCCGAGGGGACGGCGATCACAAGCGCGAGCGCTCCCCAGTACAGGTGGGGAAGGATCACGCGGCGGCTGTCCTTCTTCAGTAGCCTGTTCTTGATGCGGTAATTCATCAGCGGAACCTGAGCTGCGCGGGATAGGCGATGGGCTGGGCGATCGGGTTGGACCCCACGTTGACCGTGTTGCCGTCAAGGTCACGGTAGGCGTTGCCGGCCGCGCTGAACGGGAAGGCGATCCAGCGGTCCTGGAAGGCGTCGGTGCGCGTGTCGAGGAACGCGTCGGAGCGCATCTTGATGAAGGGGAAGTCGCTGTAGTTGACCGGGCGGATGAAGATGGGGGGATTGGGGGTCGCGAAGGGGTCCATGCCCATCTGCGCGGCCTGCTGGGCGTTGGTTGGTCCCGCGGCGTTGCGGAACATGAGCTCGATGACCGCGCCAACCCATGGGAAGGGAAGGCCCAGATCGATTTCCGTCTGCGAGACGATCCATGTGGGCATGTACTCGAGGCCGGACTCGACGGTGCCGCCCTTGACATTGAGGTCGAGCACGGCGACGGGGGCCGAGCCCACGACCTTTCGTGCGGGCCACACGTCGACCGCGGAGGAGGCGATGGCCGTGGCGGAGCGGAAGCCGTGGATCTGACGATAGATCGGGCCCATCGCGTGGCCTGCGGCGTCCTCCATCTTGCTTTCGAGGCGGTCCTTGAAATCGGTGCCGCCGTCGTCCCAGTTCTTCGACATCCCCTCGTAGTGGACGGCGCCGGCGCGGGCGGACATGAAGTTGCCGTACTGGAGCAGGGCGTCGGCGTGCGCGATGCCCGTCCATTGCATGATCGACATCACGAGGAAAAGGAAGAGCGGCGCGATGATCACGAATTCAACCATGACGGCGCCGTCCTGCGACTTGGGGAACTTTAGCGTGCGCAGCATCACGAGCCGACTGTAGCGACGCATGATCTGATCGAGTTCTTCCATGGCTGAACCTCTGATTTTGACTCACTTCCCGTGAAAAGACGACACTGCGGGGGGTGCGTCAATCCGTATCATCTGCGGGGAAGTGTGCAACTTTGTCGCACCACCGTCAACCCGAACTTGGGATCAGGGAATGCCCTTGAAGTTGGGGGCCGGAGGCCGGGGATCGGGGGACGGATGGCATTCCTTCATCACCGCAGCATCGACCATACCGTGCTGATTTTAGGCAATTTAGCCGGAAAGCAAAACCGGAAACCCGGCACCCTGTCACGGCTCCCGGGGAAACAGCTCACCTTGGGCATCCGCGGCGGGGAGGACCCGGGCGCGCAGTTCCCCTTGGGCCACCTGAGCCCGGATCACGACTCCCGGGCGGACCTTCTCCGGGTCGCGTACGACCGATCCGGACTTTTCCCTGCGAATGATCGCGTACCCCTTCTTCAGGATGAGTTCGGGATCGTGTCCGGCGAGTGCGCCGTCGAGCGCGCGGATGCGCTGGCGCATGCGCTCCATGCGCAGGTCGAGCGCGGCGGGGAGGCGGCGTTCGGCGTGGTCGAGGCGCTGCTGCGCCTCGCGAAGTCGGACGAGGGGGGAGCCGATCGCGTGGCTGGCGAGGAGCGATTCGACTCGGCGGCGGCGGTCGCGCAGGCCATCGGCGACATTGCGCTCGATGGTGCGCATCGCATCGGCTAGGCGCGCGGATATCTCGTGGTGGCCCGTGCTGACGAGCTCCGCCGCCGCGGACGGGGTCGGCGCGCGCAGGTCCGAGGCAAAGTCGCAAATGGTGAAGTCCGTCTCGTGTCCGACCGCGCTGACGACGGGCAGGGGGGAGGCGACGACGGCCCGCGCCACGACTTCGCTGTTGAACTCCCAGAGGTCCTCCATCGATCCGCCCCCGCGGGCGACGATGATGACATCGACGAGCCCCATGCGCGCGAGGAACTCGATCCCCGCTCGCACCTCCTCCGCGGCGCCGGTGCCCTGGACGCGCGCGGGCGCCACGTAAACGGGCAGCCAAGGGGCGCGCCGGGAGAGCACGTTGGCGATGTCGTGGACGACCGCTCCCCCGGGGGAGGTGACGACGCCCACGGCGCGTGGCAGCGCGGGGATGGGCCGCTTGCGCGCGGCGTCGAAGAGCCCCTCCTTCTCGAGGCGCTCCTTCAACTCGACGAACCGGCGCCAGAGGTCCCCCTCCCCGGCCCGCCGCAGTGACGACACGGTGAGCTGGTACTGCCCGCGCTTTTCGAAGACGGAGATGCCCCCCCGCGCATCCACCTGCATGCCGTCCGTGGGGACGAAGGCGAGGCTGGCGCGCGTTCCCTTCCACATCACACAGCCGAGCGCGGCCGAGGCGTCCTTCAGCGTGAAGTAGGCATGGCCCGACTGCGCGACGGACCAGCCGGAGATTTCGCCCCGGACGAACACGGTGGGGAACTCGCGTTCAAGCGTCCCGCGCAGGCGTGCCGTCAGGGCGGAAATGGTGGTGGGTTCGTCCGGACTGGCGGGCATGGACGGTCTGGCGGGCTAGACCTGGCGCGCCGCACCGCGGCACTTGTCGCAGGCACCGTACAACAGGACGTCGTGGCCCTCGAGCTGGAATCCCTGGGGGACCATGGCGAGCAGGTTCTTCGGGCACCCCTCGACTTCGTACATCTTCCCGCAGCGCTTGCAGAGGAAGTGGTGGTGGTGGTCCTTCCCCGCGACCTCATAGCGCGCGGGTTCGCCCGGCAGCTCGACAGTCACGAGGAAGCGCTCGGCCAGAAGGGACTTGATTGCGCGGTAAACGGTGGCGATGCCGAGTCCACGGGCGTGTGCCTGTGCGGCGGCGAGCACCTCGGCCGTGCTGAGGGGTCGGTCCGTGTCCAGGAAGACCTGGCGGATCGCGCGTCGCTGCGCGGTGTTTCTTTCCATGAAGTGGGTCTCCGTGATGCTTGACAAGGGTGGGCCCGTGGGGGTCTACTGCAATTGATAGAGCGTTATCAAATGCATCCCGCGCCGCGTCCGATCCCTCAAACAGCCCGCCCTCCCGTGCTTGCGCCTGCTCGGGGCGCACTCGCGGGACTTTCATGCCCGCGTGCGGCGCTCGCGGCAATCTTGAAGTGCGCGCTGTTGGTGCTTGCCGCCGTGGCGTCGACGGGATGCGGGGATCGTGCCGAGGCATCGCCGCCGGCCAAGCCGCGCATCGTGGCGTCGATTCCCCCGATCGCGGCCATTCTCCGGGAGGTTGCCGGAGACCGCGCGGAGGTGGTCTGCCTCCTGCGCCCGGGGGTCTCGGAGCACCTGTTCGAGGCGCGGCCGTCGGACATGCGTGCGGCGAAGGAGGCGCTGGTCCTGGTGGCCTGCTCGCCGGACGTCGACCCGTGGGCGGATCGCATTCCCGCCGGCGCACGAATCCACCTGTTCGAGTTCGTCCCGGAGTCATCTCGGCTCCCCGCGTTGTGCATCCACGGCGAGGAGGGGGATTCGCACGGGCACGGCGCCACGGGGGAGGATGGGCACTTCTGGTCGGACCCTTCGCTGGTGCGCGCGGTCCTGCCGCGACTCGTGGAGGAGCTTGCGCGGCTGGATGCGAATGGGGCCCCCGCATACCGTGAGAATGCGCGGCGGTTCGACGCCGACCTGGCACGGCTCGACGGAGAGACTTCGGGGCTGCTTGCGCCCGTGCGCGGCAGCCCCGTGTTCACGTATCACGCGGGGTTGCAGTACCTGCTCCATCGCTATGGCCTTGAGTTGGGCGGCGTGGTGGAGGCGATTCCCGGGCAGGAGCCCTCGCCCGCGCAGGTTGCGGTGCTGATGGCGCGGATGAGGTCCACCGGGGCGCGTGCGATTTTCACTGAGCCCCACCTTTCGCCGCGAGCAGCGCAGGTCATCGCCGCCGAGACGGGTGCGCAGGTCTTCGAACTCGATCCGATCGGCGGGGTGCCGGGCCGGATGACCTATCGCGAGCTTGTCGAGTTCAATGCCCGGTCGCTGGCCCGGGCGCTGGCGCCAACGCCGCCCCTTTAGGCGCGCCGACCCCGCGGGGCGTGGGGCCTACCTCATGCTGCCCATGGGGTTCATGCCCGGCGCGCCGCCACCGGCGAGCATCTTCTTGAACTCCTCGGGCTTCTTCGCGTTCACGATCGCCGTGTCCTTGGCGATGTGGCCGCGGCGCATGAGCTCGTAGAGGGCGCGGTCCATCGTGATCATGCCGTACTTTGCGCCGGCCTCGAGGAAGGCGGGGACCTGGTGCGTCTTGCCCTCGCGGATCATGTTCTTGATGGCGTCGGTGCCGAGCATGATCTCGATGGCGGCGCAGCGCCCCCCCTTGAGCGATGGGAGGAGCCGCTGGGAGAGGATGCCCTCGAGCACGCCCGCGAGCATGATGCGGATCTGTTCCTGCTGGTGGGGCGGGACGACGTCGATGAGGCGGTCGACCGTCTGGACCACGTCCACGG
>CAZUCD010000046.1:9348-24731 GCA_964618855.1 uncultured Candidatus Sumerlaeota bacterium
GTGTGGAGCGTGGAGAAGACGAGGTGGCCCGTTTCCGCGGCGGTGACGGCGGCCTGGATGGTTTCAAGGTCGCGCATTTCGCCGACGAGGATGACGTCCGGGTCCTGGCGCAGGGCGTACTTGAGGGCGGCGGAGAAGCTGAGCGTGTCCTCGTTGATCTCGCGCTGTTCGACGAGGGCGCGCTTGTGCGGGTGGAGGTACTCGATCGGGTCCTCCGCCGTGATGATGTGGCATGCGCGCTCGGCGTTGATCTTGTCCACCATGGCGGCGAGGGTGGTGGACTTCCCGGAGCCCGTGGGGCCGGTGACGAGGTTGAGGCCGTTGGGTCGCGAGCAGAGCATCTCGCAGACCTGGCGGGGCAGGTTCAGCTCCTCGAAGCTGCGGATCTGGTTCGGGATGAGGCGGAAGGAACCCGCGACCGACCCGCGCTGGAAGTGCGCGTTGACGCGGAACCGTGCGACGTTGGTCACGGAAAGCGAGAAGTCGAGGTCCTTCATGTCCTCGAACTTCTGCTTCTGGATGTCGGTGAGGATGCCGTAGATCAGGCGGCGGGTGTCGGCGGCGCTGAGGGGGGGATGGTCCATGTCCACGAGGAGGCCGTCGACGCGGATGACGGGGGGCCTGCCGACGGCGATGTGCAGGTCGGACGCCTTGCGTTCGACGGTGATCCTCAGCATTTCGGTGATGTCTAGCACGTTGGGACTCCCCTTGGCGCGCTCTGTGTCGGGGGCGCGGTTGCGCACGATAGGCAATGGTCGCCTTCGTGCGGTCAATGAAATCGGCGTCGGGGACATGGCCCCAAAAAGGAGAACCGCGGGACGCCATATGGGCGCCCCGCGGTGCATGGCCTGCGCTGAGTCGTGCGGCGGGCTGCCGCACCACGCATGGGTGTCCTACTGGTGGTCGGCGGTGCGGAAGTCCTCCGGGGCGGTGCCGGGGGCGACTGCCTCGAGGTTGAACCGCAGCTTGCTCTTCTTGTATTCGTCGAGCGCGACGTCGAGCGCGTCGAACATGGCCTCGTCGAACTGCCCGGAGCTGTGGTTGCGGTTGAGCTGGCGGGCGCGGCGGGCCGCGATGTTGATCAGCATGTAGCGGCCGTCCGACTCCGGAAGCGGCTGGATGTCCTTCTCACGTGCACGGGGCATGGTTGCCTTCTCCTTTTGGGTCCAGGGGTGGGGGATTACTTGGATGCGCCGCCGAGTTCCTTGCGGACCGCGTCCAGGTCGACGACCTCGACCTTCGCCTCGGCAAAGAGCTGGTCCGTCAGTGTCTCGCGGTGCTTCGCGCGGAGTTCCTCGATCATGGTGGCACGCACGGAGGAGGAGACGAGCTCGAACGCGGGGAGCTGCTCCTTCGAGACGGCGTCCACCCAGTAGATGCACAGGGAGTCCTTGGTGCGGATGACGTCGGTGATGGACTTCTCCGCCGCCTTCTCGATGACGGGCCGGACTTCCTCGGGGAGGTCGGCGATGAGCGTCGAGCCCGCCTCGTTGGGGTTGAGGGTCCTTGCGCCCCGGAAGGTGCGGCAGAACTGCGCCGCGGCCTTCTCGAACTGTTCGCGGTTCTGGGCGCCGGCGACGGCTGCCTTGACGCCGTCGATGAACTCCTTCTCGCGCGCGGCGGCCTGGTCCTTGTCGCGGTGCAGCACATCCAACGGCACGGCCACGCGGGAGACGACGGCGGTTCCGCGCATGAGGAAGCGCTCGGAGTTCGCCTTGTAGAACTCGAGGACCTTCTCCTCCGTCGGCTCCTCCTTCGCCGCCTCCGCATCGCCATGGCGGTTGATGTAGTTGTTGGCGAGGATGCCGTCCTCGAGGTCGGAGCGGAACTCCTGGACCTCCGGGAGTTCGAGGAGATTGCGCTTGCCGACGATGACGGTGAATGCGCGGTTGCGGAAGACCGGGTGGCGCGGGAGCACCTCGAGGATTTCCTCGTCGGTCATGTCCCAGGGCTTCGCGCCGCTGGGGACGGCCAGGCGGCGGAATCCGTTGATGAAGTTGAGGCGGTCGAGCTGCGCGCCGCCCAGCTCCACGACGATGTCCGTGTCCGCGGGTGCCTCAGTAGCGGGGGGGTCCGTGGGCCGCGACTTGTCGAGGGCTTCGCGGTGCACCTTGAACGTGGACTTGTTCTCGTCGACGAAGGCCTTGAACCACTCGGTGGTGAGTTCCTCGGCGCGCGCCGCCTTGAGGGCGTTGGCGAGCCTGTCGCGCACGTTCTCGACCGGATCGTGCCCCTCGGGCTGGTACGATTCCTTGAAGACAAGGTGGTATCCGTGGCGAGTGCGCAGGGGGCCGCTGACGCCGCCGACGTCGAGGGTCTTGAGCGCCTCGATGATCGCCGGGTGGTAGGGCTTGTCCTTGGCCGGGCGGAAGTTGAGGAGTCCACCCGGGGATTCGTTCTCGCTCTCCTTGCGTGCAAGCTCCTCGAAGAGTTCCCCCTTCTTGGCACGCTCGGCGAGGGATGCGGCGCGCGCCTCGACGGCCTTGGCGTCCTCGTCGCTCATGGGGACGAGGAGGATTTCGCCCTTGGTCAGCGCCTTGGGCGGGATCGGGGTGGCATCCGGGGCGGCCGGGGTCGGCGTCGCCTCGTCCTTCGGCGCCTCGGGGTCGGGCGGCTCGAGGGACTGGTAGCGGGGCTGCTTGGTGTCGAACGAGAGGATGCGCGGGAATGCAGCCTCGTCGCCCGTGATGGCCTTGGCGATCGAGCGCAGCGAGTCCCCTTCCTTCACCTCGTAGGTTTCGTAGGTGCTGAGGTAGAGGATGCGGAATCCGTAGGACTCGTCCTTGAAGAACTGGCCCTTGACTTCCTCGTAACGGGCCTTGATTTCCTCGTCGGAGGGCTCGGTGAGCTTCGCGGCGATGTCCTGGTTGTAGAGCATCTGGCCGGCGAAGCGCTCGAGCATGCCCTTGAGGCGCTCCTGCTCGCCGGTCTCGAGGGCCATGCCCTCGGAGCGCGCGCGCTTGGCGGCGATCTCGCCCGCCGCAAAGCCCATCAGCATCTTCTCGAATGCCTCCTTCGTCAGGTTCTCGAAGGCATTGCGCTCGATGCGGCCGCTGCGCAGGGGCACGCGCGCGTCCAGCATGTTGCGGAACCGCTTGTAGGAGTAGGGCGTGCCGTTGATCTTCGCCACGATGGGGGATTCCTTCGCGGCTGCCGCGGCGGCAGCATCCTGAGCGCGAAGAGTCGAAATGGCCCCGGGAGTGGCCGTCAGGCCCACCGCGAGGGCGATGGCCAAGCTGATCGAAAACTGACGCATGGAGAGAGGACTCCTCCTCAAAATGAACTCGCCGACCGGCGCCACAGATGACACTGGGCGCCGTCCGGCGGTTGGGTTTGTTGCGTGTGGAACGGCGCGGGAACGGTCGCCCCCGCGCCACTTCCCGTCGGTCATCGGCGCGAAAGAAGCAGGCTGAGGATCAGGCGGAACAGCATCACGAAGTCCACCAGCAGCGCCAGCGCCGCAGGCACCACCATGTCCGTCGAGTAGCGGTGCAGGATGTTGCTCGTGTCGTAGAGGATGTACCCCACGAAGACCAGCGTCGTGAAGATCGTCAGCGCGACGGAGAGCATGCCGACCTGGAAGCCCATCATGTTGGCGACGATGAGTGCCAGCGTCGACACGATGGCCAGGATCATCCCGACCATCAGGAAGCTGCCAAGGAAACTGAAGTCCTTCTTCGTGATGAAGACGACGGCGGTGAGGGCGCCGAACGTGAGAACCGTCAGGCCGAGCGCCTGCGCGAGGATCGCCAGGCCCCCGACCGAACCCGCGACGGCGATGAGTGCCGTGCTCAGAAGACCCAGTGCGCCGGCGAAACCGTAGAAAACCGCGACATTCAGTCCCGGCACCATCGCCAGGCGCTGGGCACCGAAGGAGAGCCCGAGGAAGAGCAGGAAGTAGATGAGCGGGTGCAGCTTCGACATCGCAACGACGATGGAGAGCATCGGCTCGATCTGGAGGAGGGCACCACCGGCGAGGCCGCCGCCAACCGCGAAAAACACGGCCAGACCAGTCAGCGTCATCAGGTACACCTTCTGGATGAAGGCGATGCGATCACTGAGGGTGGCGGTTGCGGCTGGGCGGAGTGCAAAACCTTCAGAGTCGATGGGAGAGTAACCCATGGGTAAGTTCGTCCTTTGGAGGGCGGCTTGAACGCCGCCTTCCTCGCGGGGAGAATGCAATCCTCTTGCCAGCGCAGTGTGCACCGTGGCGAGGGGAATCGGGCAGCGAGATTGGAGAGAGGGTTCGGGGTTCAGGCCTTCGTGTGATCGCGGGCGAGATCCAAGGGGCGGTAGTCGCGCAGAAGTCCGACAAGCAGCTAGTGTTGACGCATGCTCAACTGCTTGTCGCGCGTAGGGTTCGGTGCAGCAACGTGCTTGGTGGCTGCGGCGTGTTGTCCATGCCCGGCCGGACGAATCGCAGGTTCGGGTCTCGCCTTCGCGCCGAGGACCCGGTGTGGCTTCGAAGGCGCATTGGAAGACGCGAATCCCTTGGCGGCGATGTTTGCTTGGCCTCCGCATTCCCTTGCCTTGGTCCGACCGCAGCCTGAGCATGGGCACTCTACGCTCCCCGGATGGTGCGAACCGTGGCTCCTCCAGCCCCAAGGCTAGGCGACTACAACGTACAAAGGGACCCCCGCGGGTTCCGCATCACGCGTCCCCCTGCGCAGGGGATGCCTCCCGTGAACCCGGTTCTGTGCATGACGGTGACGGAGCCCGACAAGGCGCCGATGATGTTCCACATCGAGCGCCTGGCGCCGGCGGCCGAGGGTGGCCTGGATTTCCACGGATACTTCACCGACCGAATCGCACTCGACGGCAACATCGTGTACCGGCCGGACCTCGACGGGCTCGAGGTCACGATGCAGATCCTGAACGTGTCGAACGACATGAATGCGCGCTTCGGGACGACGCTGGAGCTGACCGGCGAGGCGGAGCCGCGATGGATGATCCCGGGGTTGTTCTACCGTGACAACAAGCCCGAGGGCTGCACGCGGGCGTACCCGACGTTCCACGAGTTCACGCGCGACCCGCGCCAATTCATCTCGAGCCATTGGTCCTTCCGCGCGGACCGCGCGGCGACGCCGCTCGTGTGCGCCTGGACGTACGGCTGCTTCGCGTTCTTCTACACGGCGGAGTGCTTCGGCGTGACGCCCGACCATCCGGAAGGCGCGGGGATGGCGTCGCTGGTGCTTGCGCAGGAGGATGGGAGTCCGCGCCTTGGCGCCGAGTTCCCCTACCGCGAGTCGCCCGTGAAGTACTCGTTCTGCCAGGACGACGGCGCCGAGGCGGAGGAGACGTTCCTCCACCTGCCCAAGCGCGTGCCGCTGCTCGTCAACTTCGTCGTGGGATTCGGCGTGCCGGACCTGCACGCCTACGACAAGGTGCTGCGCGCGATCTACACGAAGTCGGGGCGGTTCCACCAGATCCGTGGACGGACGTCGAGCGAGGAGGCCGAGCGCAACGCGCACATGGGCCTGCTGCGCTGGCACTACGACCAGAAGAACTCGGTGGTGTACGAGTCGTCCGCCTTCGACAAGCATTTCGGCAAGCGGGGCACGCACTTCGACAAGACGCACATGCACGCGGGTGGGGTGGGGGGCGCGCTGCCGGCGTTTGTCCTGCTGTGGGGCGGACGCGAGGCGGACCACGATGTCTCCATCGAGGCGGGCGTCTCGATCTTCAACAAGCTGACGAGCGCGCTGTCGCCCGCGGGGACAATCTTCCCGGTGTGGACGGAGGAGTTCGGCTGGTCGTGCAGCTACGGCCCGGAGGAGGGGACGGCGCACTCGCGCACGCTGGCGGAGGCGATCCTCTTCATCATCCGCGCGGTGCGGCTGGAGCTGAAGCACAACCAGGCGCGGGGCAATTGGCTGGAGGCCGCAGCCTCGACGCTGACGTACGCGATGGCGGCACAGCGACCCGATGGCGCGTTCCCGTCCTACTTCGACCTGACGACGGGCAGGCCGACGAGCTACGAGGGGTTCGCCGGGGCGGCGTGGATCGCGGCCCTGGTCGCGGGGAGCACGCTCCTTTACCAGCCGCACTTCCGCGAGTCCGCGACCCTGGCCGCGAACTACTACATGAAGATGCTCCAGGAGGAGTTCCTCTTCGGCTCGGTGGAGGAGGAACCCTACGTACCGACGGCGGACGACGCGCACTGGGCGGTGATCTCGTACCTGATGCTCTACGAGTTCGACCGCGACGCCAAGTGGCTCGCGATGGCAAAGAAGGCCGCGGATCTCGCGCTCACCTGGCGGTTCACGTACAACGTGACGTTCTCGAAGTACACGATGGCGGGGATGATGGGAATGAAGACGCGTGGCGGATGCGTGTCCTCGGTCGCATCGCCCGTGACCAACGCCAGCGGGCTCATATGCTACGGCGAGATGCTGAAGCTGGCCGCGCTGACGGGGGACAAGCACTACAAGGACCGTGCGGACGACACGCGACTCTTCGCCACGCAACTCATCGCGCGCGAGGACGGGGACCTCAACGGGCGCATCGGCATGACCGCGGGGCACGTGTGCCATACCGACTGGACGCAGCCCAAGGGCCACGTGATGTCGCTCAGCCAGTCCTACGCGTGTGCGCTGGTCAGGTACGCGGAACTCGTCCGGCGAAGCCTCGACATCCCGTTGTCGGTGTTTGCGGGTCAGGAGGAGAGCGAACTCGCCATCGAGCTTGGTTCCGCGCCAGTGCTTTACAGTGAGGTGACGCTCTCGACGGAGCGCCCCGTGCTGGACGCGCCGCGCCTGCCGTCGTTCGCGGGCTTCAGCCGGTTCGAGGGCCTCGCGGGCCCGATGTCGGCGCAGCCTGCGTTTTCGCAGCCCACGCCGATCCCCGTGCCCAAGGCGCCCTCGGCGGACGCGATTCCACGCTTCCCCAGCGGCGCGAGCGACGTTTCGCCCTTCGGCGGCGGCTCCCCGGACGGGGAGTCGAAGCCCCAGAACCCCGACGACGAAATCAAGTACAAGATATTCTAAGGCGATCTCCCGTTTCCGAGTCATTGGTCCAAGTCGAGGTGCTTCCCCATGCGGAGGGGTTGGACCTGCCGCATTACCGGACACCGGGGGCGGCCGGTGCGGACGTGCTTGCTGCCGTCGAGGGGCCATTGGTGATCCCGCCCGCCGGCCGGGCGCTGGTGCCCACGGGCCTCAGGCTGGCTATCCCCCCCGGATTCGAGGTGCAGGTGCGCCCCCGCAGTGGCCTCGCCGCCAAGCACGGCGTCACGGTCCTAAATGCGCCCGGCACGATCGACTCCGACTACCGGGGGGAATTGCTTGTGCTCCTGGTCAACCTGGGGACCGAACCCGCGACGATCCACAGGGGGGACCGCATTGCGCAGCTCGTTCTGGCCCGGGTAGAGCGCCTCGCGTGGGCGCCCGTGGCCCCTGGGACGCTCGACGCTACCGAGCGTGGCGCCGGGGGCTTCGGACACACGGGACGCTGATGTCCCCGGTCGGGGAACTGGTGGAGACCCGGGACCGCGACCGCCTGGAGCAGTTCCTGCGGCGCGACCCGACGCTGCATTTTTATGAGATTGGCGATTTGGACGATTTTTTCTGGCCACGTACGCGGTGGTTTGCGTGGAGCCGCGGGGGTGAATGGGAATCCGTCGCGCTCCTGTACACGGGGGGAGAGCTCCCGGCGCTGCTGGCGCTGTCCCGCCCCGGGAACCGGGCCATGAGCGCGCTGCTGCGCGAACTCGGAGGCACGCTGCCGGACCGCGTCTACGTCCACGCCGCGCCTGGAGTGGAGGAGGCGCTCCGCGCGACGCACGGGCTGGAGCCGCACGGGTTGCATGTCAAAATGTGGAGGGAGCCGGGGGGCGACCTTCCCCCGCCGAGGCATGCCGTGGAGTGGCTGGGCACGGGGGACGCAGGGCGCGCTGAGGCGTTCTACCGCGAGGCCTATCCGGGCAACTGGTTCGAGCCGTTCATGCTCGAGACGGGGTGCTACGCGGGGATGGCCCGCGAGGATGGCTCGCTCATGTCCGTGGCCGGGGTGCACGTGGTGTCCCTGCCGCAGCGGGTTGCGGCGCTGGGCAACATCGCCACGCACCCGGACCTGCGCGGGCACGGCCTGGCCGGGGAGGTGACGGCCGCGGTTTGCTCCCGCCTCGCCGGAGTCACCGACGGGATCGGGCTGAATGTTCTTGGGGAGAACCACGCCGCGCGGCGCTGCTACGGACGGCTGGGGTTCCGGGACTGCGCCATTTACGGGGAATTCATGGCAATTCGGCACCAGCGCGAATAATGCCCCAAAAATCATCGAAAATAGTCGAAGTCGCGCTCCCGCGAAACGCGGCTCCGCACCGCGAAGACATGGCCGGGCACCACCCCCGGGTCGATCTCGACGCGGCAGTAGCGCCCCTGCCACAGGTAGCGCACGTCGCTTACGAGGTCGTGCACCTGGAAGACCTCATTCTCCTCAATCCCCAGTTCCTCGAGGGGCATTTCAAGCCATGAGGACCGCGCCTCCGACGTGTTGAGGTTCACGACGACGAGGATGGGACCAAGCCTGTCCGGGAGGATCTTGCTGAAGAAGAAGATGTCCGGGGTCTCCGTCCGGTGCAGCCGCAGCCACCTGTCCGAGTGCAGCGCCGGGTTGTCCCGGCGGATCCGGTTCAACCTCTCGATGTATTCGGAGATATTGCCCTTTTTCGACCAGTCGCGGGGGACGGCGCGGAACTTGTCGGAGGGGGAATATTCCTCCGTGCCTTCGCGCGGGGTGTTCTCGCACAGCTCAAATCCCGAGAAAATGCCCCAGCACGATCCCATCGTGGCGGCGAGCATGGCGCGCACGAGGAATGCGGTCCTCCCCCCCGACTGCAGGTACTGCGGCAGGACGTCGGGGGTGTTTGCGAAGAGGTTCGCCTGAAAAAAGTCCTCCTCGGATTCGGGGAGGAACTCGAGGCAGTGGCGGGCAAGTTCGTCCCGGGAATTGCGCCACGTAAAATAGGTGAGGCACTGGGAAAATCCCGCGCGTGCCAATTGGCGCACGACGGCGGGGCGGGTGAAGGACTCGGCGAGGAAAATCGTCTCCGGATGGGCCGCGCGCACCTCCGCCATCAGCCACTCCCAGAATGCAACGGGCCGTCCGTGGGGGCGGTCGATCCGGAATGCCCTGATGCCCCGCCCGCACCAGAACAGGACGACCTCGAGCCATGCGCCCCAAAGCGCCTCCCAGTCCGAACAATCGAAGTCCATCGGCACGATGTCCGTGAACTGCTCGTCGGGATGCCTTCCACGTGCGGCAAGGCTGCGGTCGACGAACCAGCCGGGATGCTCCCGGACCCAGGGGTGGTCGGGGGAACATTGCATCGCGAGGTCCAGGGCCACCTCGATGCCCAGTTTCCGCGCCGTCGCGAGCAGCTCGTCGAAGTCCTCTATGGTGCCGAGGGCGGGGTCGATGGACGTGTGGCCGCCCAGCTCATTGCCGACGGCGTAGGGGCTTCCGGGATCGCCAGGGGCGGCCTCCTCCTCGCCCAGGGAGCCCTTGCGGTTGGTCCGGCCTATCGGGTGGATGGGGGAGAGGAGTGCGACGTCGAAGCCCATGCGTGCGATGGCGGGGAGGCGTGCGGCCGCGTCGGCAAGAGTCCCCGGGCGGGTCGCGTCGCGCGTGCAGGAGCGGGGGAAAAAGTGGTACCAGGCGGAGAACCGCGCCTTCGGGCGCTCGACAATGGCGACGAGCTCGAGGTCGAACCCGACGGTCCCGCGCCTCCCACCATGGAGGGAGACCAACTCCTCCAGCGTGGAATCCATGGCGAGGGCAGCGCGCGCGAATTCATCCCGTCCGGACGCGAGCCTTGCGGCGAACTCAGCGAGCCGGGAGGCATCTTCCGGGGGTGCGTCGGCGGCGGCCTCGCGGACGAGCTGAGCACCGCGTTCGAGGAGCGGGGCGAGGCTGGCGCCCGACTCGATGGCGGCGGCCATCGCCAGCCGCCACTCGGCGAACGCGTCAAACCATGCCTCGACTGAGTAGTAGTACCGGCCCGGTTGGGTGCATTGGAATGAAACGCACCACCAGCCCTGCTCGTCGGCCTTCATTTCTGCGAAATGCCACGCCTGCCCGGATTCGTGCCGGAAAACGGCGGCGGCGCACAGGACGCCGCGGCCCTTTGCGGAGATGCGGGCCCGCACGGTGATCCACTCCCCCGTGAGGCGGCGGATGGGATGCCTGCCGCCGGCCAGGGAGGGCTCGACGTCGACGATGACTATCCTGCCCGGCGCGCCGGGTTGTCCGTGCACTCCTGCCATTCGCGAGGCAAGCTCCTGCGTGCGTATTGTGGGGGCCATGGCGGCACGGATGGCCGGCTGGCGCAACCCCCTTGCTCTTCCGCGAAGTCTGTTTGAATGGTTCCACGCCATGGGCGGAGCGACTGCGCGACTCCTATTCCGGCGGATGCCGTGAAGATCATGCCGACGAGGCGTGCCTGGCGCGCCGCGTTCCGACGGATTCGGGTCTATGTGCCGGCGGCGATCATGCTGCTGCTGGCGATGGTCGTGTTCCTGCCCTTGTCGGCGAATTGGATGGCCCGCGAGTTGGAAAAACGGGTCGCCATCGCCACTGGGATCGATGTGGAGGTGGAGGGGGTGAGAGTCCGCCTCGTCGCGGGTGAGGTCCTGGTCCGCGGGGTCGAAATCCCCGGCCCAACCAAGGGGTCGCCGCCCTTCCGCATTGGGAGCATCCGCCTGAGCGGCTCGCCGGCGAACATGCTCGCGGGCGATGGCACGTGGCCCGAGACGGTCGAGGTCGCCGCGCCCTCACGGATCTCGGTCATCCACGACCCGAGTGGGGCGTTCCGGCTCGACGGGCCGGCGGCGACGCTGGAGTCCGTGATTGCCGCCGCGGCGGGTCGGCCCCCTGCCACGCGGGGCACGGCTTCCCCCGGTGGCGGCTCCCACTCCGGCATCACTCCCCGGGTGATCCTGCGCGAGCTGAGCATCCATGCGGAACCGCCGCACCCATCCCTGGCGGCCGTCTCACTCTTTGCGCGCAGCGTCGAGCTCGAGCCGCGGCTCGCGGCCGACTCGCCTTGGTTCATGCACGCGAGCGGCATCGTCTCGGCCAACGCCTCGGAGATGTGGATGCTGGATGCGAGCTACCATCCGGATTCGCGCTCGGTCATCGTGAAGGGGGACCTCGGGGCGATCGGGTTGCCCTTCGAGGTGCCGGGGCTGGGGGGAATGACCGGTCGCCTGCAGGGCGTGATGCTCGGCGCGAACGCGACGCTGCCGGAGAAGGCGGGCGCGCCCATCACGGCCTCGCTGGAACTGAACGCCAACCGGTTCGAGCTCCTGGAGGATCGCGTCGGTGGGGAGCAGTGGGTGGACCGCAACCTGTCCCTGCGCGCGCGTGCAGAGTACGCGCCGGGGACGCACAGGCTGACCGTTTACGACGCACGGATCCTCGGGGACGAGATCCAATTCGCGGCATCCGGGCATGTCGAACTCGAGGGAACCCTCCCCGGCGAGGCGAACCTGCGGATAGCCCAGTTCCCGGCGCCCGCGCTGCGCGTCGCAGCGGGGAGGCTGTTGGCATCGTCGGGCGTGCTCGTCGAACCGGCGGACACTTCGCCGACGCTCATGCTGGTCGCTGAGGCCCGTGGGAGCTTCGTCGATCCCGCGCGCCTGGAGGGCGGCGTCTCGCTGGAGGCGGGGGGCTGGTCCGTCCGGGGTCGGGATTGGCCGGCGCCGCTGCTGCTGAAACGGCTCGCGCTGCGGGTCTCGCAGGACGAACTCGCGCTCGATGAGCTGCACGCCACCATGGGAGAGATGGCCCTTCGCGCGCGCATGGCGGTGCCGACCCCCGATGACAACGGGGACACGACGGGGACGCTCGCGCTCACCGCGGAGGGCGAGGCGGCGTCTCTCCTGGAGCTGACGCAGCGGTTTGGCATCATTCCGAAGGAGATCGCCTCCGCAGACCTGCCCGTGACGCTGGCGGTCGATGCGGCGGTGCGCGCGCACTCGGTCAGCACGGATTCCACGCGGTGGGGCGACATCGTGCTTCGCCCGGAGGTGCGCGACGCATCGCTGGTTTGGGGGCGGGGTTCCGTGCTCCTGTACAGGGCGACCGAGCCGATCGCCATCGACCCCGGGGAACTGACCTACGCGGGGGGGCAGGTGCGCCTGAATCGCCTGACGGCCTCGGTCGGGGACACGCGGCTGCTCGCCAATGCAACGCTCTCGGGGCGCCCCATCGCGACCCTCGGGCAGGAGGCGGGCGCGCTGACTCTGGACCTGCGCGCCGAAGCCGACGGCCTGGCGCAGGACCTTGCCGCGCTCCTGTCCCGCATCCTCTACCTCCCCATCGCGCCCGATGCGGTGGAGGGGCGGTACCATGCGGAGATCGCCGCCCGGCTCGACACCGAGCGCATGATGGAGCCGGCGTACGACGTGCGGCTCACCGTGAACGAGGGCGCGGGGACGATCCCGACGCCCACGGTGGACCTGGCCTTGTCCAACGTCAGCATCGACATGCAGGCCACGAATGACTCCGTGAGCATCCGCAGGTTCAAGGCGGACGTCGCGGACGGCACGACGCCGGGGAGCCTGGTCGAACTGCGCATCGATGCGACGGACCAGTCGATCGCGGTCGCGGGGGACCTGCGCACGCATTTTGAGATCCTGACGACGGTGCTGCCGTACGACCTGGAGGACATCTACTGCTCCGGGCCGCTGCCGGCCAAGGTGAAGGCGGAACTGCGCGCGGCGGAGCCCCTGGATGCGGGGCCCGACCTGATCCGGCGATGGGTGGCGACGCTCATGCGGCGGGGAAGCGAAATCAGCGTGAAGCAGACCGGGCCGCTGCGGTTGTCCTACGCGGTGGACTACCAGCAGGAGCGCCCCGTCGTGTTCTACGCGCGGGATTTTCCCATGCGCATCGAGAATATTCGCGGAAATGCCCGCGCCACCGAGGAGGCGATTGTCTTCACCAACGTGCTCGCCGACTGCGGGCCGTCCAAGGACATGCTCGTATCGGGGCGCGTGGTCCTCGGAAAATCGACGGACATAAAGTTCGACGCGGCCATGGACTACCTCTCGATAAGCCGCTGGCTTTCCGACTGGGCGACGCTGCCGGAGGCGCAGCGCCCCGTTGCCCGCCGCGTGCGCAAGACCGAGCCCAATCCCCTGCCACGGCTTTTGGTCCGGCTCGAGGGCAATGTCCGGGCGAAGGAGACCGAATTCCTGGGATTTACGGGAAAGAACACATCCGGGACAATCATCTACGAGGCATGGCGCCACGCGAACGGACTCTTCAAGATCAGGAACATAGAAACAGACGCCTACGGCGGACACGGATCATGCAACGGGGACTTCACCTTCCGGGGCGGTGGCATGCCGACGCTGATGGACCTGCGCGCGAAGATGACGCGGTTTGACATCAGGACGTTCCTCACGGACCTGCGCAAGCGTCCGGAGGAAATGGACGGTGTCATCTCGGGTGAAGTGCACTTCGAATGCGCGATCCAACAGCAGCAGACCTACGCCGCGAAGGGAAGCTACCTCGTGGAGGAAAGCAGCTTCGTCGGCGGGAAGATCTTCACCGCGGTGCGAGGAATCCTCAACCTGGCCTCCTCCAGTGGCGGGAAGGACACGCGGATGGAGGGGACGCTCACCGTGCGCGACAGGGAGGTGCTGCTGCCGGACATCAAGGTGACGAGCCCCGCACTGGCGCTCTACGCATCCGGCAAGGTGACCTTCGACGCGCTGCTGGACTTCGACGTCACGGCGAACGTGGTCTCCCGCCGGTTCAAGGGCGTGCCCGTGATCGGCGGTGCGCTTGGCGTGCTCGACAAGCTGACGGACTTCCTCGTGAGCTTCAGGATCGGCGGGTCGATCCAGGAGCCTAAGGTGCGAACGGTGCCGCTTATGATGGACCGCATCGGCCTGATGGAGCGCACGAAGGTGAGCGGCATGCCCGGGGGCGCACAGCCGTGAGGCACCTTGCGAGGTTTGCAGGTGCGCTGGGGAAACGCGGCGAAACCGGCCTGCTTCGCACCATCCCCCCGGCCGATGCGGGCGGGATCGACTTTGCCGGAAACGACTACCTGGGCCTGTCGCGGGACTCGGAGGTTGTCGGGGCCGCCTGCGCGGCCGCGCTGAAGTTCGGCGTCGGGGCGCGGGCTTCGCGGCTCGTCAGTGGTGGTGCGCAGGTGCACGAGGAGCTCGAGGGGGAGCTCGCCCGGTTCAAGGGCGCGGAGTCGGCGCTACTCTTTCCCTCGGGTTTCCAGGGCGCCGCCGGGTTCCTTGCGGAGGCGGCTGAGGCGGGTGACACGATCTACCTGGACCGACTGGTGCATTCCTGCCTCGCGTTGGGCGCTGCAATCTCCGGGGCGCGGCGCCGCGTCTTCAGGCACAATGACGTGGGGCACCTCGACGACTTGCTGGGGAGGGACAAATCCACGGGCGTGCGCTGGGTCGTGGTGGACGGGGTCTACAGCATGGACGGAGATGTTGCTCCGCTGCCGGAGCTGTTGGAGGTCTGCGGCCGACACGACGCGGTGCTGGTCCTGGACGAGGCGCACGCGACGGGGACCATCGGCGCCACGGGCCGGGGCACCTTCGAGCACTTCGGCATCGCTCCGGAGCCATGGGCGGACCGCGTCGTCACCATAGCCACCCTCGGGAAGGCGCTCGGTGCGCAGGGGGGCGCGATCCTCGGGCCGCGCGTCGTGCGCGATTGGTGCGCGAACTTCGTGCGTTCGCAGGTTTACTCGACGGCACTTTCGCCCGTGGTGGCTGCGGCGGCGTTGGCGGCGCTGCGCATCGTGGAGCGCGAGCCTGCGCGCGTCGCGGCGCTTGCCGCAAAGTCCGCGCTGATGCGCGCCGAGCTGCGTGCGCGCGGATTGCCGATGCCGGCGTCGCCCTCGCCCATCGTGCCCGTGGTCGTGGGGGACGAGTCGGACGCAATGTCGCTTTCCGCCCATGTGCTCCGCGGGGGTTTCCGGTGCGGCGCGGTACGCCCGCCGACGGTGCCGCGCGGAACGAGCAGGCTGCGCATCACGGTGTCGGCCCCCCGCACGGACGAGGAAATCCTTCGCCTCGCGGGGGCCGTCGGTTCATGGTTCTTCGAAAACCGGTGCCGGGGGTGAACGCGATGCCTGTGAATGCCGATGAGATTGCCGCAAGGGAGCGGGCGGGGGCGTTCTATCGCCACTTGAATGCGTGGAAGGGATTTCCGCGGACGATGCCCTCGTTCGTGGAGGAGTACCCGCGCAACCTGTCCGAGGACGACGTTCGTCTGCTGGAGCGCAACGGCAACCGCTGCGTCGACACCGAGGACTGCCGCTTCCCGCCCGCCACCACCGGCGTGGTGGACGGCGTCTGCACGCCCACCAACGAATGCCCGACCTTCCTCAACGGGCGTCTGCC
>CAZUCD010000047.1:0-24416 GCA_964618855.1 uncultured Candidatus Sumerlaeota bacterium
TGGGCTTGATGTCGCGGTGGATGACCTTCTGGTCGGCGGCATGGGCGAGCCCAGCGGCGGCCTGGCGCACGATCTGAAGTGCCTCCGCCACGGGCAGTTCCCCCCGTGCCCGGATCACCGAGGCGAGGGACTCCCCCTGGATGCGCTCCATCGCGATGTAGGCGAGGTCTCCCTCGAGGCCGAGTTGGTACACGGTCACGATGTTGGGGTGGCTGAGCCTGGCCGCGGCGCGGGCCTCGATCTGCAGCCGCTCGAACATGACGGCTTCGCAGGCGTACTTGCGGGCGATGACCTTGACGGCAGCGGGGCGCTCGAGCGCCTCGTCGAACGCATCGTAAACTTCGCCCATGCCGCCGCCCCCGAGCGGACCCAGGATTCGGTAGGACCCGAGCCGCACGGGCATCGTCGACGCTTCCCCCACCGGCAGGGAAGCTGTCGAGGGGATCGGACGCGTCGCGGCGTGCCCGTCCACGCGGCGAGGCAGGTCCACCGTGGGCGCCTCGGAGGGAGTCTTGAGCAGGATGCCGTCGTTGGGGGGATGCGCGTTCAGGGGATCGGACATGTGAGGTGCCGGGATGCGGACTCCAATCGCATTGCAGGAATCATACTCGGTTCGCGACCCGACAGGACAACGATTTCCCGGGCATTGCCGCGGGTTGGCGCCACTCGTGCACCATTTGGTACAGGCTGGGCCGACTACGGGCGGCCGATCTCGCGCAGCAGCCTGCCATAGAAATCAACGACTTCCCGGGCGAGCCCTTCCTCCCCGAAGTCACGCTCCATGTCGTGGCGCGCGATGGCACCCCGGCGGCGGCACTCCTCGGGATTCGAGAGCGCAGCCACCACAGCGTCCGACAACGCACGGCGGTTCAAGTCGGGCACGAGCCAGCCGCGTTCGGTGCCGCCGATCAGGTCGCGCAGGGCGCCGATGTCGCCAGCGATGACCGGCTTGCCGCATGCCATGGCCTCCAGCGCACCCCGGCAGGCCCCATCGTTGCCCGGTCGAAGGAGCAGCCCCACGTCGAAGGCATCGTAGGCGTCCTCGAGGTCCGTGCCCGTCACATACCCCGCATGGTGGATGCGCGCGCGGTGGGGATGCGCCGCGATGCGCGCCTTCATCGCCTCCTGCCAGTTGCCGCGCCCGCACACGACCAGCCAGCCGTCGGGCACCCGCGCGAGGAAGTCCTCGGCGGCATCCACCAGCCACTCGATCCCACGTGCGACGCGCAGCCTGCTGATGATCCCGACGACCGGTGCGGCGCCGGGGATGCCCCACCGTTGCCTCATCACAACGCCGCGTCCCGTGGGGCGAAACCGCGTGCAGTCCACCGTCCCCCGCGCGACGTGCACGCGCGACTCCGGAAAGCCGTAGGCACGCGAAAGTTCGAAGGCCAGATGGCGCGACACGGCGATGGCGCCATAGGTGCGCCGTGCGCCGAGCCATCGGGTCAGCGGGTCGCGCCGGGGGTTCGCCTCGCGGTGCCATGACCGGACCAGCACGGGTTTGCCCGGCCCGGGGGCGCCGAGCACCAGCGCCGCGAGCACGTGGTCGTGCGTCAGGTGCGCATGCACGATGTCCGGGCGGAAGACCCGCACGAAGTCCGCGAGCAGTCCCTTGTCGCGCCAGCGCCGGTGCACCAGGAGCGAGCGGTCGAAGGGAATCGAGCGCTCGACTTCGATTCCGAGCGCGGTGGCCTCGCGGTCAAAGCTCGAGCCCGCCGTCAGCGCGAGGCGCACCTCATGGCCCAGTGCCGCTTCGGCGCGCGCAAGGCGCGCCGCAGGCTCCGCGGCGCCGGTCCAGCGGTGCGAGGCGGCAAGGTGGAGGATGCGCATGGCCGGAGAAGTCCGCACAGTCTTCCGCCCGGCGCCAATGGACTTTCAACTTTCGCCCCCGCCGTCCGGGGCGACGATCTCTCCATGCGGCTCATCCACACGGCGGACTGGCATCTGGGCAAGCTCCTGCGCGGGGTGTCGCTCCTCGACGATCAGGCGCACCTCCTCGACCAGTTCGTGCGATGTGCGCGCGAGTCGCAGCCCGACGCGATCCTCCTCGCGGGGGACGTGTTCGACAGGATGATTCCCCCGGCGGATGCGGTCGTCCTGCTGGACGGACTCCTTGCGCGCCTCGTGGCGGAGTGCCGAGCCCCCATCGTCATCATCCCCGGAAACCACGACAGCGCCAAGAGGCTCGGGTTCGGAAGCGCACTTCTCGCCAGCTCCGGCGTCCACATCGCAGCCCGTATGGGCCCGGAAGTGCCGCCGGTGAGGATCGCGACCCGCAGCGGCCCCCTGCACGTCCACGCGATTCCCTACGCGGAGCCGGCGGTTGCGCGCGCGGCGTACGCCGACGACGGCATCCACTCCCACGATGCCGCGGTGCGCGCGCAAGTCGCCGCCTCGCTCGCGCACGATCCCACCCCCGATGCGACTCGGGTCGCCGTGGCCCACGTCTTCCTGTCCGGCGGGGCCGAATGCGAATCGGAGCGCCCGCTTTCTGTCGGGGGTGTCTCCACGGTCCCGGCGGACGCATTCCGCGGCTTCGACTACACGGCCCTCGGGCACCTGCACTCGCCCCAGGCCCACAACGAGGGGAGGATCCATTACTCCGGATCCCTGATGAGGTACTCATTCGGTGATTCGGAAGGGCCGCGGGGGGTGCTGGTTGTCGAGCTCTCGCCGGACCGCGGCCCCGTGGCGGAGCTCATGCCGCTGTCGCTGCGGCGCGCGCTGCGCCGCCTGACCGGCACGCTCGCGGAACTGGCGGCGGCCCGCCTCCGGGACCCCTCGCCCGAGGACTACGTCTCTGCCGAACTCGCCGACGAGGGCATCGTCGTCGACGCCATGGGACGCGTGAGGGAGCTCTACCCGAACGCCCTCGAGGTCACCTTTCGCCCCCGCGGCCCGGAATCCATGCGCCCGGCACGGGCGGAGGAGGTGCGCACGACGCCGGACCGCGAACTCGTGCGCCGCTTCGTCGAGGCTTCGACGGGAACCGCGATGACCGCGCCGCAGGAGGCCGCCATCGCGCCGATCCTCGACAAGGCCTTCGGGACGGGCGCTCAGTGAGGCCGCTCGCCATCACGATGACCGCGTTCGGCCCATTCACGGGCACCGAGCGCATCGACTTCCGCCCCGCCCTGCGCGCAGGGTTCGTGCTGATCCACGGCAGGACCGGCGCGGGCAAGTCCACGGTCCTCGACGCGATGTGCCACGCGCTCTACGGCTCCACCACGACGGAAGGACGGACGGTGGACCGCATGCGCAGCCAACTCGCAGACCCGCGCACGGCCACGGAGGTGGTCCTCGACTTCGAGCTGCGCGGCGCGGCCTATCGGGTGCACAGGCGCCCTCCGTGGGAGCGCCGCCGGCAACGCGGGGAGGGCATGACCTCCGTCCCGGGAGAGGCCACGCTCTGGGACAGGTCCGCCTGCACGACGGATGATCAGGAGGGCACGCCACTCGCAACGGGCGAAACCCGCGTGACGGAGGCCATCCGGGGCCTGCTGGGATTCAGCGCCGACCAGTTCCGCCAGGTGATGCTCCTGCCGCAGGGCAAGGTGCGCGAGTTCCTCATCGCCGGATCCCAGCAGCGTGAGGACGTCCTGAAGGTCCTCTTCGGCACGCAGCGGTTCGAGAGTTTCGCGGGCCTCCTTAAGGCGAGAAGGATCGAGCTCACTCGAGCCGTCGAATCCGCGCGGGAAAGTGCATCCGCCGTGCTTGCCACCGTGGGGATTGCGACGCGCGACGAACTCGCGGAGATGGGCAGCCGGCTCAATGAGGAGGCGCAGGCGCTGGAGCATGTGGCGGTGCGGTCGAGGCAGGACCTGGAGTCCGCGTCCGCGCTCCTTGCCCGTGAGCTCGCGACGGCCAGGCTCCACGCGGAGCTCGATGATGCGACAAAAGCGGCAATCGCCGCCGCGAACGAGGTGGAAGGACTTGCCGCACGGCATGCGGAGCTCGACAGGGCGCGCGCGGCACGAACGGTCGATCCCGCGAGCACGCTCGCGGAGTTGCGCGCCACCGAGGCGGCCCGGGTGGCCGAGTCGGGCACGAAGGCACAAGCCGATGCGCGGCTGGCCGCGTCCCTGCTGGCGGAGGCGCAAACGGACCTCGCCCGCGCCCGCGAAGCGGCATCGAAGTGCGCGGACTTGACCGCCGAGGCGGCGCGCCTCGAAGGGCTGGTGCCAGTCGCGGAACAGTTCGCAGATGCGAGAGCACGCGCGGAGGGCCTGCGCGCAGACTTGGCCAAGTCGGAGTCCAGCCGCGATTCCGCAACGCGGGAACTGGCCTCCGTCACGGCGGAGGCGGATGCGCTCTCGTCGCGTCTCACCGCTTTATCGGGCGAGGCATCGAGGCTTCCGGAGCATGAGGCGGCGCTGGAGCGCACCCGCGCATGGCGCAGGCTGCTCGCCGACCGGGCAACCGCAGCAGCGAGCGTCCGAGAGGCATCGATGCGCCGTGACGCCGCGTCCCTGAAGGTGAACGAGGCGCAGGCCGCGCACGCGCACGCGATCCGTGGAGTGGAGGAGACGCGCGCGCGCTGGTCGAACGGGCGCGCCGCGGCCATCGCGGCGAACCTGCGCGAGGGCCAGCCATGCCCGGTCTGCGGTTCGATCGAGCACCCGGCGCCCGCGGGGCCCTCGCCCTCCACGGCGACCGACGCGGAGTTGGCGCGCGCGGAGGAGTCCCTCCGGCAAGCCTCGGACCAGGTGGCATCGGCCCGCGAGAACCTCGCCCGCCTTGTGGCCGAAGCCGCCGCGGCAAGCGACCAGGAGTCATCCCTGGAACGACGCCTCGGGACCGAGTTCCCAAGCCAGTCCGCCACCGATCCGGCCGCGCTCGAAGCCGAACTCGAAGCGGCCGTCCGTTCTTCACAGGGCGCCCTCAAGGCACGGGACGACGCGCGGTCGAAGGAGGAGAAGTTGCGCCAGCGTCTGCCGGACCTTCAGGCGAAGGTCGAGTCATTGCGCGGCGAATCCGAGCGGATCCGCCTCGCGCTGGCGGCCGCCGATTCCGCGGCGGAGACCTGTGCGTCCCGCCTGCCCGGGGAACTCGGCGCGCCCGGGGCTTTGCGGCAGAAGGTGGAGGCGCTGCGTGCCGACGTGGCACGCAAGGAAGCCGACCTCGCCAGGGCGGCCGGCATCGCCGAAAGGAGGGCGGCCAAGGCGGCACACGCGGAGGCGAACGCGCAGACCGCGAGCGGCGCGCTGGAGGCGGCGCAACTCGCCGCGGGGGCTGCATCGGCGGAGTTGCTCGCGGCGCTTGCCCGCGCAGGATTCGACGACGCGTCGGACTACCAATCCGCCCGCCGCGATGAAAAGGCCGAGCGCGCCATCGAGGCACACATATCACGCGTGCGCGAAGTCCACGCGGCTGCGCGCGACAGGGAGTCACGCGCCCGCGACGCCGTCCTGGGGCTCGAGCCTCCGGACGTTGCCGGGGCCGAGGCGAGGGAGGGGGAGGCACGCCGGCGCGCCTCGGAGGCGGAGGCTGCCCTCGGCGCCGCGCGCGAACGGCTCGACGCGCTCCGCCGTGTCGCCGAGCAAATCGGGTCGCTCGCGCGCCAGGAAGCCGATGCGCAATCCGATCTCGATGCCATCGGCCCGATAGCCCACGCGGCCGATGGTCGTCCACCAAACCTCACGGGGATCAACCTGCAGCGCTGGATACTCGGCGCCATGTTCGACGATGTGCTCGTGGATGCCACGATCCGGTTGAGGGAGCTGTCCCGCGGGCGGTACCGGATCCATCGTGCGGTCGAGCGTCGCCACCGCGGCCAGGCGTTCGGGCTGGACCTCGAGGTCGAGGATGCGTGGACGGGGCAATCGCGCCCGGTGGCGACACTCAGCGGCGGGGAGAGTTTCCAGGCGGCCCTCGCACTGGCGCTGGGGCTGGCCGACAACGTCCAGCGCCAGGCCGGGGGTATCGAGTTAGGCGCGCTGTTCATCGACGAGGGTTTCGGCTCGCTGGACCGCGAGTCCCTCGACGACGCGATCGACCTGCTTCGGGGACTGAGGGTTGGCAACCGACTTGTCGGGATCGTGTCCCATGTTGCGGAACTGCAGGCGCTTATCGACACTCGGTTGGAAGTGGTCGCCGGCACGCGGGGCAGCTCGACGCGTTGGCATGCACCTTGATCCGGCAATCCCCGCCCGAGGGCTCCGAGTCACCTCACTGCCATGACGACGCCAGCCCTTGTGCAGCCTGTCCGCCTCCCCGGCCCATGGTGACAACGCCGTGAAACGCTCCCTGCCCGAGATCGCGCGATCGCTCGTGGCGCTCGCATGTGTTCTCGCCACTCCCGGCCTGTGGGCCCAACCGGCGTTTCAAATGGAAGGGGATGCCCCGGCCCCCGATCACTACGTGACGGGAGGCTCAAAGCCATTGGCCGCAGCGGCACAGGCCACCTTGGATCGCAATGCGGACATCTTGGGGCTGGGGATAAACACCGACTGGCTTGGTCAGGGATGGGTTCTGACTGGTCCGTACGTTGAGGCCATCGGGATGGTTGCCACGGCCGTCCGGGAGGGGCGCACCCCGGGGGGAGTCGTGTACCTGAGCCGTTCATGGGGGGAGATGTTCCCCGTGTCGGTGGGGTGGATGATGGTCGATCCACACCGCGTCAAGGCGACCTACTCGACCCAGTACGATCTCGGGGAACTGGCTGGCTACGTGACCGCGGTGCCGATGACCCTGAAAGCCATCGAGCGCGGCGATCTTCGGCTCGACCAGACGCTCGGCGAAGTGCTGCCCGAGGTTTCCGGCGGCGGCAAGGACCCGATCACCATCGAAGACCTCCTGCGGCAGACATCCGGCCTGCCGGGATCGGTCGTCCTTCCCGAGCGGATTTCCACGCGCGACCGCGCCATGAGGTACTTGAACGAGCTTCAGCCGATCGCTCCCCACGGCCGTGCAACCCAGCCAAGCCGCATCAACCACCTTCTCCTCGGCCTGATCCTCGAGTCGAAGTACGCAACCCCCTTCCACGATCTCGCGGAGCAGGAGATTTTCGTCCCCTTTGGCATGGCGAACACGACCTTTCATCCGCCAGCACACTGGCGGCAGACGATCGCCCCCGGGCCCTACCTCGATTGGCTGGGACGCATGGCGTGGGCGGAGCCGACAGATGAGTTGGGCCACGCGCTGGGGAAGAGCGCATCCGCCACGGGTCTCTTCACATCCGCGGACGACATGGGCCTCTTCGCCCGAAAGCTCCTTCCGGGGATGGGCGCGGCGGAGTCCTACCTGACCACGGACACGATGCGACTGATCCGCCAGCCGACCCCCCGGGACCCGGGGATGGGACTCGGGTACCGTCTCGGCGGCTTCACGCCGATGAGCATGGGCGCAGATGCCTCCGAGGGTTGCAGCCTTTGGATCGATCCCACCTTGTTCTGCTTTCTGGCCTATCTCTCAAACGAGAACCACCCGTCGGACCGGGGACCGGTGGTTGCCCCCCTGCGGGCTGAGGTCTTCGCGCGGCTGCGGGAGTCCCTGGAACCCCTGCCCGCCCCGGTCGGGTTGACACCCCCGACCCCCGGGCCGGAAGGTGCCGCCCCAAAGCCGCACCATGATCACCGTCAAGAACCTCCATAAGGCCTTCGGACCGAAGGTCATCTACGCGGGCTTCAACCTTGAAATCCCGAAGGGTGAGACCCACGTAATCATCGGCCGAAGCGGTGAGGGCAAATCCGTCCTTCTGAAGCATCTGTGCGGGTTGCTGCGCCCCGACAAGGGGAGGATTGAGATTGCCGGTGAACGGCTCAGGCTCGACGACCCCGCCTCTGTCTCGTTCGCCCGCAGCAAGGTGTCCATGGTGTTCCAGGCCGCCGCGCTCTTCGACTCCCTCAACGTCCGCCGCAATGTCGGGTTCTACCTCGACGAGGAGGGGCGTCTCCCCGTGGCCGAAATCGACGCCCGTGTGGAGCGGCTCCTGCGCGAGGTCAACCTCCCGAACACGGGGCACCTGTTCCCGTCGGAGCTCTCCGGCGGCATGAAGAAGCGCGTGGGTCTGGCGCGCGCACTTGCCATGCAACCCGAGATCGTCCTCTACGACGAGCCCACGACCGGACTCGACCCCGTCACAAGCGACGTGATCAATGACCTGATCCTCGCCACGCGGGAAAGGTACGGCGTCACAGCAATCGTCGTGACGCACGACATGAAGTCCGCGCTCAAGGTCGGCGACCGCATCAGCATGCTGTACGAGGGGCGCCTCATCTTCACCGGCACACCGTCGGAGCTCCAGAACTCCGAGGATCCCTACGTCCACCAGTTCGTCAACGGCCACTCCGAGGGTCCGATCACGCGCAAGGACCAGGAGCGCGTGAGCACCCAGGTGGCGGTACGCGAGAGCCAGATCATGAACAAGAAGATCGGAACCCCGGCACCATGAACCCAGAAAGCAAACGCAACCTGGCCGTCGGCGCCTTCACGCTCGTCGCGCTCGTCGGCCTGCTCACCATGACCTTCCTTATACGGGGGGGGCTGTGGTCGAACGACGTGACGTACTACTCGGACTTCTCGAATGTGAGCGGCCTGGAGGTCAGCTCCCCCGTCCTCGTCTCGGGTGTCCGGGCGGGGCGCGTCTCGCGCATCCAGGCCCGCAAGGCCGACCCGCCCATACGCGTCTTCATGGAAATCGACCCCTCGCACGAGATGCGCTTCAACGCGGAGGCCCGGATCGTCCAGCAGGGGTTCATCGGCGACAAGCGGATCGAAATCACCCCGGGCTCGCAGGAAAGCGCCCTCCTCCCCGCCGGAGGCGAGATCAAGGGCGTCGATCCCTTCGACCTCGAGAAGACCTTCATCCAGGCAAACGCCATCGTCGAGGATGTCCGCGAAACCGTCGCTGCGCTCAAGGAGCTCGTCGTCGACGACCAGAACCGCAACGCCCTCGTTGCATCACTGCAAAACCTCAACTCCTCGATGGAGACCGTCACGCGGATCCTCCAGGACAACGAGGCCTCATTTAAGACGACGATGACGAACGTCGCCGACCTGAGCGGCCGCCTCCAGGGCATGGAGGAGAAGGCGAGCAAGGTCCTCGAGTCCGCCGATGCACGCGTGAACTCCGTGGGGGGGGAGGCCGAGGCTACCATGCGCGAGTTTCGCGAAGCCCTCGCGGAGCTTCGCCCGAAGGTCATCGCCCTCGCCGACTCCCTCGCCACGCGCGAACAGTCCCTTGGCGGCAATCTCGACGCCCTCGTCGCCCAGTTGAACACCGAGATCAAGAACCTGGGCGAGCCCCTCGACCGCACCACCAAGTCCCTCAACTCGATCATGGACAAGATCGACCGCGGGGACGGCACCATAGGATTGCTCGTCAATGACCCGACCCCGTTCCGGCACCTTTCCCAGTCGGTCGAGGCACTGAAGAACGCGCTGATGGGCTCGAACCCGCGCGTTTACGACACGCGCCTCGACTATGTGTCCCCGAGGGTCGCTGCCCCGCCCGCGGGGGGCACGAAGGCCCCTTGACCGGATCAGCCCGGGAGGAACCGGGGCCGGCGCCGCGGCGAGCGCTCGCGCTCCTCGCGGCGCTCGTCTTCCTCATGCAGGTTCTCGTCACGGGAGGCAAGCTCACCTCCCCCGACGAGGAGTTGATGTTCCGCACGGCGGAGTCCATCGCCCTCCGCGGGAGCACGTCGGTGCTTCCCCTCGAGTACGACGAGGCGGCTGGTGTCCTGCGCGTGCCCCCGTCGGCCACCTTTGCAACGCGACCCGGTCGGCGTGGGGAGTTCTATGCGCAGTACCCACCCCTGCAGCCCCTCCTGTCCGTCCCGGTCGTGTGGCTTGCGCACGCGACGGAGGGCCTGTTTGCGGAGTCGTTCGCGGGCGTCATGTGGCCCTCGATGTCGCACGTGCACCACGCAAAGACGCCGGCGGAGTACTGGCACCGCGGCCTCCTGGCGATGCTCTTCAACCCGATCATCGGGGCGCTGAGCGCGATCGCGCTCGCGCACTTCGCCGCTCTCGCGACGGGTTCATGGCGGGGCGGCTTGGGGGCGGCCTTCCTGTGGGCCGTGGGGACCATCGGATGGGCCCACGGCCGCACCTACTTCACGGAGCCGCTTGCCGGGCTGCTCGGCACGGCTGCAATGGGGCAACTGCTCGCATGGCACCTGGCTGCGGATCCCGCGCGCGGAGGGCGTCATGCGCTCCTTGCGGGGGCCGCCCTGGCAGCAGGCGTGTGGGCGCGCGTGGACTTTCCCATCATCGTGGCGGGGCTGGGCCTTGCCGCGGCGTGCCTGTGGTGGCTCGCGCGCGCGGAACGGGCAGACTCCCGCAGGCGCCTTTATCCCCTCCTCGTGGCGGGGCTTGCCACTGTTGTGTCCTTCGCGCTGCTCCAGGCCTACAACGGCGCGCGCTACGGGGCCGTCACCATCACCGCCGGCTACGAGGACCAGAGCGAGGGCGTAAAGTTCACGACGCCGCTCCTCGTCGGCCTGCACGGCCTCCTCGCTTCCCCGGGGAAGGGACTCCTCTTCTTCTCGCCCGCGCTGGTTCTGGGCATATGGGGCTGGTGCCGCGCTGGTGCTGTGGCGAGGCCGGCGGCGCTCCTTGCGCTGGCGGGATGGGCCCCGTTCCTCGTCGCCATGGCGAAGTGGCAGAACTGGGATGGGGGGTGGTGCTGGGGGCCGCGCCACATCGTGCAGCTTCACCTGCCCCTCATGGCGGGGGCGGCGTTCCTCTTCGTGCCCACGCCGTCAATGTTGGTGCGCAATGCGATCCGCCTGTTCGCGGCGGCCGGGGCGCTCGTGCAGCTCCTCGGATCCTCCGTGTGCGCGCTCGACTACTACACGGAGTACTTCCGCACCCCGGCGGACGGTGTTTACCACCGCCTCGCATATCGCGAGGGTGAGGTCATGACGGTCGCACAGCACTTCATGGTGACTGATCGCGCGACGAACCGCCCGGTCTCGCCTGCAAGCCTCCCTGCGCCCATGGTGGACTCGCTCTACATCCCCCAGGAATCGCAGTGGGCCGCCTACCCGGAAATGCTCTCGCGCAACTACCTCGACCTGTTCTGGGTCCGGGCGCTGCTCGACATTCCCAATCCCCCGAACCACTGGAAGGGCGAGTGACGCCGACCCCAGGCACCGGCTTTCCCCGGGCGCTGCTGCTCCTGCTGGCCGTGGCGGGGATCGCCCGCTTTGCGCTCCTCGGCGTCAACGCGGGGGAGTACACCGACGGCGTGCTGCTGCTCACGCAGTTCGAGCGTCCGTCGGGCATCTGGCCGCCGCTCTACACGGCGCTCTGCTGGCTGCCGGGGAAGGTCATCGGGCCGCTGTGCGCGGGCAAGACGGTGAGTGCGATCGCCTCCACGCTGGCGATCATCCCGATCTGGAGGCTGGCGGAGCGCTATCATGGCACGCGTGCCGCCCTGCTTGCCGGAGTGTTCTGCGCGGTGGGCCCCGTCGCGCTTCGGTGGGCCCCGCGCGTGATGTCCGACGCAACGTTCTCCCTCTTCTTCTGGTGGTCCGTCGAGCGCCTGATCGCGGCATGGGAGGGCCCCGGGGATCGCGGGCGGGCGTTCGCGCACGCCTGCCTGGCCGCAGGCCTCGCCGCGCTCACGCGCTACCAGGGCATGATGCTGCTCCCGCCCGCAATCGTCGCGGGCGTGGTGCTCTTGCGGGGGCGCCACATCCCCGCTGCGGCGCTCGCGTGGCTCTCGGCGTTTGCACTCGCACCCGCGTGGATGGCGAGCGTTGGCACTATCCACGGGGAGCAGTTCGCCGACCGCGCGGGGGGAGGCGCCGCCCGCACCCTCGCCGTTCTGGCCGGCAACGCGGAACCATTCCTCCTCTTCATCCCTTACTTCCTCGGATACCCGGTCGCCGCGCTGGCACTCGTCGGCGCGATACGGCCCGCGGCGTCGCGCCAATGGCCGCTCCTCCTCGCCGCAGGCTACTCGGGGATCGTGCTCCTCGTGGCGCAGAGCCTCTTCTCCAGTTTCCAGGAGCGCTACTTCCTCCCGCTCCATGGCCTCCTGTGGGTCTTTGCGGGCGCCGGCGCGGACATCGTGCGCTCGGCCCTGGAGCGCAGGGGCTCGAGGTTCGCCGCGGTGCCGGCCGCCGTGGCCGTCGCATGGTCCATCGTGCTCGCGGGCGCGGCCATCTGGGGGAGCAGGGATGCGTGGGGTGACGTGGCGCGCGCCTCCCGCAGGGCGACCGCAGACGGCTTCGCGGGCACCATCTGGACGAACGAGTCCTACCGCGAGGGCCTCACCTGCGACAAGGTGCGGTTCTTCGCCAAGCCGGGAGCCGATGTGCGCTACATCGGCGAGGACGTCCTCCGCGGCAGGGTCATTCTCAAGCCGGGCGACCGCGTCCTCCTGCTCGACATCCAGCAGGGCGAGGGCTACGCCGATGCGCTGTCGAAGGTCTACCGCCTCGAGCACATGTTCACGGAGACGGCGACCGTCGTGCCGGTGTTCGCGGACCTGATGTCGGGCTTCCCGGGATCGCAGAACCCGCTGGCATGGCACTCGCGCTACACCATGCAGGCGTTCGCCACGAACGTGTACGAGGTTCGATGAAGCGACGGCCGACTCCCCACCGAGGCGACCAGCTAGCGTGGCTCGCCGCGTTGATCGTGCTGCTCGTGTACCTCGCGACCGCCGCGCGCGACATCGTCTTCGGCGATGGGCTGGAGCTGTGCGCGGTCGCCGCCACCGGGGGAGTCGCCCACCCGCCGGGCTACCCGCTCTACACCACCCTCGCGCAGGGTGTCCTGTTTCTCGCGCCTCGCGCGCACGCGTACATGGCACTCGCATGGATGAATGCCCTCCTCGGGTCAGGCACGGCGCTGTTGTTCGGCCTCATGGTGGAACGCATCCTCCGTGGCGAGAAGGGGTCGTTCCCGGATGCGATCCGGGTCTGGCTCCCAGCCTCCGCGGTGCTGCTTGCAGGATTCTCGCGTGCGCTGTGGGCCGCCTCCACGGTCGTGGAGGTGTACGCGCTGAACGCGCTCCTGACGCTCGTTTTCCACCGGGCCACCTCGACGGATGCCGATGGGCTCGGTTCCCGGCGCGCCCTCGTCGCTGGCGCATCCCTCGGCATGATCGCCGCCAACCACCTCCCCGGGCTCTCGGTCGCGCCACTTCTGCTGGCGCGACTCTGGGGAATGCGTGGGGACAGAAGGGTGCGCCGTCGCGCGCTTGCGTCCCTTGCAACGGCCATCGCTGTGTGGCTCGCGCTTGCTCTCTCCCTCCCCGCGCGCGCTTCGGGGGATCGCGAGGGCATCGTCTGGGGGGAGCCGAAATCCCTCGCGCAACTCTCCACCCACCTTCGCGGTGGCGAGTACGGCAGCTACCAGCTCATGCAGGAACGCCCCGGCGTGCCGTTCACCGCGGCGACGTGGGCGGAGTTCGCGAAGTCCCGGCTCGGTGCGATGGGGCGCGACCTGAACAGCCAGTTTGGTCCCGGGATTCCCGCGCTCCCCGCTCTCCTCATCATGGCATGCCTCGGCGCGGGGGGGCACCGCCTCGGCGGGCGCGAGCCGGCGCTCGCAGTGTGTGCCGCCGCCGGCGGAGCGCTCCAACTCGCCTTCCTGCTCGCCTACAACATCCCCGACTTCACGGACTACATGGTGGGGCTGCTCGCTGCGGTCGCGCCGCTGATTGCACACGGACTGGTGGCATTCGCCACGCGCGGAGTGCAAGCCGCGGGCTACGGGGCGGTGCCTGCCCGGAGCGTGCGGCTCGCGATCTTCCCGCTCGCGATGGCGCTCCTTGGTTTCGCCGGAAACCTCGGCGCATGCAACCTGTCCAGGGAGGACTTTCCGCGCAAGTGGCTCGCGCGCACGCTCGACTCCCTTCCGCAGGGCGCCGTGCTACTCACCCACGGCGACGCCGACACCTATGCGCTGTGGTACGCCCAGCACGTCGAGCGAAGCCGTCGCGACATCACCGTCTACGGCGCGAACTTCCACAGGTTTCCATGGTTTGCTCGCACCATCCCGCGCGAGGCTCCCATGCGAACCGTTGTCGGATTCGGCAGCGGCCCGCCCCCAACCTTCGAAGGCTTCCTGTCCGAGATCGAGCGTCTTGCGATTGCGCCCGCGACCGGCAGGGCCCGCATCCTCACGACTTTGCCGGACGAGCCCACCTACATGGCATGGGTTGCGCGGCACGAGGTCAGGCCCGTCGCGCAACTCGCGTCCGATGCCGCACTGCAGGACTACGCCGAGCGCCACCCGCGCGGTTTCGTGTCGCCCATCCTCCTCGAGATCAAGCCCCGCCCCCGGCAGTGAAACTCTCCGTCATCGTCCCGGTCTACAACGAGCGCCGCACGGTCGAGGTCATGCTCGAACGCGTCCGCGCCGTCCCCATCGAGAAGGAGATCATCGTCGTGGACGGAGCGAGCGAGGATGGCACGCGCGAGATACTGCAGCGGCAGGCGCGCGTCCCCGGCACGACCGTCATCTTCCAGCGACACCGGCGGGGGAGGGGAAACGCGCTCAAGGCGGGCATCCGCCGCGCCAAGGGGGACGTCATCATCTTCCAGGACGCGGACCTCGAGCTCGACCCGATGGACTACCCGGCGCTGCTGCGCCCCATCGAGGAGGGACGCGCCGATGTCGTGTTCGGTTCGCGATTCCTCCGCGGCAGGCCCCGCATGACCTTCCTCCAGTACTGGGGCAACCAGGTCATCAACTTCTCCGTCAACGTGCTCTACGCGCCGGAGTTGCACGGTTTCAGGCTGACCGACGTGGAGACCTGCTACCAGGTCTTCCGCCGGGAATGCTTCGACGCCTTCACGATCCACAACAACCACTTCGCCTTCACGGTTGAGCTCACCGTGAAACTCGTCCTCGCCAATCACCGGCTCGCGGAGATTCCGATCCGCTACTTCCCGCGCGGCAAGGCGGAGGGGAAAAAGATCTACTGGGCCGACGGGTTCGCGAGCTTGTGGACCCTGCTGAAGTGCAGGTTCGGGGGCTGAGGTGGCATCCACGCTCGACGCGGTCGTGCTCGGCGTCGTCGAGGGTCTGACGGAGTTTCTCCCCGTCTCCTCGACGGGGCACCTGATCCTGACCACGCGCCTGCTTGGGATCGAGCACCGCGCGGCGGACGACCTCAGTATCATCGTCCAGTTCGGTGCGATCATGGCGGTCCTGGTCTACTATCGCGACCGCGTGGCGCTGCTGCTGCGCGGGCTTGCAGGTCGTGACAAGGAGGGCCTGCGGCTCAACAAGCTCCTCGCGGTCGCCTTCCTCCCCGCCGCCGTCCTGGGCGTCCTCTTCGGTGGGAAGATCCAGGACGTCTTGTTTGGGCCGGTGACGGTGGCCGCCGCACTCATCGTCGGGGGAGTGGCGATGATTGTTGCGGAGTATCTCTCCAAGCGGGTGGAGAACTACCCAATCGACGAGTTTGGCCGGATCACCTTGAAGGACGCGCTTTGCGTTGGGATCGCGCAGTGCTTCGCCCTTTGGCCGGGCATGTCGCGCAGCATGACGACCATCGTGGGTGCCCAGCTTCGGGGATTCTCCCCCAGGACGGCGGCGGAGTTCAGCTTCCTCCTCGCCCTCCCGACACTCGGGGCGGCGACCGTCTTCAAGTTCATCAAGGAGTACGAAGCGCTGACTCAAATGGACGGCATGATGCAGGCGCTCCTCATAGGAAACATCGTGTCCTTCATCGTGGCATTTGTCGCGGTGTGGACTTTCATCCGTCTCGTCTCGAAGGTCGGCATGACACCATTCGGCATCTACCGCATCATCCTCGGCGTGATCGTCCTGTTTCTCGAAGCGAGGTGAGTTGAATCGAAAGGTCGCAGGGACGTTTCGAGGATCCACTGTCCCCAATCGCCCCGGGAATCAGGATCCAGCTTCCTCTCAGACTACTTCGCCCTTGTGCGGGCTGGGCTTGCCGAAAAGGTAGCCCTGAACCAGCCAGGCGCCGGCGAACGTCACGATGGAGAGCATCTTGTCGTCCTCGATGCCCTCGACGATCAGGACGTACCCAAGGCTGTCCTGGCACCGCGCGAAGGTGCTGATGGTGCGCGCGGCCTCGACTGGGTTCATGTTCGAGAATACAGTGCGGTCCACCTTTATGAAGTCTGGCCGAATGCGCAGGTGCCGGAATGTCAGGTCCTTCGGCATAAGGTCGTCCAGGGCGATCCGAATGCCCAGTTGCCGCAGCCGCGTGAAGAGAGGTTCAAGCTGCTTGAGTTCCACGTGGGTCATGGACTCGTGGATTTCCAGGATCACCTCGCGCCCGGCCGCGATGTAGGGTTCGAGCAGCCCGTGAACGAACTCGACGCCGCCCTCCTCCAGGAGCGTCTGCGCATAGACGTTCAGGAACGCCTTCACCGAATGCGGTAGATTGGGGATCGTCCGGGTCGTTGTTTCAAAGCAGCGACGGTCGAAAGAAGTCAGCTTACCGAGCCGCCGGGCCTCGGCCATGAGGATGTCCGGCGGGATGACGCCTTCCGAGCCAACTCCACGAATGAGAACCTCGAAACCCCAAACGCTGCGGTCCCGCAGGTCGTGGATCGTCATCACATGGACGGTCAACGACACGTCGTCCAGCACCAAGGCACCCTCTGGGGGCGTCGGCGTCTCGAGTGATTCCAGTGTTGGGGGCGTGGCGGTCTGGTCCTGCACGATTTGCTCGTTCAGTCCCCGATATCTGGCTCTGTCGGAACCTGTTTCAGGCTAAGCCCGCGCGAAGGGCGATGCAACCCGGTTCTCTCGGGGATAGTCCGAAGTTGAATCCGGGAAGACCCGTATTCGGCGAACTTCCTAGCCTGCGCCAAAGGCTCCATCCACAGCTTCGCACCAGGAGTGGTAGAGGAGAAGGTGCATCTCCTGAACACGGGCCGTCTCGCCGCTAGGCACGCGGACCACGACGTCCGCGCCGCCCACGGCTGAGGCATCCGCCCCGACCAGAGCGATGCTCGACACCCCCAGGGCCCTTGCCTTGGCAATCGCGCGGAGAATGTTGGGGGACTTTCCGCTCGTTGAGATGCCGACAAACAAGTCTCCCCTTCGGGCGAGGCCCTCGAGCTGGCGCGCGAAGATGTTCTCAAAACCGAAGTCGTTCGCAACCGCGGTCAGGATGGACGAGTCCGTCGTGAGCGCCACCGCCGGCAGTGACGGGCGCTGGCGGTCCACGAATCGGCCGACAATCTCCGCGGCAAAGTGCTGCGCGTCGGCCGCGCTGCCCCCGTTGCCGGCGATGTAGAGCGTTCCCCCAGTCTGAAGCGTCCCCACAATCAAGCGTGCCGCGTCCCCCGCCTGCCTCGAGGACTCCGCGAGCATCGCCGCGAGCGCCGACTCGTGACCGGACACCACCCTGGCCAGGACTTCCTCGTATCCCCTCATCGCCCCGCCTCCGCTCCGCCGAGGGAGAGCGCGCGCCGGAGCTCCCCGGGCGATACGGTCGCGACGCCCGCATGCCCGACCACAACCCCGGCGGCTGCGTTCGCGATGGCCGCCGCCTCGCCCAGGGATGCCCCCGACACCACAGACAATGCGCTCACGGCGATGAACGTGTCCCCCGCGCCCGTCACGTCGAAGACCTCTCGGGCCCGCGCCGGCAGGTAGAGCGGCGATCCCCGGCGGGGGAAGACCCCGACACCCTTTGGTCCGAGCGTGATGAACACGGCTTCGACGCCGACCTGCCGCCGCAGGACCCGCGCCGCGCGCTCCAGCGCGGCGTTGCCGTCCACGGGGATGCCGCTGGCCTCCTGCGCCTCCTTCAGGTTCGGCGTCAGGTAGCTCGCCCCCTTGTAGCGCCTATAGTCGTACCCCTTCGGGTCCACGAAGACCGGGATCCCCCGCCTCCGCGCGAGCTCGAATGTCCCCTCGAGGACCGTGTTGGAGAGGACCCCCTTGGCGTAGTCGCTGACAATGACGGCGCCGCAGCGCGCGACGGACTTGCCAATCGCATCCAGGAGGCGCCGGGCGACCTGTCCCGCGGCGGGGGAGGTCTTCTCCCGGTCGAGCCGGAGCATCTGCTGGCCGTGGGAGACCGCGCGCGTCTTCACGGTGGTCGGCCTCTCGCGGTCAACCACGAGGTTTGCGGCCAATCGCGGTTCATCGCGCAGGCGCGAGGCGAGGAGCGCCCCCTCCTCATCGGAACCGCGCAATCCAATCAGGTCGGCCCTCGCGCCGAGCGCCGCCACGTTGCGCGCGACGTTGGCCGCCCCGCCCAGCAGGTGCTCGTCCCGGTCCACCGTGAACACGGGCACCGGCGCCTCGGGCGAGATCCGCGTCACCGTCCCGTGGATGTAGTGGTCCAGGATCACGTCGCCCAGAACCAGCACCCGCCCTTGCGCGAACCGCCCGACCACCTCCTCGAGCTGCCCGGCCTCGAACCGCGTTTCCGTGCGCCTGCCTCGTTTCAACGTCGCCGCCTTGGAATGGTGTGCGGGAACCAAGGCGGGAGCGGGCTCAGGACGGCAAGGCGAATCGGGATCGCGCCAGCAAGTCGGGACCGCGAAAGCCGGGCGCCAAGCGGCCCGGGCCCTACGAGGATGCCGAGGCGTATGCCCTCAACCCCCGGCCCCAAAGCCACACTGTCACGCAGAACGCGCCGACCGTCACCACTCCGATGTGCAGCGCCGTCCGCACGCTCAGCCCGTCGAAGAGGACATGCGTTGGGTAGGAGACCATCAGGCCGAGAGGGACCACGCTCGTGAGGATGCGCCGCAGCCATGGTGCAAAGATCTGATGCGGGCGCTCGGCGTACTTCTCCACCTGGTAGAAAATCTGCCACAAGCCCTGGCTGGAATGAAGCCAGAAGGTCGGCAGAAGGAACCACATGTGGACCAGATAGTAGAGGAAGTTGCCCAGGGGCATGAGGATGATGTAGGCTAGTACGTTCATCGGCTGGAGCTCCCCCGGGTAGCGGAGAAGGGCCCACGCCATGATCCCCCAGGCGATCAGCAGGTTGATGAACGAGTTCGCAGCAAACTCACGAAGGCTGACGAAGAAGAGCGACGACACCGGCCGCACGATGTAGTAGTCCAGGTCACCCTTGTTGATCAGGACCGGAAGCCACCACATGTTGTTCGAGAACACCGTCATGTTCACGGCGTCCAGGACGAGGAACCCCGCCGTGAAGATCAACATCTGGTCGTAGTTCCATCCGCCTATCGACAGCGTGTGCCGATAGAGCACCCAGAAGAACACGATCTGGACGACGTAGAACAGGCAGTCCATGACGATGCGGAACGTGAAGTCCAAGCGGAACTCCATCGCCCGCGAGAAGCTGAACTGAAGGAAGTAGGCGTAGAGCCTCAGGTATCGCGAGATCACATGCCGACCCCGGTGTAGCCCAGATAGCCCCTGCGCCACACGGCCGACGTCGCCAGCGCGCACGCGGCGAGCCAGCCCACGGAGATGCAGACGCCGCGGAGCCACTCCACGGCCCCGACCTCCCCAACGAGCACTCGTATCGGCTCCGAGACGATGTATGGGAAGGGCGTCCACGACAGGGCCTCGCGCGCCCAATCCGGAAAGAGCGCAAGCGGCAGCAGCGCCCCCCCGAGAAGCTGGATCATGAACCTCACCATCACGTTCAGGCTCCAGACATTGTCCGCCCAGAATGCGACGGCCTCGATGGGGCAACTGATCGCCAGCACCAGGGTGAATGCCATCACCATGGAAAGGAGGAACATCGCAAACCCGGCAGGGGTGACCCGCACCGTGTCGGGCACGTCGATCAGCATCCACGCCGCCCCCGCGAAGCCCACGAACTGGATCACGGAGGGGAGCGTCTCCCCCGCGCGGCCCGCGAACTTGAACACAAAATAGTTGGTCGGGTACACGAGGAAGCGCGAAAGGCTCCCGTCGTAGATGTCCATCGAGAACGTGCCCTCGCCCCCGGTCGTCTGCGTGATCTTCCCGACCAGCGTCGCGAGGACGTAGTAGAGCATCATTCCCTGCATCGTGTAGCCGGCGATCACGTTTGAGCCCGACGCCTCGAAGATCGCGCCCCACAGGTAGTACACGATGCCGATCTGGGCGAGGAATCCGAAGACGGTGAGCAGCCAGAAGTCCGCGCGGTAGCTCATCAGGCGGCGCGCGGACATGCTGAGCACGGCCAGGAACAGGCGTGGCGTCACGCGGGCGCGTCCCCCTTCTCCCGCAGGATGGACTCGACGATGGTGCCGATGTCCACCTCCTCGATCGTCAGGTCCACGGCCCCCGTCATGTCGACGATCCTGGCTGCGGCGTGGGCCGCCTGCTCGCGCGGGACGTGGATCCGGAGCAGGTCCGCCGTCAGCTCCTTCACGGTGCCGATCTTCTCCAGCGCCCCCCGGTCCACGCAGCCGTCGCACTCCGGCAGGTGCACGGTCAGGATCTTGTGCGTCGCGAAGGACCGCACCACGTCCTCCAGGGGACCGTCGTACACGATCCTCCCCTCCCGGATCAGGATGATCCGCCTGCAGAGTCGCTCGATGTCCTCCATGTAGTGGCTCGTCAGGATCATCGCGGGGCGGTGGGTGCCCTGGTACTGGAGGATGAACTCCCGGATCGCGCGCTGCGCCGTGAGGTCCAGGCCAATGGTCGGCTCATCGAGATAGACCACCCTCGGGGAGTGCAGGAGCGCGGCGATCAGCTCCATCTTCATCCGCTCGCCCAGCGAGAGCCGGCGGATCTGGATGTTCATCTGCTCCGCCACGCAGAGCACGGCCACGAGTTCATCGAGCGTCCTGCGGTAGCGGTCGTGCGGGATGCGGTAGATTTCCCGCAGGAGCAGGAAGCAGTCGGCGGCGGGGAGGTCCCACCAGAGCTGCGCCTTCTGGCCCATGATGAGGGCGATCTGGCTGCGGAGCCGGTTGTCCCGCTCCCACGGAACGTATCCGAGCACGCGCGCCTCGCCCGAACTCGGATGGATGATCCCCGCCAGCATCTTGACCAGCGTGGTCTTCCCCGCACCGTTGGCCCCGATCAGGCCGACGATTTCCCCCTCGCCGATGCGGAAGCTCGCGCGGTCCACGGCGTGCTTCTCCACGCGCTCCCGGCTGAACAGGCCGCGGATGGAGCCCATCAGCCCGGGCTCCTTCTTGTGGACCACGAAGGTCTTGGTGAGGTTGCTGACTTCGATCAAGGCAGTTTGCGTGGGTGCACGGGATTCGGAAGCGTTACGGAATCCCCGGGTGGCTGGGCGGGCAAGAAGAAGGGGCGGGACCTTGCGGCCCCGCCCCCTTCCAAGCCGTCGGTTGCGCGGTCAGGCGCGGAGTTCGGCGAGTAGAACCTTCAGGTCACGCGTCGCCGAGGCGAAGCGGCCGAACGAGCCGCGCAGAACGTTCGGGTCCGCAAGGTCCACGCCGCCCTCGCGCACGAGGTCCAGCGGATCCTTGCTCCCTCCGGAGCGCAGCATGTTCAGGTATTGCTCGCGGCCACGCTCCCCGGAGAGGACCTGCTGGGAGAAGAGCTGGGACGCGATGAAGCCCGTCGCGTACTGGTAGACGTAGAAGTTGTAGTAGAAGTGCGGGATGCGCGCGTACTCGCCGCCGATCCTGCGGTCGGCATCAATGTTCGGCCCGTAGTACGCCGCGTTCAGCTCGTAGTACTTGTCGGAGAACCACTCCGCAGTGAGCGGCGTGCCCGCCGCATCCGCCTCGTAGATCATCTTCTCGTACTCGGCGAACATCGTCTGCCGGTAGACGGTCGAACGGAACGAGTCGCAAAGGTGGTTGAGGAGGTACGCCTTCAGCCGCTTGTCGTCCGTCGTCGCCATCATGTGCTCGGTCAGCATCATCTCGGCGGTGATGCTTGCGATCTCCGCGACGAAGATCGTGTAGTCCGCGTAGCGGCTCGGCTGGTGCTTGTTGGCCAGCCACGAATGCACGGAGTGCCCGAGCTCGTGCGCGAGCGTGAACACGTCGTTGAGGGTGCCCTGGTAGTTCAGCAGGATGTAGGGTGGGGAGTCGAAGCATCCGCCGGAGTAGGCCCCGGAGAGCTTGCCCTTGTTCTCGTACACATCGACCCAGCGCGACGCGAAGCACTCGTCCACGGCCTGCATGTACTCGGGGCCCATGGGGGCCATCGCCCCGCGGACCCACTCGACCGCCTGCTCGTACGAAATGTCGAGCTCGTACTTCGGCACGATGGAGACGTGCATGTCCCACATGTTGAGCGCGTCGAGGCCGAGAGCCTCGCGCCGAACCTCGAGGTATTCGAAGAACGTCGGAAGCGCGCCGCGCACGGCTCCGATCAGCGAGTTGTAGATCGAGTCCGGCAGATTGTTGGGATGGAGCGCCGCCGCAAGCGCCGACGGAAAGTGCCGCACCCGCGCATCGAAGTTTCCGACCTTCACCGCCGAGGCCAGCGTCTTCAAGGTCGTGTTGCGAAAGTGCGCGTACGAGTCGTAGATCGACTTGAACGCCTCGTGCCGAAGCGTGCGGTCCGTGCTCTGGAGCAGCGGTCCGTACCTCCCGTTCGTCACCTCGTGCTCGACGCCGTTGGAGTCCTTTACCGAGGGGAACTTCAGGTCGGCGTTGGCGAAGAGGTTGAAGGTCTCGTAAGGGGCCATGAAGATCTCGCCCGCCTCGGACAGCAGGGTCTCCTCAGCCGTCGACAGTGTGTGCGGCTTGACGCGGATCAGCAGGTCGATCGAGCGCCTGTAGGGTGCGAGCTCCGGCGTGGCGCGCCATGCGTTGAGCGTCTCGACCGGCAGCGAGAGGAGCTCGGGCCGGACCCACGCCAGCTTGGCAAAGACCCCGACCATCTTCGACTGCACGAGGCTCTTGCGCGCCTGGTTCGCCGTCTCGTCGGTGTTCTCGTCCGCGCGGTGGCTGCTGTACGCGCGCAGCTTCCCGGCGATCCTGTGGAGGGCGTCCTCGTCCGCATAGTACGCCGCCAGCGCCGCCGAGGACGTGAGCTTGCCCTGTTGGGCGGAAAGCTTTGCACCCAGCCTTTCAAGTTCCGCCAGGTCGCTGTCGAAGTCACTCGGCGTCTTGTAGATCCGCTCGAGGTCCCACGTGTATTGGAGGGGGATCTCCGTGCGCGCCTTGACGGGCGCGGGGGCTGTCTTGCCGGCCATGGTCTCATCTTCTCCGGTGAAGTGTATTGATCCGATTGGTGCCGCGCGATGGCGCGGGGGCGCAACCGCGACTCTGCGGCTGCCCGCCGAATCATACGGGACAGGTTGCAGAACCTTCAACCGGCCCACGCCATCCTGCGTCCGCTCAGCCCCGGCTGTCCCCGTTCGAGCGGCGCTTTTCCAGGAAGCTGAGGTTTTCGATCAACAGGAGCAGGCCCGCCCCAAGAAACGCCACGTTCAGCAGCAGCAGCATCGAGTCCGCGCGGGCCAGGAGTATCGAGTTCGCGCCGAGGAAGGCCGTGGCGAGCAGCAGCACCGCCACCACGCGCGACTGGGTCAGGCCCAAGTCTATCAGCCGGTGGTGCAGGTGCCTTCGGTCCGGCCTGAAGGGCGACGTGCCCTTCATCGCGCGCCGCATGAAGGAAAAAACCGTCTCGAAAATCGGCAGGCCCAGCGCGACGAGCGGCACCAGCAGCGCCTGCATCGTGGAGGACTTTGTCGACGAGGTCAGTGCCGCTGTCGCCAGCAGGAAACCCAACAGCAGTGAGCCCGCATCCCCCAGGAACACGCGTGCGGGGTGCCAGTTCTGGGTCAGGAATCCCAGCGCCGCGCCTGCGGTCAGCGCCGCGACCACGGACCCCAGCATTGTCGCCGGCGTCACCCCAAGAACCACCGCGACGCCCACGATGCTGGCGGCGGAGATCGCGGCAATGCCCCCCGCGAGCCCATCCAAACCGTCGATCAGGTTCATCGAGTTCATCACCACCGCGTACCAGCCCACCGTCACGAACAGGCTCAACATGGGGCCCAGCTGACCACTCCCGTCGAAGAGGGAGGAGCGCTGCTCCAGCCCAAGCGGCACCTCGTCGATGCGGATGCCCATCCTCCACATGGCGACGCCAACGAGGCATTGCAGCAGCAGCTTGACTATCGCGCGCATCCCGCGCACGTCGTCCCACAGCCCGACCAGGAACGCTGCGCAGGCACCAAGCACCACGGCATCGAGTCGATGCGCATAGAGGGGGCCGAACAGGGGATGAAACACAGGCACGAAACACAGCCCGCCCAGCACGCCCAGGAGTATCCCCATGCCGCCAAGGTAGGCGATGGGTTCCCGGTGGACCTTGCGTGGATCGGGCCGGTCCAGGATCTCCAATCGGTGGGCCAGCGCGCGCGCAATCCGCGTCCACGCCATCCCGAGGAGGGCTGCTGCCAGCGCGAGGGTCCCTAGCGTTGCGGCCACGCGCTACGCTTCCGCGCCCCCGTCCGGTCCGCAACTGCCATGCGGCCCGAGGGCGAGGTGGAGGAAGAACTCGCGGTTCCCATCCCCGCCCTCGATGGGGGAGGGAACTTCCGCCTGCACGAGGAACCCCGCCTGCGCCGCGGCGTCGCGCACGGCCGCGACGGCCCG
>CAZUCD010000048.1:0-23934 GCA_964618855.1 uncultured Candidatus Sumerlaeota bacterium
CGATGAAGAAGGCGTTGTTCTTGCCCTTCGCTGCGATGGCCGTCGCGAGCGTCGAGGCGGGGAAGCGTTCCGGCGCGCCCGTCAACGCCTTGCGGATCGCGAGGAACGCGACCCACTCCTTGGAGAAGGTTCCGCTGCTGCTGTTCGACACGACGCGGAGCGCGGGTTCGCCCGTGGCGACGTGCTTGCCGACCTCGTAGCCGAGGCTCCCGCCGTTGCCCTTTTCGATGGTCGCCGTACGAACGGCGAGGAACTCCGGCGCGGCCTGTTCCGGCTTCTTCGTTTCGGTCTTGGTCATGGCTTCTGTGCTCCTTGGCACGGGTCGAGTGTTGCCGCTTCCGTGCGGTGGCGCAGTCGGCGTTGCGAGCGGTTCGTTGACGACGTGGAGGAAGGTTGCGGTCGCGGCTAAAGTCCAAGCTCGCGGCGCTTCGCGCGGGCACGTTCGCGAAGGTCCGGCGACGCGAAGCCGGACACCTTGGCGAGCGTCCCCGCCATGAGTGCGATGTCGTCGAGGTAGCCACCCGGCAGGAAGTCGGGCAGGCAATCGAACGGGTTGATCAGGTACCCGAGCGTCGCCGCGATGAGCACCTTCGCCCATCGGGGGACGGCATCGTCCCTCAGCAACATCCACAGGATGAGCGCGCGAAGAAAATGCGCCGGAAAATGGACGAGGAGGCGTGCCACATGGCGGGGCGCAGGCGGGAGACGGACAAGCTGCGCCCGCTGCTCGAGGCCGCCTCCTTCGTGCTCGTGATTCAGGTGGACGCGTGCCTGGTCCGCGAGCGGGACGACTGGGGCGTGACCGCGCGCCTTCGGGACGCGAGGGAGGACTTCTCGCGCCGGCACTGGGTGTACGCGGCGACGATCTTTCGCCTCGACGCGCGGGGGAGGACGCCCTCCTCGCGCTCGACTGCTCCTGACGAAAAGGACGGTGGAATCTTCTCTTCCCCCACTCGTCTGGATACGTGCCTGCACGCAACGTAGGTGCGCCCCGGGCACGGCAAAGATCCGATTCTCCCCTTGCGCTGGGAGCCGGATGTTGCTCCCATCCCGCGACTTTGGCGCACACTTTTGCGCCCGCCCGAGAGGCCGGACCGATGCAAGCCACGCTCCGATTCACGATCACTGCGAGCGGCGTCATCTAGACGCCAGCCCCGCCGCCGTCCTCTCCCGGCGCGCAGGAGCGCCCGCGCTCCCGCCCCCCTCTCCGACAACCAGAAGGATACCGACATGGGCACCCAAACCCATGAGCGGAGGCTCAGCGCCTCCGCCCGCCGAGTTGCTGCGGCCACCATCCCCGCTCGCTCCGGCGACGGCGAGCTGGAGGCGCTGCAGACCCGCTACTTCCGTCGCGTCGAATCGTCCGTCGTGGACCTCCGCGCGTTCTTCGGCGACGCCGCCGCGCGACTCGCCACGCACACGTTGGACAAGACGCCGCAGGACCTCTTCATGCTCCTGCAGGCGCTCCATGCTCTGCTCGACGGGTGGAGCGTTGTCCGCGAGGAGCGCTACGACAGGGTCGCCCCGGCGCTCCTCGAGTACGCCGCCATCGAGACCGCGCCAAACAGCTTTGAGCACGTGCCGCGCGAAGGGCGGCAGTACTGGATCGGCCCGGATGGGCGCCGCTTCGCGCTCGACATCGAGTTCGACGAGGATCCCTCGGGCGAGTGGTCCAGCCTGGGGTTCGTCCTCGAGCGGGGCGAGCACCGCTGGCTGCTCGACCTGCTGCCGAAGCTGGAGGCGTGGGCCGATGCCAACCACTACTTCCGCGGTCGAGCGATCGACCTCTCCGGCAAGTTTCTCAGGGGGCTCGACGAGACCTCCTGGGCGGATGTGCTGTTGCCGGCGGAGCTGCGCGCGGCGATCGAGCGCAATTGCATCGGGCTCCTCGCGCACCGCGATCTGTACCGGGCCAACGGCGTCCCCTTGCGGCGCGGCATCATTCTCCACGGCCCGCCGGGCACCGGGAAGACGACGATCGGGCGTGCGCTCGCGCGGCGCTGCGGCGTGACGTTCATCCTCGTGACGCCGGGCATGGTCGACGAGCCCCGTGCGGTCCGCCGCGCGTTTGATTGGGCCCGGCGCCTGGGGCCGACGATCCTCTTCTTCGAGGATTTCGACCTCGTGGGGAAGAACAGGGAGGAGGGCGGCGGCAGCGTGCTCGGCGAGTTTCTCTCCTGCCTCGATGGCGTGGACTGTTCCGAAGGGATCATCACGGTGGTCACGACGAACAAGCTCTCCGCCATCGATCCGGCGCTGCGCAACCGCCCGAACCGCCTCGACGTGGTGCTCGAGGTGCCGCCGCTCGAGACGGCCCTCCGCGGCGAGATGCTCCGGCGCTGGCGTGGGCGCTCGGGCGGCACCTTCGAGGAGGGCCGATGGGCGGAGAAGACGAAGGGCCTGACCGGCGCGCAGCTCCAGGAGCTGCTCCGCTGCGCCGTCGTCGCCGCGGTCGAGGAGGCGGTCGCCGCAGGCCGCGCCGAGCCGTCCCGCCTCGGCCTCACCGATGCCCACCTCGAAGCGGCATGGACGAAGCTGCACCCCGGCCGCACCCGGCGGATCGGCTTCCACGTCGGCGAGTGACCGCAAGTCCATCGCCACGGGCCACGCCGCGCGACATCCTTCACCCCAAAGTCCGACGCATTTCCGTAGGTTGCTTCGATCCTGATTCTCATCCTCCGCTCCTCCTGGATGGCGGGGGGTGGTCGGTTGGCCGAAGGGTCGCCAGCGGTTTGCGGGGCAGTCATGCCGAACTAGGCATGTGCGTTGGCGCTTTCGATTGCGGGCAGGCCGGGTTGCGGTCCCTCGGGCGGAGTCTCCGCTGTTGCCGGCTCTTGCTCGGTCGCGGCGGTCGATCCTCCGGGCTCCTGCTGTCGAATGCGGAACCACAGGACGTACAGCGAGGGGAGCGCGATCAGGGTCAGGCCGGTGGCCACAGCCAGCCCCCCCATCACGGCGTAGGCCATCGGCCCCCAGAAAACGGTGCGCGCAATGGGTGCCATTCCGACGATGGCCGCCATGGAGGTCAGCATGATCGGGCGGAAGCGCAGCGCCGTCGCCTCAAGCACCGCGTCCCAAGCGGTGCGCCCATGCTCCCGTTCAACCTCGATCTGGTGCACGAGGATGACGGAGTTGCGAACGATCATGCCGAGCAGCGCGATGACGCCGAGGATGGCGACGAATCCGAGGGGATTTTGCGTTGCGAGGAGCATCAGCACGACGCCGATCACGCCGAGGGGAGCGACGCTGAGCACCAGGACGAGGTGGCTGAAGTTCTGCAACTGTACCATCAGCACCGTCATCATCAGGATCAGCATGATGGGCACGACCGCTGCGACGGAGGACTCGCCGATGGCGCTCTCCTCGACGCTGCCGCCCACCGCGATGGAGTACCCAGCCGGGAGACTCCGCCTCACGGTGTCGATGTTCTCCTGGAGGCTCTCCACGATGCCAGAGGGCTGGCGCCCGTACTGGGTGTCCGCCTGCACGGTCAGCGTCGGAACGCGGTCCCGGCGCCACACGAGCGGAAGTTCCTGCTCGTAGCCCACGGTTGCAAAGTCCGTCAGGAGAACCGTGCGCCCTCCCGGGATGGGGACCTTGAGCGTGCGGATCGTATCGAGCGAGCGGCGCTCGCTCTCCTCCGCACGTACGACCACGTCGATCAAGTACACGTCGTCACGCACCTGCGTGGTCGTGATGCCCGAGACCACGAGGTTGATCGCCTGCGCGACGGACTCGGAGCTGAGTCCGAGCAATCTGGCCTGGTCCTGGTTGACGCGGATCGAGAGCTTCCTGATGGGTTCCATCCAGTCGAAGTTGACGTTGCGAAGCTCGGCGCTCGTGCCGACCACGGCGGCGACCTTGCCTGCAATCTCGCGCACGACGAGGGGATCCTGGCCACTAACCCGATACTGGATGGGCCACCCGACCGGCGGCCCCTGCTCCAGGGGGGAGACGCGCACAACGGCGTCCGGGAGCGTATCGGGGAGAACCGCGTCGAGCTTCCGGCGCAGGCGCTCGCGCGCCTCCAGGCTCTTCGTGACAATGACGGTCTGCGCAGTGAAGTCGTTCCGAAGCTGCACGTCGAGCGGGAGATAAAACCGGACGGCGCCGCTGCCGACGTAGGAACTCCAGTGGGCGATGTCCTCGTCCCCCCTCAGCACTGCATCGAGCGCCTGCGACGCCCTATCGGTGGCGAAGATCGAGGCGTCCTGGCGAACACGGACGTCGACTAGCAACTCGGGCCGGTCCGACGAGGGGAAGAACTGGCGCGGGACGAGCGGCAGCAGCTTGATGGAGGCGAGGAAGATCGCCACCGTGGCGATGATCGTGAGCCTTGAGTGGCGCATGGTGAAGCCCAGCAGCCGGCGAAAGGCGTGCATCACCGGGCCGCCGTGCTCGTGCTTCGCCATCTTCTTCGATGAGAGGATCATCGTCCCGATGAGCGGCGTGCAAAGGACCGCGACGAACCACGAGGTCATGAGGGCGATGACCACCACGGCAAAGAGAGAGAATGTGTACTCGCCCGCGTCGCTTCTCGCGAAGCCAATGGGCACGAAGCCGATCATCGTCACCAATGTTCCCGTCAGCATGGGGAACGCGGTGGACTTGTAGGCAAACGTCGCCGCGCGGAAGGAGTCCCACCCCTCCTCGAGCTTCGTCACCATCGTCTCGACGCTGATCATGGCGTCGTCCACGAGGAGTCCCAGCGAGATGATGAGCGCCCCGAGGGAAATGCGCTCCAGGGCGATGCCGAACATGTCCATCAGGACGAACACGATGGCCAGCACGAGTGGGATCGAGAGCGCGACGACCATGCCCGCGCGCATGCCGAGGCTCAGCAGGCTGATCACGAGGACAATGATCACAGCCTCCCACAGGGCCTTCATGAACTCGTGCACCGCCTCCTTGACGACGTGGGGCTGGTTGGACACCAGGTGCGTGCCGATACCGGCCGGAAGCCCGGACTTTATCTCCTCGAATGCAGTCTCGAGGTTCTTCTCGAGGGCGAGGATGTCCCCCCCGCTCTTCATGGATACGGCTAGGCCGATTGCGTCCTCGCCGTTGACGCGAAACTTGGGCTGGGGCGGGTCCGCGTAGCCTCGGACGATCGTGGCGATGTCGCTTAGGCGGAGCATCCTCCCCTGGACGGCGAAGTTGATCCCGAGCAGGTCCTTTTCCGAGGTGAAGCGGCCGGACACGTCCATCAGCATCGCCTCGTTGCGGGTCTGTATCACACCGGTGGGGATGACGGCGTTCTGGGTTCCGATGGCCTGCACGAGCGCGGCGCGGTCCAGCCCCAACTCGGCCAGGCGGTGGGGGGAAAACTCGACGTAGATGCGCTCGTCCTGCGCCCCAAGTACCTCGACCTTGGAGACGTCCTTGACGCGAAGCAGGCGCGAACGCGCGTCATCCACATGGTCGCGCAGCTCCCGATGGGTGAAATCCCTGGATGTGAAGCCGTAGATGATCCCGTAAGTGTCGCCGAACTCGTCGTTGAAATACGGCCCGACGATGCCCTGTGGAAGCGTCGGTCGCACGTCGCCCACCTTCTTGCGCACCTGGTACCAGATGTCCGCCACTTCCTGCTTTGGTGTCGACTGCTGCAGCGTGACGAAGACAACGGATCGACCTGGCGTGGTGTAGCTCTTCACATAGTCGAGCTGCGGCGTTTCCTGCAGCTTCCTTTCGATGCGGTCCGTGACCTGGCGCATCGTCTCGTCCTGGGAGGCGCCTGGCCAGTCTGTCTGCACGACCATGCGCTTGACCGTGAACTCCGGGTCCTCGTTCCGGCCGAGGCGCTGGTAGGAAAGCAGTCCCGCAACCACCGCCATCAGCATCACATAGATGGTCAGGGACTTGTGGCGGATGGCCCACTCGGAGAGGTTGAGGCCTGTCACGTGGTGCCTCCCACGGGCCTTACCGACTGGCCCTCGCGGAGTTCCTGCACGCCTGCGGTGACGACGACCTCGCCCGGCCGCAGGCCGTCGCGAACCAGGACGGACCGGGGCGTGTAGCGGTCGATGGCGATTTCACGGCGTTCGATGCGGTTCCCGGTGGCGTTGACAACCCAGACGGCCGGCTTGTCACCCAGCATCGTGAGCGCAGTGGATGGGATTTCGATGAGACTGGTCGGCTCACGCCTTGTGCGTCCCACGACGGTCGCACCGAGGAACATCGCCGATGGAGGGTCCACGAGTTCAACCTTCACCTCGTAGTTGCGCGTCACGGTATCCGCCTGCGGCGCAATCTCCCTTACTCTTCCGAGCGCTGTGGCCGCCTCCTGGTCTGCCAACGTGACTTGGATTTCCCGGTTCACGGCGAGGCCCTCGCGGATCACCCACGCGGGCATGTCGAAGACGGCGTCGCGCGCCCCATTCTGGGCGATGGTGAGAACTGATTGGCCAGCTTGGACGACCTCACCGGCCTTGGCCCCCGTAGCCGTGACGATCCCCGAGGTCTCCGACTTCAGCTCGGTGTAGCCAAGCTGCTCCCTAGCTGCATCGAGCTTCGCTTGGGCCGCGTCAACCAACGCGCGGGAGGTCTTCAGCTGACGGACGGCCTGGTCATAGTCGTACCGCGAGATTGCGTCCCCCTTGATCAGGCCGCTCTTGCGCCGCTCGGACGCCTCCGCCTCTTCGAGGGTCGCCTTCGCGGCCATGAGCTCCGCCTCGGCCCCCTCCAGCACGCTGCGTTCGATCCGGTCGTCGAGCCGCGCCACCACCTGGCCGGCACTGACTTCGTCGCCAACCTCGACCGTGCGTGCAATGACCTTTCCCGGCAGGCGGAACGCCAGGTTCACCTCGTCCCGTGCACGGACATGGCCCGTGACGACTGCGGGATCCCTGACCTCGTGCGACTCGACGACTACGGTGCGGACCGGCCGGATCGACGGGAGCGGCGCCTCGGCGGGCTGGCTGCAGCCGGCGAGGCAGATCGCCAGAAGCACTACAGGAAGGACGCGCCCTCCCAGCCCGGCCTTGGGCCGGTGAAACCGATCAGACAGATTCATGGAACTTTCCTTGTGGGCGATTCGGAGAGGGTTGCGCCGACCGGGCGGTCAGCGTCGGTTGCGCGTCGTCACTTTCTTGCGCGGCTTTCCCGTGCTCAGCAGGGCCTGGAAGAACAGCGTGGTGACCTGCTCGGCCGATTCGCCGCCGCCTTCCCTCCCTTGGATCGCGAATCCCACCCACAGGGCCGAGAAACCCTGCGCCAGCAGAAGCGGGTCGATCGGGAGCTCCACGCCATCGCGGCGGAACAATGCCGAGAGTCCCTCCGCCAGTTCCGCCAGGCGGGCGTTCTTCGATTCGAAGAACGCCTCGCGGAAGGCCTTGTTGCGGTTCGCATGCATGTGGAACTCGACGATCAGGCCGGAAAGGACCCCGTTCTCGCGCATTGTGCGCAGCAGAGCCGCCAGTCGCGCCAAAGATTCGCCTGGAGAGGCGGTCGAGGCGTCCGACAGCACCTCCCTGATCACTTGCATCTCGCGCACCATGTGGTTCGCGAGGATCGCCTGCAACAAGGCGTCCTTGCTCGAGAAGTTTGAGTAGACCGCCCCAAGGGAGTACCCCGCCGACTCTGCGATGTCGCGCAGGGAGGCCGCCTCGATTCCCCTTTCAGCGATCAGTCTCTCGGCCGCCGCGAGCAACCGCTCCCTGGTGACTTCCTGCGTTTCTCTTCGTGTCAATCGTGGCATCTTGGTGACCTCTGACGGGCGCGATCAGATAGCATGTGACTTTTAGATGTCAACTGATATTTGAAGAGCGGTTTCCTGATCGCCGACTTCAACCAGCGGACCGCCGACGTCGCTCACAGTTTCCACCCGCGGCGCCCCACGCCATCCGCTGTCCCTCCCGCTGAACGAAGGCGGCGATCCACCTCCCCGGCTCTTCCGGTGACGACGTTCGCGTGGCCTGGGCACAGCCAGGGATGCCGTTCCAAGTCATGCGCGATGAATCAGAAAGCTGCAAGGGACCTGGCGCCACGGGATGCCTCGCGGTCAGGTTTCCCGGAGCCTGACCTCCCGGCCAGTAAGTCTTGCGTGTGCTTCCGCGGCTCATGCATCGTCCGTCGGGAGCATGCTTCCCTCGGTCTCCGCCAGCGGCGGGCCGAAATCCGCCAATCGCGCTGCAGCCACGACGCAATGACCGACACAGGGGACGATCAGGAGACCGGCGCGGGGCGGCGAGCCACTGGTGGGCCCCCGGTCGTTCCCGAGGACCTGCCCGAGCACTCGCTCCTTTCCTACAATCCGAATCGCACGCGGTTCTACCGTCCATCGACGCCGAGCAGGACGGGTGGCAGCCTGGCGCCGTTCGGTGAGGAGGACACCTCCGGGCGGCGGATCGAGACGCAGTTCGGGCCGCCGCCGGACCGGATGGATGAATTGCAGGTCGAGGAGGTCCTGGACGAGCGGCACCGGCTGGTTAAGCTGATCGGGCGGGGTGGCTGCGGGGAGGTGTGGGAGGCGGTGCAGGTGCAGCTCGACCGGCCCGTGGCGGTGAAGCGGCTTCGGGAGGACCGTTTCGGCGGAAGCGGGGGGGATGAATCGCGGCAGGAGATGCTCCGTTTCTTCCGGGAGGAGGCGCTGATCGCCGCCCGGCTCGACCATCCGAACATCGTGCCGGTCTACGACTACAGCCGCAACGCGGCGGGAACGCCCGAGCTGTCGATGAAGCTGGTGCGAGGTCAGCCATGGGACAAGATTCTGAAGAGGGACCGGGAGGAGGTCCCGTACGATGACTTCCTGCCGCGGCATGTTGCGATCCTCGCTGCCGTGGCGAACTCCGTGGCATTCGCCCACTCCCGCAACATCATCCACCGCGACATCAAGCCATCACAAGTGATGGTCGGCGAGTACGGCGAGGTCCTTCTGATGGACTGGGGCCTCGCGGTGGTGTTTGGGGAGGAGACAGGATCGGGTCGCGGTGACTCCGGTCAGGCGGGGCCGATGGTGCTGCCGACGCTCGCCACGGCCAGCAGCCCCGCGGGCACGCCGGCGTACATGGCGCCGGAGCAGACCCTGGAGTCCGCCGCCGGGATCGGGCCGTGGACGGACGTGTACCTCCTGGGCGGGTGCCTTTACTGCATCCTTGTTGGTACGGGGCCGTACGGAGATTCCCCATCGCACGAGGCGTTCCTGCGTGCGGCGGAGGCGGCCGTCCGAGATCCGCGCGAGGTGAACCCAACGCTTCCGATCCCGGATGAGTTGGCGAACCTTGCGATGGAGTCACTGAAGCGTGAACCGCGGGATCGCATCGAGTCCGCCGCCCTCTTCGTGCAGCGGCTGGAGGACTGGATAAGCGGCGCGAGCCGTCGCCGCGAGTCCGAGCGCATGACGGCACAGATCGCGGGGGAACTCTCCGAGTCGAGGGACAGATACTCCGAGTACGTTGCCCTGTTGAACCGCATCCAGCAGGCTGCCGGCCTGTGGCCCGGCAATCCTTCGGTCCCGGAATTGCGCGGCAGGGTGCTTGGCGAGTATGCGGAACTTGCCCTGTCAAAGGGCGACCTGCTCCTCGCGCAGACGGAGGCGGAACTCCTGCCGGACTCCGCACAGCGTGAAGAGCTCTGCCGGCGGATCGAGGAGGCGCGCACGCAGCGCGCGCGGGTCCGAAGGACGCTGCGCATCGCGGTTGCGTCCGTGTTCGCGCTCGTTGCCGTCGTGATCGTTGGCGGTCACAGCTCGCTGCGCCGCATCGAGCGAGAGCGCGAGGAGGCGCTCATGCAAAAGGACCGCGCCACGGGGGCGCTCGCCGAGGCCCAAACGGCGAGGACCGCCGCCGAACAGGCGCGGACGCGCGCCATCAGCGAGCAGATCTACTCCCAAGTTCGATACGCCACCTCGCTTGTCGATGCGGGGCGCCATCTCATGGCCCGCGACGTCCTGTGGTCCATCCCCGAGGCGGAGAGAAGCTGGGAATGGGCATGGCTCATGAGCCGCGCCCATCAGCCCTTGGCGGAGTTCCCATTCCGGACGACGGAGGCGAGCGCGGAGGGCAATTGGCTCTACGTCGATGACGGCGCAGGCCACATCGAGGTTCGCGACACCATGGCGGGGGCGCTCGTCGCGAAACTCGACCACCACACAACCGAAATCCTCGTCCTTGTCCCCAGGAAGGACACCCACGTCGACACGCTTGACGAATCCCGAAGGCTCATCCGCTGGACTCCTCCGGAGTGGAAACCGACGGTCCTGCACGAGTTTTCCTCGCATGTCTACCTGACCTCACGGGACGTGGACACCGACGACCTGTTGCTCGGCTTCGCGGACAACTCCGCCGCCCTGCTCGCGGCGGGCACGGGGGAGATCATCCAGCGATACCCCCCCCTGCGCGGTGAACTCTTCTCCCTGGACGGCTTCGCCTTCGCCAACCTGGTGCTCGTCGGGTCCAAGCATGAACTCGTCGTCTTTCGCAGGAGCGATGGGGTGGAACTGCGAAGAACCGCCCTGCAAACCCCGATGCAGGCCGCCAAGTTCACCGCCTTTGGCGAGAAACTCCTTCTATCCATGGGCGAGGAGAGGTCAGCCCACCTCTACAACCTTGCCGACGGCACAATGCACTACGTTGACCAAAGAGAAGCGCGGCACGGCAACCTCGCGGTTCACCCCAGAGGGCACCTGTTCTTTCGGTCTCCGCAAATCATCAACCCAAGAACCGGCAGAATTGAGGGAATGCTGCCCGTTGGATGGACCGCGAACGCCCAAGCCAAGTACGTGCGTCCGAACTCCGTGCTCTATTGGAATGGCGCGGAAGGACAAGCGGGCGTCTTCGATGTCTTGCACCAGCTAACCCGGGCGAGACTGGAGGGTGTGGCGGCACAGATTTTCGGAGCATGGGGCACATGCAGGTCGGTCCCCTTCTCCCACGATGTGGAGGATGAGGTTGAACGGATCTTCACGACGACGATCGATGGCCGATCCCAGGTCTGGCTCGGTGCTTCGCAGAAGTACCACACGCGGCTCCCCGGCCAGTGGGGCAGCTTCCGCAGGGACGCGTCGATGGCCGTCTCCATCGGTTCCTACTTCGCCACGGTTCAGGAACTGGACAGGACCGTCCCCCCGCATCACGTGGGTTGGTTGTTTGCCCTGTACCGGAGCATTTCCGTGAACGAGGAACGCCGGCGCATCTACTCCTTCGGGTGCCCGGGGAAGATCGACAGGCGCTTCGGCTGGGAGGTCTACGACATGGATACCCGGTCCGCGATTGGGTTGGTGGACGCGGGAAGGGCGACCGACCAACTCCCGTACCTGTGGGACGCCGGGGAGGACGACCGCGAAGTCGTGCTCCTGTGGGAGGAGAAGGGCGTCTCGGAGATTTGGTCCACGGATGAAGGGAGGAAGATCGCGGAAATCGCACCCAATGGAAACACGCCGACGACCATGCTGTGCACGCCGTGGAGGACGGTCCTGATCGCCGACATGAAGGGGATCGTGCGGGAGTGCTCGCTGACGGATGGCTCGATCGTTCGAACAGTGGACATCGGGACTCCCGTTTGGGCCCTCAGGGCCGACTGGAAACGCAACCGTCTGCTCGTCAGCGGCGATGACGGTGTGTGGAGGCTTTACACGGCGACGGCTCAAGGCATGGAACCGTCCGCTGCGGCCCAAACAGGAGCAGGCCCGGTGGTCGCCGCAAACTTCGCCAAGGGCGGAACGGCACTCCTGACCCAAACCCATGGCGGCACCGTCATCGTCTGGCAACTCCCATCAGGGAAGGAACAGCTTCGGTTCAAGGTGGACGGCGACTTTACCCGCATCGAGTTGAACGCCGAGGCCACCAGGATCTTTGGACTGGGGGAGCAGGGGCTGTACGTGTGGGACATGCAGGGACGGGAAGTCGCAAGAGTCCCCGGCGTTCGCGACTTTGGCCGCAACGGAAGCCGAATGATGATCAAGGGGGAGGCGCAGCTCTTTGCGCGCGACCTCATCGTCGACGTTCCACCCTACCAGTTGGACGAGTATCCGGGAACCCCGGCAATGCCACCACTCGAACGGTTCGAACTTTACCGGCGCAGTGAGTATCGCGACTGGTGGCGCAGGCGGGAGGTCGGCACAATCCCGCCGTCCCTCCTCATCGCACGAGAGTGGTCTGAACAGAAGATATCCACAGATCCGCGGCGCTTCGAGATGCTGATCGACTCGCTCGTGAACGAACTCCCGGAGGAGAAACGCGCCACGCTCGAGGGCATGATCCCCCTCATGGAGAGATACGCGACTCTCTTGAACTCCAAGGGGGGGCACGACTTTGCACATATCGCGAATGACCTGTGGTTCAGAGGCGGAACCAATACGATGGATGGCTACCCGGTCATGCAGGAGATGACGCGGCGACTGGGTCCGTTCAGTCTCCTCCACGCATCGATTTGGACCCGGATGGAAGGTGGGCGGATTGAAGCAGGTACAGACGCCGCCCTCGTTTCCGCGGCCGTCCGCCTAAAGGCTCTCGGCAGGGAGGCCGAAAGTGTCCAGATCGCGCGATACACACTGGCGAAGGCCGACCTTCTTGGGTGGGGCCCCGGGCCCGACGCGCGGAAGCTGCTCCAGCGGATGGCCGGGGGTCCCATTCCAAGTCCGCCGCAGGAACTGCAGCCGATGGACAACTCACATGGGCAGCCACCCTGGATGGCGCATGAGATGGAAAAGCTCGCCGCGCTCAAGCTGGACGAAGTGACCATGAAGGAGAGGCACCGGGCTTTGCACGAAGAACTCAGGACGCGCCGGATCGCCTGGCTCGCCTCGGTCGCACCGTTGCCCGACTACGGGGCCCTGGAGGTGGAGGCACGCGCAGCCCTCCCCCCGCCCATCTCCCTCGACATCAAATTTGGAGAGTTCCTGGGAGACACGCTCGACCGAATGGAGCAAGAGCTGCTCGAGGGCAGAACGCTCCCAGAGGCCGAGGCGGATATCCTCCGCAGGTTCGATGAGTCATGTGCGGCGGTGGACCGTGAACAACGCGATAAGGCGGCAGGCGAGGGCGGGGGTTGATGTTGCTTCACCCGGTAAGGCTGATTTCCAGCGAGATTCGGGGGGAATCCGGGGCGAAGCAGGGACATTCCCCTAGAGACGTACGAATTTTGCCGTAGTGTCCCGTTGACGACCCGTCAGCTCCCGCCCAAGAAGTTCAACCACGATACCGTTCCCCATCGGAACCCATATGAATCTCGAACACGCGTTCGCCTGCCGAAAAAGGACCGACGCGCACCTCCCTCTTCGCGCCGCGGTGATTGTTGCGGCGGTCCATTTCCTCGCGACCTGCGCGGTCGACGCGGCTCCACCCACAAGCTTCGAGCCGCGCGGCATCAGTGGCGGTGGCGCCGTCTTCGCACCCTCCTTCAGTCCGCACGCCCCGGGCGAAATGCACGTGGGCTGCGACATGGGTGGCCTTTATCGGACAACCAACAACGGCGCGTCGTGGACGATGCACGACTGCCAGGAGATCGTCGGCAACCGTGGTGCGGTAGTGCAGTACACGAACGACCCGCAGGTGATGTACTGCATCGACTTCACGAGCATCATGGGGGGCGACACGAGGCGGCCGTCCAAGAGCATCGACGGCGGCGCCACCTGGACACCGCTCGCCGGCGATCCCACGGGCCAGGAGGCATACTTCCTCTTTGCGGACCCGAACAATTCGCAGCGGCTCTTCGTGACGGACTACTCCGCGCTGTACTTCTCGTCCAATGGAGGGGCGAGCTTCACGCAGCGATTTTCGACCGGGAGCGGCAACGGCCTTTGGGTCGGCGGCGCGTTCTTCGATGGCGACAACATCTACGTGGGGACGAACCAGGGCGTGCTGGCGTCGTTCGACGGCGGCGGTTCATTCTCCGTCGCGGCGCTGACGGGCATACCCGCGGGGCAGTCCATCTTCTCCTTCGCAGGCGCGCGGGAGGGGGGGACGGGCCGGGTGTTCTGCGTGACGCTCGACTCCGGGGACGTGTTCCCCGGGATGTTCATCGAAGGTTCCTTCACCGGGTACGGGGGCGTGTACTCGATCGATGTGGGCCAGACGGCGTGGACGCTCCGCACCACTGGGATTCCCGGAACGGCGTATCCCTCGCATGTTGCGATGGCGCGCAACGAGGTGGACATCGCCTACCTCGCCGGCAGCAACAGCAGCGGCAACCCGACAGTCTACAGGACGACGAATGGCGGGGCGAACTGGTCCAGTGTCTTCACGACCGCGTCCAACGGAAACGTGCAAACGGGATACTGCGGCGCGAGCGGTCCATTTGGATGGACCTGGGCCGAGGTTGCGATGGCGTTTGCGGTCCACCCGACGGACGCAAACCGGGCGATGTTCACGGACTTCGGCTTTGCGCACGCGACCTCGGACGGGGGCGCGACTTGGCAGGCGCTCTACGTCCCGCCGGCGCACCGTAATCCGGCGGGGTCCGGCACGCCGACGGGGGCGAGCTACGGCAACAACGGGCTCGACGTGACGGCGGCCTGGTGGCTGTCGTGGGTTCCCTCGACGCAGGTCATGCTCGGGGGCTACACCGACATCCGCAGCACGCGGAGCACGGACGGGGGCGCCACGTGGGGCTTCGGGTTCACGGGCCTCACGCAGAACACGACCTATATGACGGCGCGGCAGGCCTCGACCGGGCGCATCTTTGCGGCGACCAGTTCGATCCACGACCTGTACCAGAGCACCTACCTGACCGACGCGCGCATCGACGGGGGAACGGGCCGGGTGAGCTACTCGGACGACAATGGCGCCTCGTGGAGCGTGCTGCACGACTTCGGCCGGCCGGTGATCTGGTTCGCGCTCGATCCGACGGATCCCAACCGCGCGTACGCCAGCGTGGTGCACAGCACGGCCGGAGGCGTCTACACGACGGCGAATCTCGGCGCCGGCGCGGCTTCCATTTGGACCGTGACGACGGCCCCCCCGCGAACGCAGGGGCACCCGTACAACCTGCACGTGCTGAACGACGGAACCCTGGTCGCAACCTTCTCGGGGAGGCGGGCTGGCGCGCCCCTCAACTTCACGGCGAGCTCCGGCGTGTTCATCAGCACGAACAACGGGGCCTCATGGACGGACCGCAGCCACACCGACATGCAGTGGTGGACGAAGGACCTGGTGATCGACCCGAACGACGCGTCCCAGAACACGTGGTACGCGTGCGTCTTCAACGGCTGGGGGGGGACGGCGAACAACCGCGGTGGCGTCTGGCGCACGACGAACCGCGGTGTGAACTGGACCCGCATTTCCCCGACCGTCAGCGTCGAGTCCTGCGTCGTGCGCCCGGGGTTCCCGAACGAGATGTACTACTCCACGGAACTGGATGGACTCTGGTACACGGAGAACCTCTCCTCGCCCACGCCGACATTTTCGCGCGTGAACAGCTATCCGTTCTTCCATCCCGTACGAATGTTCTTCAACCCTTCGAACGCGAACGAGATGTGGGTTACGAGCTTCGGCAACGGGATCCGGGTCGGGACGTTCAACGCCTCGGTGGAGGACTGGGGCCTGCACGGACGCTGAACGCGGCCCGCGGATCATCCCTCGCGTGCGCGAGCATGTCCTGAAAGGCACGACGCAAGGACGCAAGGAACCGGCACAACCCGCGCGGTCACGATTGTTCCTTCGCGTCCTTGCGATGGGCTTTTCCCCTTGTTGCGGAGCGTCCGATTGAAGGACTTGGGGCAGCCATGTCGCTCATCCTGTTCACGCTCCTGCTGTTGTCGGCGTTCGGTGCTGGCGCTCCTGTTCTGACGCGCCTTGGGGGCGAGGCTCCGCGCGACGCGGCAGGGTTCGTCCTCGCGGCGGCGCTCGGGACGGCCCTGCTGGGGACGCTCGCGCTCCTGCTCGGCGGCGTGGGGCTCCTGCGGCCGCTGGTGCTGGTTGCCGTGACGGTGGGTACGGCGTGCCTGGGGGTCGCGGAGCTTGTCCGTTGGCGCCGCGGTCGCCACACCGGGCAGGCGCCGGCCCCGGGTGCCCTCGTCCGCCTGGAGCGCGGTCTGGCGGCCCTGCTGCTGGCTGCTTGCATGGCGCGGCTCGCGTGGTTCGCGTGGTATCCGGACCTGCGCATCGATGCCTACATGTACCACATCACAGTGCCGCGACAGTGGCTGATGCGGGGATGGGCTGCAGCGTTTGCGTACGAGCCGACGGCCAGCTTCCACCTCCTGTGGGATGCGTGGTACGCATACGGGCTCGCCTTCGCGCGCGACGACTTCATCCTGCCGAGCCTGTGGCACTCGGCGGCGGCAGTCGGGGTCGCGGTGCTCCTGCACGGGGAGGTTCAGCGCCACGGGCATCCGCGGCTCGCGGTGGCGGCGGCGTTGGGGTGGCTGGCCGCGGGGGAAGTGCTGGAGTCCTCGGCGTGCGCCTATGTGGACAACGCGGTGGCACTCTACGTGCTCGCCGCGACCATCACGATGACACGGATGCAGCATCGGCGCGACGGGTTCCTCGCGGGGCTGTTCCTGGGGGCGGCGGTTGGGGCAAAGGCGACGTCGATTGCGTTCGTGGTGGCTGTGCTCGGCGCGTGGTTCCTCGCGCGCCTCCTAAAGGGAGAGGGAAAGGGAACGGGGAGCGCACTGGGAGCAGTGGCGGCGGGCGTGGCCCTCCTTGCGTTGCCCTGGGCCATCCGCAACGGCATTACCACGGGCAATCCATTCTATCCTTTTGTTCCCGACCTGCTGCGTGCCTGGCCGGAGTTTGACTTCGTGGCGCGGGACTTCCTCGGCAGCTATCCCGGAGTCTTCGCGGAGGCGGACGATGGGGGGATGTCGCTGGGCGGGCTCGCGGCGCATGCAAACCTGTTCCTCGCCAACACGAGACTGATCACGCAGAACCTCGTCGCGGTGGCGGCATTGGTGGGGGTGCTGGCGATGCTCCCCCGCTGGAGGATGCTCCCCGCCCCGACAGTCATGGTGGGGCTGCTTGCGGCGGGACTTGTCCCCATGGTGGTGATGTCACCGGCCAGGAGGTTCGCGCTGGGTGCGGAGGCTGTTCAGATCCTGGCCGCCTGCATGGCCATCGGGTCGCTCGCGCGGCACTCGGACTGGGTGCGTCAGCCGACACCACGCGTTGCCCTGCTTGCCTGCGCGCTCGCGCTCTTCGCCTTCCAGTGGAGGCGCGGCGGCGATGCGCAGCTCGGGTTCGAGCACCGCCGCCCACCATCGGACACGCGGGCCTACCTGACGGCCGCCGAGATGCGCCGCGAACACCATGATCGCCATCCCGACGCACCAATCGCGCGGTTGTTGGAATCCAATGTGGGAAGGGACGGGTGCGTCCTTGTTACGGAGAATTCGTTCCTCCTCGCCATCGCGAACGTTCGCATCCATCCCAACCCCCACATGCACAGCCCGAACGCCCTGCGCGTCATGGCCGAACGCGAGGGCCTTGATGCCGATGCAATCGCTGGTCGGCTGCGGGCGATGGGTGTGACGCACCTCCTGACGACGGACGCGATGGACACGGTGGTGCTGGCGGACTTCTCCGCTCGCCATCTCCGGACGGTGGGAGTGGAGGGAGAGCTCCGGTTGCTCGAGATTCGGCAGGATGATTGAGTGCCCCCGGGATGCTCTCCAGGGGGCACCGGTCAGCCTTCGTCCCCGCCGTCGCCGGCCATGAGCACGATGCGGGGCGTGATCCTCGCGACGGTTTCGACGAGGTCGGACTGCGCCGCCATGACCTCATCGATGTTCTTGTAGGCCATGGGGGCCTCGTCGAGTCCCCCGCTGATGAGTTCAACCCCACGCTCGGCGAGGTAGCGCTTCATCTGCGTTGCGGTGATCGACTTCATGGCGGCCGTGCGCGAGAGCCTTCTGCCCGCGCCATGCGAGGCCGAACGCAGGCTCTCCTCGTTGCCGAGCCCGCGGACGACGTACGCCGGATCGGCCATGGTTCCCGGGATCACGCCGAGCTGGCCCGCCGCCGCGGGGGTTGCGCCCTTGCGGTGGACGATCACCTCGCGCCCGTCGTGCACCTCGCGCCATGCGAGGTTGTGCGCATTCTCGACGACGAGGAGCGGCTTGAGCCCGGCGGCCTTCAGGACGTGCCTGTGGACGCAGTCGTGGTTCGCGGCGGCGTAGGCTCCCGCGAGGTTCATCGCGATCCAGTACTCCTGGCCCGCGGCCCAGTCGAGGTCCAGCCACGCGAGACGCTTCGCGGAGTTTGGAAGCGCCGCGCACTTCTCCATCGCGAGCTTCGTGTAGAAGTCCGCGACCGCCGCGCCGAAGCCGCGCGAGCCCGAGTGGGACAGGAGCGCGAGGTAACTGCCGGGCTCAACACCAGGGAGGGAGGAGCCCACCTCGATTTCGCACCACGAGGCGAAGTGGTTGCCGCTGCCGGAGGTGCCGAGCTGCGCGGCCGCCTTGTCGCGCAGGCGAGCGAGCGCCGGATGCAGTTCGCCCCATGCCGGGTCGTCCATCACGGCGTGCGAACGCGATCCCGGCTTGAAGGAGCCCCCCACGCCGAAGCACGTCTCGGCCACGAGTGCCTTGCGCAGGCGGTCGCGCATCCCCTCCAGGCGATTCGCAGGAGTTTCCGCGATGGTCAGCTTCATGCGGCACCCGATGTCCACGCCGACGGCGTAGGGGATCACGGCATTGGCGGTGGCGAGGACGCCGCCAATGGGAAGCCCGTAGCCGACGTGTCCGTCGGGCATCTGCGCGGCGCGAACCGCGACGGGGAGCCGGCGCGCCGTCTCGAACTGCGCGAGGGCCGCCTCGTCGATCTGCGATGCGCCCCACACCTTCCCGGGCACGGGTTCGTTGCGGAGCGTGGTGGCGGGGAGCGCCATCTCCTGCACGAGGTGGCGCGCGAGGGAGCGCGTACGCTCGTCCCCGAGCGCTGCGCGCGGGTCCTGCGCGATGGCGGCAAGCCGCGCGAGTGCATCCTCCTCGGCCATTCCAGCCGTGAGCTTGATGGCCTCGCCGATGGCGGGCCCCGCCTTCCATCCGAGGCGGTCGATGATGGTCCTGCCTGTGAGCGTCATGACTGCGGCGCCTCCTGTGCGTCGCGAAGGGGCGCGCGCGCGGGGGCTCCCGCCCGTGGCGCACGCTTCTCTTGGTTTTGTGTGGACTGCCCTGCGGTTCTGGGAACGGGGGAGGATCGGCGCGTCGGCCGACCCGGGATGGGTCAGTTGGAACGCGCGAGGTTCAACCGTCGGTCTCGATGCATCGTGTCACCCCGTCGTGGAACATGGCCGGTGCCGCGTGCGCGGCGGTGGAGACTTGGCTGGAATCGCGCCCGGCGTGCGACCCTTGGGCAGAGCGCCGGGAGACGTAGGGCACAGGAGCCTGCCACGCAAGCGAATTCGTGCGGCGTCAGCCCATGCCCATGAACTCGCGCAGGATGTTGCGTGACACGGCGAGGCGGTACCTTCGCGTCGAGCGGATGTCGTCGATGGGGGAAATCTCCGCCTGGAGGGCGGCCCATGCCTCGTCGAAGGTGCCGCCCCGCGCGACAATCTCCTCCGTCCGCTTCGACCTGAGCGTGACGGGCGCGACGGATCCCCATGCCATGCGAGTCGCGGCGGGGTCGCGGACCCCGGCGAAGACAACCTTGCTGATGGCCTGGGCCTCGCGCGTGCCGACCTTGCGGTAATGCTGCCGGGCCGCGGGCACCGTGCACATGGGGACGATGATCTCCGCGATGAGTTCGCCATGGCGCAGGACGTTCTTCTTGTAGCCCGTGTGGAATCCGTCGAGCGGGACACGCCGTTCCCCGGCCGTGCTGACGAGCAGCAACTCCGCCCCGTAGGCCAGGAGCGCGGGAACCGTGTCCGCCGCAGGGGATGCGTTCGCGATATTGCCGGCGATGGTGCCGCGGTTCTGGATTTGCAGGGCTCCCGTCACCCGCGCGGACTCTACCAGCATCGGGAAGTGCGCAGCGACGTGGGCGTGGCGCCGGACGTCGCTGTAGGTTGCGAGCGCACCGATGTGCAGCACGCCGCCATCGGCGACCCGCGTGTAGCGCCACTCCCGCGCCAACCGGTGCAGGCTCTGGTAGGGGACGGGTGGAAGGTTCCCGGCGTTCATCCACACGAGCACGTCGGTCCCGCCTGCGACTGGGATCAGGCGCTCGTGGTCAGCCTGTTGGCGGAGCGCCTCCTCGACGCTGGAGGGCACGAGGATTGTGTGGTCGGCGAGGTGTGTGCGCATCCGCTGCTCCGCTGCGTGGTGGATGGAAGGAGAAGAACAGGCGGCGGATGGTGCGGCAACTCGATATCGCGCTCCCGGGCTCCTCCGCGCCGGGAGTTTGGCATCGCCACACCCGGGGCCGCACCGGTCAATGCGCCCCGTGAACCGCTCACGCCTGGCCCGCCTGCTGACGCCCGCGCTCGTGGCCGCGTCCCTGTGGTCGTGCTTCCTGTTCTGGAGCGAGGGCATTCGGAAGCACCGCACTCCCATCGACTTCTTCGTGTTCTACGAGGCGGGCGAACGGGTCGGGGCGGGGCACGGCGCTTACGACAACACGCTCGATCCCCGAAGAGCGTACGTGTATCCGCAGGCCCTCGCCTACTTCCTCGCACGCACGCACGTTCCCCTCGGCCGGGATGGGGCGGAATGGCTCTGGAAGTCGATGTTGCTCGCATGCCTGGTGGCGGGACTCTGCGGGGCTGTCGCGTGGGCGCTGCGCCGGCACGGGCAACCATCGACTCGGACGGATTGGGCTCGCGTGGCCCTTTGCGGCGTCGCCGTGGGGCTTGGATTCTCCCCCGTGGTCTTTGGCTGGCGGCTTGGGCAGGCGGACCTCGTGATCGTGGGCCTGTTGTCGCCAGTGCTTCTGGTGCGCTCGGCACGTGGGGCCTGGATTGCGGGGGTGCTGATCGGCGTTGGCGGAGTGCTCAAGCTCTCGCCGCTGTTCCTGCTCCCGGGGCTCGTGCTGTGCCTTGGTTGGCGCGTGGCCGCGGGTGCCGCCGCAGCAATGCTCACGTACGCCGTGTGGCTTTGGGGGCATGGACTGCTGGCGCACGAGGGGCTGCTCTACACGGAGAGGATCCCGTTCTTCAAGTACCGCAACAGCTACCCGGCATCGTCGCTTCAGGCCATGGCAACCGCGCTGTTCGACCACGACCGGTTCCATGCGGCCTCCGGGTTCTATGACGGGCCCGTGACGACCGCGGTGACTGTCGCGGTCTGCGCGGCGTATGCGGCTTCGGGACTTTGGGCGTGGAGGCAGCGGGCCGGCCTCCTCGCGACGTTGACGGTGTCGATGGTGTTCGCACGGCTGGTGAGCCCCTTCCTGGAGCCGCACCACCACACGCCATCCGTGATCCCGCTCATGGCGTTCGGCAGCCTGGCGCTGCTCCGGCGCGACTTGGAAATGGGGGCGTGGGCCTTCGCGGCGTGGTACGCGGGGATGCTGTTCGTGCCCGTGGGGGAGGTGGTCGGCGGCCGCTGGCCCGCGCTGCTGCTGATCGCCTCGGACCTGCTGCTGCTGGGTGCGGCGCTGCGGTTCCGGGACGTCGGGGGGGAGTGTGCGCTGGCCCCCGGAGGTGGTTGGCTGGACCGCCTCCGCGTCCCCGTCAGCGATACTCGTCCCAGGACTTCGGCTGCAGGTCCTCGGGAGTCAGCCATGACAGCGCCTCCGCAAGGCGCATCGCCATCTGGCGGTTCGTGATCAGCGGCACGGCAAAGTCCACCGCGGCCCGCCTGATGGCGTAGTCGTTCGCGAGTTCGTCCTCCTGCGTGTTCTTGGGGATGTTCACGACGAGGTCGATGCGGCGCTCGCGGATGTAGTCGATTGAGTTCGGCTTCAGGTGCTCCGACGGCCAGAAGAGAATCTCCGCGGCGATCCCGTTCTGCCGCATGAAGTGCGCCGTCCCGGGCGTCGCGTAGAACTTGATGCCGAGGCGAGAGAGCGCGCGGCAGCCCTCCAGCAGTTCCGCCTTGGACTCGATGCCTCCCGTGGACCACAGGATGCTCTGGACGGGGAAGCGGAACCCGACGGAAATGAGCGCCTTGAGGAACGCCTCCTCGAAGGTGTCTCCGAGGCAGCCCACCTCCCCGGTCGAGGCCATCTCGACGCCGAGGGTCGGATCCGCGCCCTCGAGGCGGGTGAAGGAGAACTGCGACGCCTTCACGCCGACGTAGTCGAGGTGGAACATGCGCGACTCCTGCCGCGGCACGTCCTCCCCCGCCATGACGCGCGTGGCGATCTCGATGAAGTTCTGCCGCAGGACCTTGGAGACGAACGGGAAGCTCCGCGATGCGCGGAGGTTGCACTCGATTACGCGGACCTCGTTGTTCTTGGCGATGAATTGGATGTTGAACGGGCCGTGAATCCGCAGCGAGCGCGCGATGGCCTCCGACGCTCGTCGAATCTGGCGCACGGTCTCGAGGTAGGTGCGCTGGGGAGGGAGCACCAAGGTCGCGTCGCCCGAGTGGACGCCGGCGTTCTCGACGTGCTCGCTGATCGCGTGGACGATGATCTCCCCGTCGCGGGCCACCGCATCGAACTCCAGCTCCTTGGCGTTCTCGTAGAACTTGCTTAGGACGACCGGGTGTTCCTTCGACACGTCGACGGCGCGCGCAAGGTAGCGCTCGAGCTCGATGTCATTCGAGGCCACGGCCATGGCGGCACCGCTGAGGACGTAGGAGGGCCGCACGAGCACCGGATACCCGACGCGGTTGGCGAACGCGATGGCCTCCGACGGGGTGTTGAGCTGCGCCCATTCCGGCTGCGCGATGCCGAGGTCGTCCAGCATCATGCTGAACTTGTGGCGGTTCTCAGCCCGGTCGATGCTCTCCGCGCCCGTGCCCAGGATGCGGATGCCCGCACGGTGCAGCCGCAGCGCAAGGTTGTTCGGCGTCTGTCCGCCCATGGAGACGACGACGCCCTCGGGCCGGAACTTTGCGCACAGCTCGATGACCGTCTCGAAGCTGATCTCGTCGAAGACCAGATAGTCGGACTCGTCGTAGTCGGTGCTGACCGTCTCCGGGTTGAAGTTGAGCATGACGGTCCTGTAGCCAAGCTGCCGCAGCGTCCTGCCGGTGTTCACGCAGCACCAGTCGAACTCGACGGAGCATCCGATGCGGTAGACGCCGGACCCGAGGATGAGGACCGTCTTCTCGTCTGGGGGCGGAATCTCGTCGGCCAGGGCGTCGTACGTGAGGTAGAGGTAGTTGGTGGAGGCGGGATACTCGGCGCCGACGGTGTCGATGCGGCGCAGCCTCGGGTGTAGGCCGAAGGAGTGGCGGAGCGCGCGGACGGAGTCCTCGGACTGCTTGGAGGCGAGGGCGATCTGTTCGTCGGAGAAGCCCCCGCGCTTTGCCCTTTCCATCAGGTCGCGGGGGATGTGGGAGCCGTCGCGGAAGGCTCGGAGCTCGCGCTCGATGTCCATCACGCGCTCCATCTTGCGCAGGAACCACATGTCCATGTGGCTCAGCTCCGCGATGCGCTCGGCGGGAATCCCCGCGTAGAGGGCCTCGACGACGGCGAAGATGCGCTCCTCGGTAGGCCGCGACAGCTCCTCCTCGATGTTCTGGAAGACGAACCTCGTGTTGCGTGCGAGGCCGCGCCCGCCAACGTCCACCATGCGAAGCGCCTTCTGCATCGCCTCCTCGAAGGTCCTGCCGATCGCCATGACCTCGCCGACGGACTTCATCGCGGAGCCGATGCGACGCGACACGTTGCGGAACTTCTTCAGGTCCCAGCGCGGCACCTTGACGACGATGTAGTCGAGCGCGGGCTCGAAGAAGGCCTTCGTCGTCCGCGTGACGGCGTTGGGGATCTCGTGCAGGTGCCTGCCGAGCACGACCTTGGTGGCGACGAACGCGATGGGGTACCCGGTGGCCTTCGACGCGAGCGCCGAGCTGCGGGAGAGGCGTGCGTTCACCTCAATGACGCGGTAGTCCTCGCGCGTCGGGTGCAGGGCGAACTGGATGTTGCACTCCCCCACCACGCCGAGGTGGCCGATGGTGCGGATGGCGACGAGACGACCGGTGCGTCGCGCCTCGGCGAGGGC
>CAZUCD010000049.1:0-23885 GCA_964618855.1 uncultured Candidatus Sumerlaeota bacterium
GCCGAAGAAATTCCAGAACGCGATCATCTCGCGCATCAAGATCATGTCGGAGCTGGACATCTCGGAGCGGCGCCTGCCGCAGGACGGGCGCTTCCGCATCAAGTACAACGGGCGTCCGATCGACTTCCGCGTCAGCACGTGCCCGATCGTGTACGGCGAGAAGGTCGTGATCCGTATCCTCGACTCCGGCAAGCTGATGCTCAATCTCGCCGACCTTGGGTTCGACCCGGTGGACATGGAGCGCATCGAGGCGGCGATCCGGCTGCCGTGGGGCATGTCGCTGATCACGGGGCCCACGGGTTCCGGCAAGTCGACGACGCTCTACTCGGCCATCTCCACGATCAACGACCCGCGCAAGAACATCTGCACCTGCGAGGACCCCGTCGAATACAATCTGAAGGGGATCAACCAGGTTCCCGCCAAGCCCGACATCGGGCTGACGTTCGCCTCGGCGCTGAAGAGCTTCCTGCGCCAGGACCCGGACATCATCATGGTGGGCGAGATCCGCGACCTGGAAACCGGCGGCATCGCCATCAAGGCGGCGCTCACCGGCCACCTTGTTCTCTCGACGCTTCACACGAACGACGCCCCCTCGACGATCCAGCGCCTCGACAACATGGGCATCGAGCGGTTCCTCATCACCGCGGCACTCAACCTCGTGGAGGCCCAGCGCCTCGTGCGGCGCGTGTGCAAGAACTGCCGCACGGAGTACAAGCCGGACCCGGACCTTGTGAAGAGCCTCGGCATCAAGGAGGAGAACCCGGTTTTCTACAAGGGCGCGGGGTGCGAGGTCTGCCGCGGATCCGGGAACAAGGGGCGCGTCGGCCTGTACGAGGTGATGTCCGTCACGGACAACATACGCAACGCCATCATGGAGAACGTCCTCACCAACAAGCTGAAGCAGATGGCGGTGAGCGAGGGCATGACGACGCTGCGCATGGCGGGCGTTCGCAAAGTCGTGCAGGGCCTGACGAACGTCGAGGAAGTTCTCGGGGCGACGATGGCGGACGAACTGTAGGCCGGACCTACCGGAAGGCGCGCGCGCCAAGGATCAACAGGGAAGCGATCAGCGCGCCGGCGGCAGACACGAGCACGGCGCCGGCGGCCGCATCCTTGGCGATCTTCGCGAGTTCGTGCCACTCCTGCGTCACCAGGTCCACGGTGGCCTCGACGGCGCTGTTCATCAGTTCCGCAGCGAAGACAATCGCGAACGCGACCGCCAGAACCGCCCACTCCACCGCGCCAAGCCCGAGCCACACCCCCGCGCCCGAGATGACGAGCGATGCGGCCGCGTAGTTGCGCATGTTGCGCTGGTGGCGGAACGTGTGCGCGACGCCGTCGAGGGCGTACCTCGCCGTCGTTCCCATGAGGGCGACATACTCGATGGGGCCGCGGGGACGCTTCTCGCGGGGGAGCACGGGCCGCTTCCTGCGGCGGGGGCCGGGGGTCGCCCGCGGGGACGGATTGCTCACTGGGGGACCCGCGCCGGAAGGATGATCTCCACGCAAAGTCCGCCGAGTTCCTCGTCGTTCGAGGCGTCCACGCGGCCGTGGTTCTCGTCGGCAAACTTCGCGACCATGGCGAGCCCGAGCCCCGTCCCGGTGGATCCCTTGGTCGAGTAGAATGGCTTGAAAATCTCCGCCACCTTTTCGTCGGGGACGCCGGGACCACTGTCGGCGACGGCGAAGACGACCGAGTCGCCCTCCCGGGCCGCTGCCAGGCGGATGCGGCCTCCCTGCTTCGTGGCCTCGACCGCGTTCGAAAGCAGGTTCATCAGCGCGCGCGACAACCGGTACTCGTCCAGCATCAGGGCGCCGTCGATCTCGCACTCGAGTTCGAGGACGTGCGTGCGGGCGATGATGGGTGTGAAGAAGGACTCGCAGAGTTCCGCGAGGAACTTGGGCACGTTCACGGGGGAGAGTTCGGGCTCCCTGTGCTTTGAGAAGTCGAGTATGTCGAGGACGGTGCTTTCGAGGCGCATGACGCCCCGGCCGAGCAGTTCGTTGGCGGCGGCCGCGCCGGCGAGGTCCTGCTTCTGAACGGCGCGGCCGAGAATGTCGGTGGTGCCGCGGAAGATTGTCAGGAGGTTCTTCATGCAGTGTGAGACGCTGGACATGGTGGCGCCCACGGCGGCGAGGCGCTCGTTCTGGACGGAGCGCGCGCTGAGCTCGCGGTGAACGAGGGAGGCGGCGATCATGCTGGCGAAGACGTCGGCTGCGGCCATGTCCGAGGGCGTCAGCGTGCGGCCCTGCTCGGTCGAGGAGAAGTTCACGACGCCGAGGACGCGGTCGCCATGGGTCAGCGGGGCGCTCACGGCGCTGTGCACGGTGCGGGCCTGCTCCGATGAGGTGGCCAACTGCCCGAGGATGTGGCGTGCGCGGCGGTTGCGGATCACCCATGCGCTGATGCTGTCGGGCTTGATGTCGAGAAGGTCGCCGACCTTGAGGCCCGGGGGCATGCCGACCTCGGCGGCGAGGCGGAGCTTTTCCCCATCAAGGAGGAGGATCGACGACCGGTCCACGTGGAGCTCGGATGAGAACAGGCGCAGGAGCTTGCGCAGGTGGGGCGTCTCTCCCGTGTCGCCGAGCTCATGCGCGGCCCGCGACAGCGTCCGCAGCCACCGGTAGGGATTCGAGACGATGTCGTGGGCCTCGGACACGGGCCTTGCGAGTTCGGCGGCCACTTCCGCCGCAGGCATGCCGATCGGCAGCACCGTGGTGACGCCCGACTGGAGCAGGGCAAGGGTCTCCCCCTCGCGCAGGAAGGGCGCCATCACGGCGAGCCTCGAGGGGCGGAGGGTGAGGTCGATGGACTGGGCGCAGCGGACGACGTCCTCGAAGGCGAGTCCGCTCTCCGGCGCGTGGAGGATGACGGCCCAAAGCTCCCCCGGGGTACGGAAGGAAAGGAGGTATGGGGTCATCCAGTTGTCGGCGTCGATGTGGACGGGGCTGCGTGCCCCCGCCCCGAGGGCGGCGGTAAGGTCCGAGGGGAAGGCGTCCCCGCGAGAACCGACGACGAGGGGCTGGACGGACCGCGGAGCGCGCGCGGCGGCTTCCGAGGACGGAATGGTTTCCATGGGAGGCTCTCCAAGTTTTTCGAACGTTACAGTCCCGCGGTGATGAGGCGGCATGCTGAGCCAATCCCCTCGCGCCGCCGTGGGGAACCACAATCTTGGCACCCCAAGTTTCCGCCCTCCGACCTTTCGACTTTTTGATCCTTCGACTCCCCTCCCCTGATGGGCGGCTCAGTCGAGGCTGCCGACTGCGGCCTCCCATGAGGCACTGCCGGGGAGGACACGGGCGAAGTGAAGCGGCTGGTTCACCGAGTGGCGCCCGGGGGAGACCCGTCTGGCGAGCGGGCGCCAAGTGCCGGTGTTCAGGAAGGTGACGCCCTCGTGATCGACCCGAGCGCATTCGTGGGTGTGGCCAAAGGCGACGATCCTGAGGACGTGGGGGAGTTCCGGGCTGCGGGTGCGCAGCAGGCGGGAGAGGTCGCGCCGGACGGCTTCGCGGAACGCGGTCCCCTGCCGTGCGAGGAGGCTCGTCCGGTCCATCCCGGACGCGGAGAGCGCACCGGCGAGACAGTCGCCAAAGCGCATTCCGCGGCGCTCGATCCTCAGGAATGCGCCGATGGCGTCCTGCGGGGCGATCTCCGGCAGTCCTGCCGACCAGGCGTCCCGCAACTCCAGCAGCATGTCCGGCAGGTCGAGTTTGTCGATCAGCGGCAGCCTCCCCTCGAGGTTGTTGACCAGGAGGCGATTGATCATCCTGCCGATGCAGGCATCGTTGGGCGTGCGGCGGCGTATGCGGTTCCACGCATCCCACCTATGCCCGTGCACGACCCAAAGTCCCGCCTGATCGTCCTTCAGGCTCCAAGCCGGGGCGCCGCCCGAGGACTCGTTGAGTCGCGGGAGGACCTCGGAGAGCACTCGCCAGGCGGAAGGCTCGCACAAGGCGTGGTCGTGGTTGCCCAGCAGGATGGTGAGCTTTCCCCCTTCGCCGAGCCAGGCGCGCAGCGCCGCGACGACACCCGGGTGCGCGGCGAGCGTGCGGGTGATTGCGTTCGAAACGCGCTCCCCGCGCGCCCGGACCTGCCATAAGTCGGCGAAGTCCCCCGCAATCACGAGATGTGGCGCCGCGCCGAGCCTGCGGATGGAGGCGAGTTCCCGGGAGAGGAACCCCGCGAGCCGGGCCGCGAGCGCCCGCATCGCCTCCCCACGATTCTCCGGGCCTGCAGGTTTTGGCCCCCAGGCAAGGAAGTCCTCGCGTTCGTCCCCGCAGCCGAGGTGCAGGTCGCTCAGGATCAAGTAGCCGTTCATGATGGTGCTCCGTTCGAGTATGGGGAACCAGGCTGCGCGGTCGAGGGGGGAGGCGTCTCTTGGAAGGCTTCGAGGGGCGCTCGACTTTCCATCGAATTGCAGCGGAGGGGGCCTGAAAGGAAGCGCCCATGCGCTCCCCCTGGCGTCCGCAGGTTCGAGTGGAAACGACGTGTGATTCGGACGATGGGGACTTTTGCTTTTGACCGCGCGACGACGATCTCGGAGTGTGGCCTCCATCGAGTTCCTGTTCCGTGGGACCCAAGGCGGACCTGATGCGCGGTGCCGACACGGCGTCACATTCGGGAAGTCCCCTGCGTGGGCGCGCGGAGTTCCTGCGGCTCGCGCTCGACCGCTCGCCCATGGGGCTTGTCGTGTGGGACGAGCGCATGCGGGTCGCTGAGTGGAGCGCGGGCGCGACGCGCATCTTTGGCTACGCGGCGGAGGAGGCGATCGGGCGCTCGTTCGACTTCATGATCCCGGAACCCGACCGGATGAAGGTCGAGGCGGTGGTGCGCGCGCTGTTTGCGCACGACGGCGGCCGCCACAGCCGCAACCACAACACGACCCGAGATGGGCGCGTCATTCTGTGCGACTGGCACAACATCGAGCTGCTGGACGACTCGGGTTCCGTGATCGGCATCGCCTCGCTGGTGGAGGACGCCTCGGAGAAGGCGCGGGGCGAGACGGCGATGCGCGAGCGCGAGGAGCTGCTCGGCCTGCTCCTTCGCCAGGACGTCGCGGGAATCTACTTCGCCACGGTGGACGATCCCGTCGATTGGGGCGAGGAGGTGGACAAGGAGGCGGCGATTTCGCAGGTGCTTTCGCGGCAGCGGCTGACCGTGGCCAACGATGAGTTCCTCCGCGCATATGGGCAGAAGCGCGAGGATGCGATGGGCCACTACCCGGGGGAGGATTTCGACGGGGACCTTCCCGCGCGGCGGGCCCTTTACCGGCGCATTTTTGACGAGGGCGCGGTCCACACGGAGACCGTGGACACGCGGGTGGATGGCACACCGCTGATCGTGGAGGGGCACTTCTTCGCTTTGAGGGACGCGCGTGGCCGGATTCGCGGCCACGCGGGCATCCAGCGCGACGTGACGCGCGAGCGGCGCGCGCAGGAGGAGGCGCTGCGTGCGCGCGAGGCGCTTGCGCAGGAGGAGCGGCTGGAGGGGCTCGGCCGCCTTGCGAGGCACATCGCGCACGACCTGAACAACGCGCTCTCGCCGATGCTGTCCGGGGTGGAGCTGGCCCGGAGGTCGATCCCCGAGGACGGGCGCGCGGCGCGCGAACTGGCCGAGATCGCGCGCGCAATCGACCGCGCCACGGAACTCTCCCGGCGGCTCGCGCACTTTGCGCGCGGTGAAGGGGGTGCCGCAACGGTCGTGGACCTCGTGCGCGCCGTCGCCTCGTGGCGGGACACGCGCATGCCCAGGCGTGATGGCATCGTGGCCACGTTCCAGCTTCCCGCCGCGCCGGTGAAGGTGGCGGTGAATGCGGAGGCCCTTGCCGAGGTGCTGGGAGTCCTCGCCGAGAATGCCATGGATGCGATGCCGTACGGCGGGCCGCTGCTCGTGACGCTCGCGGAGGCGGACGCGCGAAGCCTGCCGGGAGCGGAGTCGCTCGCCACGGCCCGCGTCGCCGTCCTCGAGGTCGCGGACTCCGGGCACGGGATGGCGCAGGACCTGGCGGAGAACCTGTTCACGCCATTCTACCGCTCCCGCGAAGGCATCGGCGAATCGGGGCTTGGGTTGGCGCTCGTACGGCGGTTCCTCCTTGAGTCAGGAGGGGTGGGTCACGCGGAGAGCACTCCGGGCCGGGGGACACGCGTACGCCTCGTGATCCCGATCATCGGAGAGGCGCCCGCCGTGGAGGCCGTGCCCGCCGCGCTCGGCAGCATGACGATCCACCTGGGCGAGACGCTGCTGCTCGCCGAGGACGAGGAGGGTGTGCGGCACGCGGCGGCCAGGGTCTTCCATGCCCTCGGCTTCAAGGTGATCGAGGCGGGGGATGGGGACGAGGCGCTCGCGCTGGCGCGTGAACTCGGGGAGCCGTTGCACTTCCTCGTCACGGACCTGCAGATGCCGGGACGGGACGGGTTGAGCCTTGCGCGCGAAGTCGCGCGCGTGAGCCCCGACACGGCCATCCTGATCATGAGCGCATTCGCTGACGAGCGTGTGTCGGACGGGGTGCTCGCGGAGTTGGGCGCGCTGTTCCTGCGGAAGCCCTACCGCGTGGTGGACCTTGTGGCGAGGTTGCGGGAGTTGCGGAGGCGGACGCTGGGGAAGAGGACCAGGGGGAGGCGCGGGTAGCTCCCGGGGTCGCGATCCATGTTCGCGACCCCGGGCCGCCGGCTATGCCATGACGACAAGGCCGGTGAGGTCGTCGGCCTTGGCGGCGGCGACTTCCTCGGTCTCGATCTGGGCGAGTTGCAGGCCGCCGGAGTCGTCGACGTTGACGGCGTGCCAGCGGGTGTAGGCGTCGATGACCCAGATGCCGCTCTCGCGCGTGCCGTTGCCGGACCAGCCGCAGCCGCCGAAGGGGAGGTGGGCCTCCGCGCCCGTGGTGGAGTTGTTGAGGCTGCTCATGCCGGCGTTGATCTCGTTCTTGAAGCGCAGTCGGTACACCGGGTTGTTGGTGAAAATGCCCGATGAGAGGCCGTAGGGCGTGCCGTTGGCCGCCCGCATGGCCTCGTCGAAGTCCGCGACGCGGATGATGTTGATGGTCGGCCCGAAGTACTCCGTCTGCGCGATCGCGTCGGTGATGGCGACGTTGTCGTAGAGCGACGGGGTGACGTAGAGCCCGTTCGCGGCGTCCCCCTTGAATCCCGCGGGCGCGTTTGCGGCGGTGATGCGCTCGCCGCGCAGCAGGCACTTTGCGGTGGGGGACTTGGCGGCGACGTCGTGGTGGGCGAGATAGTTGGTGAGGAAGCGCTCGGCGATCAGGGGGCCGTAGGTGATGTCCTCGTGGAGGCTCGGGTCGCCGATGACAAGCGCCTTCGCCTTGGCGACGAACTTCTCGACGAACTTGTCGGCGATGGGCTTGTGGAGGATGAGGTTGCCGAGGGAGGTGCAGCGCTGCCCGCCGGTGCCGTAGGCGGACCAGATCGCGGCGGTGACGGCGGCGTCGACGTCGGCGTCGTCCATGACGACGAGGGGGTTCTTGCCGCCGAGTTCAAGGGACGGAATCTGGAGGTTGCGCCCAGCGGCCTCTCCAATCCTGCGCCCCACGGCGGTGCTGCCGGTGAAGCTGATCTTCTGCACGAGTCCCTTGTCCATCATGTCCACCAGCGCCTGGCCTGTCGTGGCACCCGGCCCATAGACGACGTTGAGGACGCCGTCGGGGAGGCCGGCCTCACGGAAGACGTTGGCGAAGGAGAACCCCACGGCGGGGGCATCCTCGCTCGGCTTCCAGACGACGGTGTTGCCGCAGATGAGGGCAGGGATGATCTTCCACGAGGGAACGGCGAAGGGAAAGTTGCCGGCGGTGATCATGCCGCAGACGCCGAGGGGCCTTCGGTAGGTCATGAGCTCCTTGCGGCGCATCTCCGACGGGACGGTCTGGCCATAGAGGCGGCGCCCCTCGCTCTGGAAGAACAGGGCGGTGTCGATGGCCTCCTGGACCTCGCCTCGGGACTCGCGCAGGGGCTTGCCGATCTCGCGCGTGATGAGTCGCGAGAGCATTTCCTTCTGCTCGATGAGTATGTGGGCGACGCGGCCGATGATCTGGCCGCGGACGGGGGCAGGGGTGGACTTCCACGAGTCAAGCGCGGCGCGCGCCGCGCGGCAGGCGGACTCGACCGTCGCCGCCGAACCCACCGGGAAGTCGCCCACGACGTCGGGCTGGAACGCCGGGTTCAGCGACTTGAACCGGGACTCGCCTTCCGGCGCGACCAGCTTGCCGCCGATCAGATGGTCCCCCACGAGTGTCTTTCCGTAGCGTGCGCCGCTGGGGTTGTCGATGAGCTTCATGGGAGGTTCCTTGCGCGTGTGGTGTGCTTGTCGGGGGAGGAGATGGCCCGTGGGCGCCGCGGGGGGCAACCACTGCCCGCGTGGGGCAAAATCGCAGGTTGACCATCGAGCAGTGCCCCGCAAGGGTGAAGTGTGAAGCCGGATTCCGGAGAGGACCCCACTTTGGAGAGGATCACCATCATGTCGAAGCGACCGATTGGCTGGGGATTCAGGGCATGCGCGGCGGCAGCGTGCATCGTCGCGACGCAGGCCGGCGCGGACACATTCAACGTTACTTCCACGGCGGACGATGGGTCACCGGGGACACTGCGCTGGGCGATGCTCCAGGTGAACTCCACGGCCGGTTCCGACACGATCAACATCGGACCCGGGACGATCACCCTGCTGTCGGGGCTTCCCGGCTTCACGGAAACGGTGCTCGTGCAGGGTGCCGGCCAGGGGACGACTGTTGTCGAGGGGGGACCCGCCCCGCAGTCGAGCGGAGTGAACTGGCGCATCTTTGGAGTGCCCGCAGGGGCCAACGTGACGATACGAGACCTGACGGCGAGGAATGGCGTGTGCGAAGTCGTGGGTCCCGGCACCGCCTTCAGCGGGGGAATCCACAATGGCGGGACGCTGACGCTGGAGAACGTGACGGTGTCCGGCAACCGTGTGCTCAATGTCGGCACCCAGGCGACGGGAAACACGTCCCAAGGGGGTGGGATTGCCAACTCGGGCGTCCTGACGATCATTAACTGCACCGTCGCCAACAACGTCGCGTTTGGTGGCACGGGCAACCCGACGGGCGGCCTCGCGCGGGGCGGGGGGATCTACTCGGGGCCCACCTCCACGCTGACGATCCTGAACTCGACGATTTCCGGCAACGAGGTGCAGGGGGGCGGCGCATCGGGGGGCCCAGGGCAGGGAGGCAATGGGACGGGGGGTGGAGTCCACGCGGAGCCGGGTGCCGTGGTCGAAATCCGGAACAGCACCATCTCCGGCAACCGGGCGACCGAGGGGCTGGCTCCTGTCGGCACGCATGGCGTGGGCATGGGTGGCGGCGTCTACGCGGGGAGCGGCTCCGACCATGCCATCTCGATCCTGATGTCCACGATCAGCGGCAACACGGCGGGCTCCACGGGCGGCACCGGAGGTGGCATATACGGGGGACCGGGACTGACGGTGGATTCCTGCACGGTGACGGAGAACGTCTGCCCCCTCGCGAACTCGGGAGGCGGCATTGCCACGACGATCGTCGCGGTGCCTGGAGGCCCGTTGGTGCGCAACACGATACTCTCCGGCAACATCGCGGGGACATCGTCCGAGGACATCGCCGGGCGCGTGAACGGACTCGGCTTCGTCCTGGCGAGCTTCTTTGCATTCGGTGGTGAGCTGGACACGACCTCCCCGGGGAACACGCCGACCGGGAACATTCTCGGCACGAACGCCACGTTGGGATCCCTCGCGGAGAATGGCGGACCCACAAGGACTCACGCCCTGCTCCCCGGCAGCTTGGGAGTCAATTCAGGGACCGACTCCTTCATCGCCCTCGGGACGGCGACGACCGACCAACGCGGCTTCCCACGAGTTTCGATCGGGCAGGTGCAGCGTGGAGGGGCGCAGGCCGACATCGGCGCCTATGAACTCCAGGGTCCCGGGTCTTCCGTGGTTGGGTTCGACGCCTACGACTGAGGCGCCGTTCCAACTTGTCCCGTGCGGCGGTGGCCGGTCACGGTGAGGCGCGTCTTGCCCACCCGACCCCGCCGAGGCGAACCGACCCCGCGCCATGGCCGTCGCAGACTTCCGAAGCGTGATCCCCGTGCCCGTGGAGGACCTCTTCGCGTGGCACGAGCGCCCCGGCGCATTCGAGCGCCTGTCCCCCCCGTGGGTCGGGGTCCGCGTCGTGCGCGAGAGCGGATCCCTGCGTGACGGGACCGTGGTGTTCGACATCGACAAGGGGCCATTCGAGACACGCTGGGAGGCGAGCCTCGGGGACTACGTCGAGAACGAGCAGTTCGTGGACGAGCAGGTGCACGGACCGTTCGACGCCTGGAAGCACACGCACAGGTTCCGCCGGATCACGGACTCGACGAGTGAGGTCCACGACTCGATCGCGTACGACCTGCCGGCCGCGCCATTGGGTGGGATTGCGGGGGGATGGTATGTGCGGCGCCAGCTTGAGAGGCTCTTCCGATTCCGGCACAGAAGAACGCGGGAGGACTGCGTGCGTCACTTTGCGCGCAGGCAGCAGCCGCGGCTGAAGGTGCTGGTGGGGGGCGCCGGCGGACTTGTGGGCTCGGCGCTTGTCGCCTTCCTCAGGGGGGGAGGTCACACGGTCGAGAGGCTCGTGAGATCGCGCGACGAGGCGGACACGGGGGCCGGGATTTTCTGGAACCCGATGGAGGGCCGGGTCGACGCGACACGGCTGGAGGGGTTCGACGCGGTCGTGAACCTCTCGGGCGAGTCGATCGCGGAGCGCTGGACGGCCACCACGCGGGAACGCATCCGGCTCAGCCGGGTGAATGGGACGACCGCGCTCTCGTCGGCGCTGGCGCGGCTGAAGCAGCCGCCGCGCGTGTTCATCTCCGCCAGCGGCATCGGCTACTACGGCAACCGGCAGGACACGCCCCTGTGGGAGACGAGCGAAGCTGGGGAGGGCTTCCTGCCCGACTTGGCGCGGGATTGGGAGGGGGCGACGGCGACCGCGCGCGCGGCGGGAGTTCGTGTCGTGAACCTCCGGATCGGGATCGTGCTGTCGGCGAAGGGTGGAGCGCTGGCAAAGATGCTGCCCGCATTCCTTTCGGGCGTCGGGGGTCCCGCCGGCGATGGCCGCCAGTTCATGAGCTGGATCACGCTCAACGACCTGGTGGGTGCGATCCACCACGCCCTGTTCGACGCGCGGTTGATGGGGCCGGTGAATGCGGTCGGGCCGAGGCCGGTGAGCAACCGCGAGTTCGCCGCGACGCTCGGGCGCGTGCTGCATCGCCCGGCGTTCATTCCACTTCCCGCGGCCGCCGTTCGCACCATCTTCGGCGAGATGGGTCAGCGGCTCCTGCTGGAAGGTGCGCGCGTGCTGCCGAAACGCCTCAGCGAGTCATCCTTCGAGTTCTGCAGCAACGACCTGGAGGATGCGCTTCGGGCGGAGCTGGGGCTGTAGCGCGAGTTCTACGAGAACTCGATGGCGCGGGTCTTTGCCGCGGCGTCCGTGACCGCGAGGAGGGCCTCGCCTTCGGTTTCCAACTCGACTCGGACGCGGCGGGGGATTTTACCAAAAGGCTGGATGCCCAGCGTAGCCGTCTTGCCCTTGCGGTCGATCCGCCAGGTGCCCGCGACGCGCCCGTCCACGAGAAACGTCGCGAGGACGCGGAGGTTTTTCGTGACGAGTCCGGCACGGTGCTCGTCGTCCACGATGCGCGACCGATCGGCGTGGGCGAGCAGCAGGTTGTCGTAGTCGGGGATGAACCGAACCGGGACGGGGGTTTCGCCACGGGGCCGTGGGGCGTCCGGAAGGTCGAAAAGCTCCCGCCCGGCGTCGTTCCGAAACGTCTCGAGTCGGGGCCGCAGCTCCTCCAGCACCGGCCCCATGTTGCGCAGGCCGGACCATGCGGCCACGTCGGCGACCGTGGCGGGTCCAAAAGCGGCCAGGTAGCGCAGGACGAGTTCCGCGGTCTTCGGCTCGGGATCGATGGGTCCGCCAAGCCAGTTCTCGGCCGGGGCGAAGTCGGCGGCGCCGGGGTAGCCCCATGCCGCATCCACCGTCGGGACCTGCACGAGCGGCAGGTGCATGCGGACGGCATAGGCGAGCATGCGCGGGTCCTCGCCGGGGTGGAGTGTCGCGAGGTGCCTGCGCAGGTCGTCGAAGGGGGCGGGGCTGGCCAAGAGGAACTCGCGCGCATGGGCGACGATGGCGGGGACGCCTGCTGCGCCGGCGGTCTTGGAGAGGGCCCACTTCGCGCCGCCATCGAGGACGGGCTGGATTGCGGCCCGCAGCGAGAGGAAGTCGCGCGACTCCATGAGGTGGATCGTCGCGCGCATCGCGACGGTGCGGACGATGGTCCGGTCCAGGAACGCGGCGGTGAGGTCCGCGGCTCGGAACGACTGGATCCGGGACCAGAGCCCGACGTAGGGCGCTCGCGCCTCCTGCGCCTGCATCCCGGCGAGGCGTGCGACTGCCGCTGCGGGGGTGAGCTTCTCGCGCGCGAGGAGCATCTGGCGCGCCAGGGTCGCGCGGTTCAGTTCGTCGCGGGTGAGGACGCGCTCCCCCGCCGAACGGGGGTTGCTAGGCCTCGACCGCATCGCCAATGCGGACCGTCCCGCCCTCGATGACGTCACAGCGGAGCCCGCCTCGCATTTCGAGGGCCTTGCGCACGCCGGGTTGGGTCATCTTCTCGAGGTAGCCGCAGGGATGGCAGAGGCGGATGCCGCGAAGTCGGACGGCGCCCACGTGGAACTCACGCCCGACCAGGTCATTGAGCGCGACACCGCTGGTCACGATGTTTCGCCGGGACTCGTTGAGGGGTAGTCGGATGCCATGCTCGCGCTCGATGTGCTCATGGGCCTCGGATTCGATGAGGGTGACCTGGCGCCCGCCCTCGTCGGGCCGGTCCTTCGGGGGTGTAGCGTCGTAGTTGCGGTCGCCGACGATGCCGCGGCCGGCGACGACCTCGGCGCTCTGAACGGCACTGAGGGCGGCTCCCTTTTGGGGGGTGACGTAGATTCCGAGAACCTTGCCTGATGCCATGGGGGCCGCCTCGATTTGGAGTGACAGAAGGATGCTGGCGTGGGCCGGGGCGCGGGTCAATTTGTCAGCGGGCCCGGGGGCGGGGGGGCAGCGTCCGCCCCATGCCTGGTGACCTTTGCACTTCCAACTGACACCCTGATCGCCACAAAGACCGCAAAGATGGCAGGGAAGTCAGCCCATCGGGCCGTCGGGCGCTTCTCTGAAGTTCGCTAGGCTTCACGCGACCGGAGCATCTCCCACACCTGCTTCGCCGTGGGTGCCTTGCCCTGGTTGAGGATGGAGATGCGGAAGAGCTTCACGGCGCCGAGGTAGATGATTGGGATTGAGACGAGCAGGATGACGATGCTCGCCGCGATCTGCCAGGCGGGCAGGGTCGCGAGCCCCATGGTCGCGGGCATCGAAATCGGCGATGTGAGCGGGATGAGCGACAGGGCAAGCGCGATGCCGCCGTCCGGGTCGCGCAGCACGGCGGGCATCATGGCCATCGTGAGGAGCACGGGCATGAAGATCGGCAGGGAGAGCTGCTGCGCGTCGCGCAGGTTGGTTGCCATCGCGCCGATGGCCGCGAACATCAGCGCGTAGACCGCGTACCCGAGCATGAAGTAGACGAGCGTGAAGGCGAAGGCGGACTTCGGCGCCGTCGTGAGGATGAAGAACCACGCGGGCTTGAACTGTGCGGCGCCGATGAGGAGGGCGACCCAGATGGCAAGCTGTGTGAGGGAGGTGAGGCCGATGCCGATCACCTTGCCGAGGAGCAGTTGCCTGGCGGAGGCGCTGCTCAGCATGACCTCCATCACGCGCGAGCTCTTGTCCTCGATGAAGCCGTTCATGATCATCGACCCGTAGATCGAGATCATCATGTAGAGCATGAGGAAGCTGCCGTAGCCGATGATGGTGCGCTGGAGCTCTCCCTCCTTCTTTCCGGTGACGTCGATGAGGTCTAGTTCGACGTCGCGGAGGATGGTGCGAATCTCGGGGCGCTTCATCTTGCGCGCCTGGAGGCGGCGCTCGATGAGGACCTCCTGGAGGGCCAGGGTGAGCCAGCCCTGTGTCTGGTGGTCGGTGATGGTTTTTGCGTGGTACTCGATCTTGGCGCCATCGTAGGCGCCCTTGGGGACGATAATGAGGGCGGCGAGGTCGCCCTTCTTGTCGCGAATCTGCGCGAGGGTCTTCTCGATCGACTCGGGGGTGTCGTCGATGCGCTGGAAGATGTAGGGGCTGCGCCCCTTGATGAGCTCGACGGGATTGTTGCGCTTGATCGCGAGCGCGAGGGGGATGTCGAGCCCCGTGCGGTCCACGATGGCAAAGGTCTTCTTCTCGTCGCGGCCGGCCAGCCATGCCTGCAGCACGATGATGCCGATGAACAGCGCCGGCGTGAGGAGCGTCATCACGATGAAGGTCTTCTTCTTCACCACGACGAGGTATTCGCGCAGGATGACGGTGAGTGCCTTGTTCACGATGTGTGCGGATTTCCTTGTTGGGATCCGACGACTCCTGGAATCAGCCGGCGGGTGACTTTGGAGCGGTTGCCCAGCGCGAAGTCGCAATCGATTCGGCAGACTGGGCCTGGGGATTCGCGCATTCGTTGGCGCGGGGGGCGACGGGACTTCCGGCAATCCATCTAGTCGGTCTGGCGAAGCCGGAAGAGCTTCAAGCTACTGCGGTATCCCAGCTTGGGGTTGGTGATGGGCCACTCGCGGACCAGAACGGTCCCGGGACCAGGCGATCTCTCGGCGCCCTGCGTGAGGAGCCATGTCGGCAGATCGCCGTCGGCCGCCGGAGGGGCGTGCCTCACCTGCATCCGCAGGTAGGCAGCCTTCAACCCGCTCCCTTCGGCCCCGCGCATGGCGATCTTCATGAATTTCCTGCGCGAGCTGAACTCGTCCAGCAGGGCACGTCTTGAAGTCCACGCCAGAGTGCCGATTTCGGCCTCCATCATGACAGTCTCCTTCTCCCGCACGAGGCTGGCCAATTCCTTGCCGATTTGCCTGTACTCCTTGGGTGTGGCCCAATTGCCGTGCATCGGGGATTGGGTCACCTGCCAACCTTCGCGAAAGCGGGCCGCCTCCACGGCGCAGACGGCAATGTAGGCCGCCACGAACGTGAGGACTACTCCCCGCCAGACGCCGGGCCGCCTCGCATTGGCGACGAAGGACGCGGCTGCCAGGGAACCGGCCAAGCCCCATGACAGAATCGTCGGCAGCAGGTACCAATGGTACGGAGGCACGCCGAGCAGTGAGTATACGGCGAAGTGGAGGGCACCGAATGCCATCATGCCAAGAACCCAGCGCCACAAGTGGTACTGCCGGACGGCTGGCATCAACACGGTCAGCCCCAAGGGGGCCAACGCCGTGACCGTCTCCAACGGGTGCAACTCCATGAGCAGCCCGAACCCCCTGTGGTAGGTCCAGGGTCCCCAATCCTGCTGCTGCTTGATGAACAGGGTGTCCGGAACGAGTGCGCCAAACTTGTGCATGGACCACATGAGCCACGGTGCCCCGACAGGAAGCGCAGCGAGGCCTGCTCGTGCGCAGTTCGCGATGCTTCCGAATATCATGGGCAGTATGGGCAGCCACAGGATGTTGTCTGGGCGGGCGAGGCAAAGGAGACCCAGGAAGATGCCCGCTGCGATCCACCTCCCTGCCGTGCAATGGACCAACATCCACAGGACGAGGGCGAGTGCCAGGTGCGACTCCATCCCAATCGAGGATAGCATGATCGGATTCAGGAGAAGAACGGGGCCGGCAACGAGTGGCAGGAAGAAACTGCCAAAGAGGTGCCGGGACAGTCGCGCCAGGGCGAGGATCGAGACCGCGCACTCGAGTGCTGACAGGAGAATGACCCCCGTCTCGCCGGGCACCACGGCGAATGAAGTTGCCAGGGCGATGACACCCAATGGCGAGGTTGCCGAGTTTGCAGGGATGCCTGCGACAAGTCCCCATCCATTTCCCTCCACGAGATTTCTGGCATAACCCATGGTGATGTAGGCATCGTCGATCAGTGCGTTCCTGAATGGGAGCAGGAGCACGAAGCATGCAATCCAAAGGGACAGGAGAATCAGGACCCCGTGGACCTTCTTGCGGGCCGTGACTCCGGCGACCCCCGCGTCTCCGCTTGCAGCAGTTGGATCCCCCTCCGCGTCCCGATCGCCTGCGCGGCCTGCTTCCCCCGGCTGCTCCACGCGTCACGCCCCGGCTTCCGCCGGGATGGAGCCGGCCATTTCGCTGTCCATCTGGATGCCCCCGACCTTCTCGAGGAAGATGTCGTTGAGGGAGGGATCGACCAACTCGAAGCGTTCGACCCATGCCCCCGCGGCGACGAGGTGCTGGAGGACGTTGTGCAGGTTCTCGCGTTCCTCGAGGTGGCATCGGACGGTACCGTCCGATGAGGTGCGGATGATGCGGGTGTGCGGGCAGCCGGCGATGGCCTCGGACACCCCCTTGCCGCGGACCTCAAGCCAGCCCCGGCCGAAGTCCTGGCGCACCGCGGTCATGGTGCCCTGCACGACCGCCTCGCCCTTGCGCAGCATGATCACCTCGTCGAGGAGGCGCTCCGCCTGTTCGAGGACGTGGGTGGAGAAGATGACGGCCCGGCCTTCACGGCGTTTCTCGAGGACGATCTGCTCGAAGATGTGGCGGTTGACGGGGTCCAGGCCGCTGAAAGGCTCGTCAAGAATGAGGAGCGGCGGGTCGTGTATGAGGGTGGCGATGAGCTGGATCTTCTGCTGGTTGCCCTTGGAGAGGTCGGCAACGAGGGAGTTCGCGCGGTCGGCGAGTTCGAGGCGGTCGAGCCACTGCGCGGCGACGCGCTTGGCGTCGCCAGCCTTCATCTTGCGCAGGACGCCCATGAACAGGAGGAAGTCGGCGACCTTCATTTGGCCGTAGAGTCCGCGTTCCTCGGGCAGGTAGCCGATGAGGTCGCGGGCGGGGGCCGCAAAGGGTTTGCCGAACAGTTGGACGGTTCCAGAGTCAGCCTTGATGATGTCGAGGATGATGCGGATGGACGTGGTCTTGCCCGCGCCGTTGTGGCCCAGGAGCCCGACCATGGTGCCCGCCTGGACTTCAAAGGAGACACCCGCGACGGCGGCGAGCTGGCCGTAGCGCTTCCAGAGGTTGCTGACGGATAGGACGGGGGCCAATGGCTTGGAGGTCCTGGGGGATGGGGGATGTGGTGGTTTTGGGGCCGCGTGGGCCAAGGGGAAGCGTTGTGTCCCCCCCTGTTACGCCCCGGGGGCGGGACTATTCAACGTCCTTGGGCTTCATCGTGACGTTGAGGGTCGTGGTCTCCCCCGGATTGATCACGGCGGTGTCGTCGATGGTGCCGAGGACCCCCGTGCGGTCCTGGAAGTTGACGCTGGCGACTCCCGGCGGGACGACGCTTGAGAGGTAGTTCCCTCCGCCGTCGGTGAACACGACGATGTCGCCGATCCGCACGAGGATGCCCGAGACGCCCGCGCCACTGGGGCCCTGCACGAGGCCGCGGAGGGTCCCTGCCTGGGGCATGGAGATGACACCGGCGTCCCCGCTCCCCCCGGAGGGGATCACGACGTTGCGCGCCCACGTGGTCACACGGCCATCGAGGGCGAGGGAAAGGTCGGCGGTCTGCACGGCCGGCAGTCCGGTGAGGCTGAAGGCTCCGTCGCCCGTAGTGATCGTCGTGACCGGGAGCGCGTTGAGCGGGTGCGACGGGGGGGAGCCGGCGGGTGGGTGGGCTTTGACGACAACGCCCGCCAGTCCCTGCGAGGATTCCGCGGCGACGGCGCGCCCGGCGAGGGTGGCCCCGGCGCCGATGCGAATCTCGCCGAGGTCTGTTTGTCCACCCGCGGTCACGCCGACGCCGGTCAGCTCCTTAGATCCCCCGCCGGGGATGCTGATGGTCAGCGAGGCCGTGCCGTGCAGGAGGTTGCCGACCACGAGTTCCCCGCCGGTTAGCTGGACTTCCGTATCGTAGCGCATCTCCCACTTGTTCTGCACGCCCATGGCGCCGCCGGGGAGGTTGGACTCCACGGAGACGCCGACGCGGACGCGCGTCGCGGGCTCGCCGGATTCGGCGATGACCTTGGCGCGGATCGATTGGCCATGGTCGAAGAGCAGGACGCTGGCGGCCTCCCCCGGGCGGGCCCCGGCGTAGGTCTGCCCGAGCGGGATGAAGACCCCCTGACGCATGATGGAGCCCGCGACGACGATGCTGTAGGTGCCGTCGGGCATTTCCTCGAAGACGAAGTTGCCCGTGCCGTCGGTGCGCATGTAGCCGTTGCCGCCGCCATCGGCGCAGTCGAGGCACTTCACGTAGACGTCGGCACCGACGACAGGCTCCCCCGACTCCGTGAGGAGGATTCCGGCGAGGCGGCCAGCCTCAGGGTCGTCGAGGGACGCGAGCTTGACGTCGCCCAGCGACGACGGATTGGCGCTCGCCTGGATGGTCCTGTCGACGGAGGTGTAGCCCGTGGCGGAGATGCGCAGCTTTGTCTCGCCCGGCTCGACGGCGGTGACGGTGAAGTTCCCCGCGTCATCCGCCGCGGCGGATGGAAAGGGCCGCCCGAGCCTCTGGAAGATGGGTGCGGTGGTGGGGAATCCGTCGATGACCTGGATGGTGGCACCGGGGATGCCCTTGGCGTCCTTGTCCACGACGCGCCCGGTGATGCGGACGCCCGAGGGGAGGACGACATGCACGGGATTGTCGAAGGTCGCGTCGGCCTCGGACTCGAGCGCGGCGCTGAATGCGGGCACGGACTCCTTCCGGATGGCGCCGACCCTGAAGGCGCCCGTGACGCCCCCCGGAATCGAGGACATGCGGAAGTTGCCGTCGCCGTCGCACAGGAAGTTTCCCGCGGCGGCCCACGGATCGGAGAAGGCACTCCCCGCGCCGAAGAGGGACACCGTGGCCCCTCCGGCCGGGGTTCCGTCCTCCAGCGTGACGCGTCCGAACACCGCGCGCGAGGGGTCGAGCTTGAAGAGGAGAGGCGTCTGGTTGCCGGGTGTGATCTCGACGCCAAACTCACCGGGCTGGAACTCGTCGGCGGCCACCTTCGCGATGTAGCCGCCGGGATCCAGAGGCATGAGCTCGAAGGAGCCGTCCTGCGCGCCGGTGACCGAGCCGATCATCTCGCGCCCGGAGAACATGGTGATGCGCGCGTTGGGAACGGCGGAGCCGTCCGTGCTGCTGGCGACACGGCCTGTCAGCGATTGCGTCGGCGGCAGGTTGAAGTCCTCGCCCAGGCGTTGCTCACCCCCGGCGAGCTCGACGGCCCGCCTGGGCGAGGTGGATGCGGGGGACACGAGGGTGATGGTGTACCGGCCTGGCTGGACATCGGAGAAGAAGTAGGTGCCGCCGGCGTCGCAGTCGGCAAAGGTGAGTGAGGCGTCGGACTCCGAGGTGAGCGAGAGACGCGCGGTCGGCACGGGTTCCTCACCCCGGCGCACGCGCCCGCCGACGGTCGCGACGCCGTCGGAATCGTCGTCGGCGTCCTTTCCGTCGCGGTCCTTCGCGGATCCGTCCTTGCCGTCGCCCTTCGTGCCGCGGGTACCCGAGCCGTCCTTGCCGGTGCCGTCACCGCCTGCCGGGTTGCCGTCGGCGCCGACTTTTCCGGAGGCGAGGGCGCCGCCTGCGCCTGCTGTTCCCCCGGCGAGGGAGCCGGAGGTCACCCCATCGGACTTCGAAGGCGCGGCACCCGATGCGGCGGTGCCACTGGCGCCATCCGCGCCATTGCGGGTGTTCCTGCCGGAGCCGTCCGTGCCTGATTCGGAGGAACCACTCCCGCCGCGGCCGGCGCGCCCGCCGGGACCGCTGCCCGCCGCGGAGGTCGCCGAGGCGACTTCCTTCTCAACGGAGCTCGATGAGCGCCTTGCGAAGGGGGCGATCAGCAGGACGAGCAGCACCGCGGCCACGCAGGCGATGATGGTCCACAGGCGTTGTTCCTTCTTCTTCATGCGATGAGGGGCCGGTCAATGGGCGGATTGTTCAACAGACGAGGGTCGCCCGGGCTTTGTTTGCGCGCAAGGGAAGGACGGGGGATCGGCGGCATGGGATCAGGTGGTGGCCTGCCAGATGTCCGCGAGGAGTTCGCGGATGCCGTCCCTCGTCTCGGCGCTGCACGGACGCAGGTCGCGCCAGTCCTCGAGTTCCAGGACCCCTGCAATGCGCTTGAGCTCTCCACCGCGCGCGCCGCGCGTGACCTTGTCGATCTTGGTGACGACCGGGAGGGCGGGAATCTCGCGTTCCTCCAGCATTTGGAGGAGCTCGAAGTCGCCGTCGCTCGGGTCGCGGCGGATGTCCAGAAGGACGACGGCGACGCGCAGGAGGTCGTTGTCGCGGAAGTAGGACTGCATCATGGGCCGCCACGCCTTGCGGACGGACTCGGGCGCCTGCGCGAAGCCGTAGCCGGGGAGGTCCACGAAGTTGACGCGGCGCTCCGAGGGGCCGGAGCGCAGGGTGACGCCGAAGACGTTGATGGACTGCGTGCGGCCGGGGGTGGAGGAGGCACGCGCGAGTTGGCGCTGCCCGGCGAGCGCGTTCAGGAGTGAGCTCTTGCCGACGTTGCTGCGCCCGCAGAAGCAGACCTGCGGAAGGGGCTCGACGCCCTTGCCCGTCCATTTCGAGACGGAGGTGCGGAACTCTGCCCGCAGGCACGAGACGGAGGCCTGCGGCGTGGCCCTCGGGGGATCGTTGGGTTCGCTCATGGCGCGTGAACCTTGGGCGAGGCGGGCCGGGCCCGCAAGCGGCTACGTCCCCCCGTCGGTGGGGCCCGAGTGGAATCCGAAAGGGGCCCGCCCCCTGCCTTGCGCTTGCCCCGCGCGGGGGCATCGCGCGCGATGGGCGCGCCAACAGACCATCAAAGGACACCCACGGCCATGTACGGTCCGACCGATCCGCGCGACGAGAAGCTCGCCGAAATCCTGCTCGACCACTCCGTCCGCGCGAAGAAGGGCGAAGTGGTGATGATCCACGGCGTGGGGCTGGACACGATCGGCCTCTGCGCGATCCTCGCGCGCGAGACGGCCAAGCGCGGGGCGGTGCCCTTCGTCAAGCTCGACGACCCGAGCCTGACGCGCGACATCATCATGAACGCGGGCGAGGACGTGTTCAAGGGGATGGGCGCCTTCGAGCTGGAGGCGATGAAGCTCACAAAGTGCTACATCGGCATCCGGGGATCCGACAACGCGTTCGAGTACTCCGGGATCCCGGCGCGGCAGATGAAGTGGTACAACGACCACTACGGCAAGCCGGTGATGCTGGAGCAGCGGGTGAAGCACACGAAGTGGGTGGTGCTGCGGTACCCGAACAGCTCGATGGCCCAGCTTGCGCAGAAGTCGCGCGAGACCTTCGCGCAGTTCTACTACAACGTGTGCTGCGTGGACTACGGGCACATGGCGCGCGCGTCCAAGCCGATGGTAAAGCTGATGAACAAGACGAAGAAGGTGGAGATCAAGGGGCCGGGCACGGACCTGCGCATGTCCATCGCGGGGATCAAGTCCGTGGCGTGCTGCGGGGAAAACAACATCCCCGACGGGGAGTGCTTCACGGCGCCGGTGAAGGACAGCGTCGAGGGCATGGTGACCTTCAATGCGCCGACGATCTACCAGGGCGAGGGATTCGACACGATATCCCTGCGCTTCGAGAAGGGGCGCGTTGTCGAGGCCAAGAGCGGCGACGCCAAGAAGACGAGGGCGCTGAACGCGATCCTGGACCAGGACGCGGGCGCGCGGTACGTCGGCGAGTTCGCGATCGGGTACAATCCGCTCGTGACGCACGCGATGCGGGACATCCTCTTCGACGAGAAGATCTGCGGCAGCTTCCACATGGCGCTCGGGCAATGCTACGAGGAGACGGAGAACGGCAACCGCTCGGGGGTGCACTGGGACATGGTGTGCATCCAGCGCCCCGACTTCGGCGGGGGCGAGATCCTGTTCGACGGCAAGCTGATCCGCAAGGACGGGCTCTTCGTGCATCCGGACCTGAAGGGGCTGAACCCCGACGCCTTCTCGAAGGGCTCGCGTGCAGCCTCGAAGGGGCGCAAGACGCGCAAGTGAGCAGGCTCTCCACCCTCGCGCTCGTGCTCCTGCTGCTCGCGGCGGGATGCGCCCGCACACGGCCGGTGCCGCGCACGGTGAAGCTCGCCGTCCTCGACGGCTACACGATGTTCGAGGTCGCCAAGGGGGACGAACTCACGGAGGAAGGCTGGTGGTTCAACCAGCGCGACGTCCTGCAGTCGAACAACGCCGGGGTGCTCGCGAGCGAGGCGCTCGCACGGGAGTTCGGGAAGATCCCGGGCGTCGAGGTCTACTCCCGCATGGACCTGATCACCTACATCGCCTCCAAGGAGCGCCTGATCCGCAAGGAGTACCCCAAGCTGACGCCGGAGGACCGCACGGAGCTCCTTGCGCTGCAGAGCCCCTATGACTACGGCCGCTCGCTCGGCGTGGACTATGTGCTCGTGCCGCGCGTGCCGCAGTCGGCGACCGTGCAGCATGGTGTGACGTCCTTCTGGAGCAGCCGCGCCGAGGTCGAGATCGACCTGTGGGAGACGGACACGGGCCAGTTGATCTGGAGCTGGCGAGGCAAGGACCGGGACTACTTTGATTCGCAGTTCCGCATCATGGAGGAACTGGCGAAAAAGGCCGCCGCCAAGGCACGCAGGAAGCGCGTGTTTGAGTGATAGGCAGGGGCCGGAGGCTGGGGACCGAGGTTCAGGGGTCGGGGACCTGGGGACGGGGGCCGGATCATGAAGTCCGGGTGGGCAGTTCACGTGGCTGATAACCGATCCCTGGCCCCCGACCTCCGGCCCCAGATCCTGGGCCCCTGATCCCTGGTCTCCGACTCACTCCATGCGCATACTCCACATTGATTCCGAGCAGGGCTGGCGCGGGGGGCAGCAGCAGGCGTTCTCGCTGATGGCGGGATTGGCCGCGCGCGGGCACTCGCAGGTGCTCGCCACGCCGCTGAGAAGCGAGTTGGGCACGCGGGCGGCGGGCGCGGGGATCGAGGTCGCGCGATACGGCGGACTGGGCTGGTGGGACCCGCGCGTCGGGGGCGTCCTGCGCCGGGCAGCGGACCGCCTTGGGGCCGAGCTTGTCCATGCACACTCCGCAAACGCGCACGCCATCGCGCACGGTGTCTTTGGCCGGTCCCGCCGCATCGTGGTGACGCGGCGCGTGGACTTCGCGATCCGCCGCAATCCCTTCTCGCTCTCGCGTTACCGGCACGCCGGGACACGCTACATCGCGATTTCGAACGCGATCCGCGGCGTCCTGATGGATTCGGGGGTGCCGGGGGACCGGATCGCGCTGGTGCCGAGCGGGATCGACCCCACGAGGGTCGAGGGGGGAAGGCGCGAGGCGCTGAGGAGGGAGTTCCTCGGCGGGCGCGAGGGGCCGGTGGTGGGCTTTGTCGGGGCGCTCGTCGCCCACAAGGACCCGCTGCTGCTGGCGCGGGCGGGAGTGCTGCTGGAGGGGAGGCTGCCCGGCCTGCGCATCGTGTTCATCGGGTCCGGGGAGGTCGCGGAAACGGCGGAGTGGCGAAGCCTCGTCAGGGCGCGCCCGGGGCTGTTCCACGAGGCTGGATGGCGGAACGACATTGCCGATGTGCTTGCGGCGCTCGACCTGTTCGTGATGCCGAGCCGCGAGGAGGGGCTGTGCACGTCGCTCCTCGATGCACAGGCAGCCGGGGTCCCGTGCGTGGTGACTGCGGCAGGGGGCATGGTGGACATCGTGAAGGACGGTGAGAACGGGCTCTTGGTGCCCGTCGGTGATGCTGCGGCGCTCGCGGACGCGATCGAGCGGGTCTGGCAGGACGACGCGGCGCGCGCGCGATTCATCGAGCGCGGTCGCGAGGTGGTGCGGGAGCGGTTCACTGTGGAGGCGATGGTGGAGGGGAACCTGCG
>CAZUCD010000050.1:0-7625 GCA_964618855.1 uncultured Candidatus Sumerlaeota bacterium
TTCAGGCCATGAACACCGGCCACGACGGATCGCTGACCACCGTCCACGCCAACAGCCCTGTTGACGCTCTTCGGCGCCTCGAAACCATGGTGCTCCTTGCAGGAGCGGACTTGCCCTCCCGTGCCATCAGGGAACAGATTGCGTCCGCGCTTCAGGTTATCGTGCATGTTCGCCGGTTCGAGGACGGAATTCGGCGGGTGGAGAGCATTACGGAAATGATTGGGATTGAGGACGCCAGCCCCATCACTCAGGAAATCTACCGATTCGAGCGTCGTGGCACCAAGGGACGCCGCGTGGATGGCATCTTCGCGGCTACCGGAAGCATTCCAAGGATGTATGACGACCTGGTGGCCCGGCAGCTCCTGTCGTCACCAGCGATCTTCACCAAGGCCCCCACCCCATGAACGTCGCCGCAATACTCCTGGTCATGACGATGTTCTTCGCGACCGTGGCGTATGTCGTCCACGTGTGGCGGGTCCGCATGGCCGCACTCGACCGCCTGGTCCCGCTCAACGGGCTGGCGGAGCGGACCGAGAAGGAACCCAAGCCGGTCGACCCGATCATCCACAGGTACGTGGAGTTCTGCGCGCTCGGCGGCATACTGGTCCTCATCGTCTCGCACTACTTCTACGGGCTGTCCTGGATGTTCTCCTGCGCGTTTGGCCTCATCGCCGCGCTCCTCCTTGGGCAGATCGAGATGCAGGCCGCGGAACACACCGCCCTGAAGTACGAGAACCAGCTCGCAGAGCTCATCGACCTCCTGGTCGGCGGCCTCCGCGCCGGCGCGAGCGTCTCCGCTGCAATGACGAACGCAGCACGCGAGCTCCGCGACCCGCTCAAGGCACCCGTCGAGGACATGCTCAACCGCATCAAGCTCGGCGACGACCCGCACATCGCCATCCGCCAGCTCGTCCAGCGCATCCCCCTCGACGCATTCCGACTCTTCTCCACCGTCCTCTCCGTGCAGTGGGAGGTCGGCGGAAACCTCACGTCCTCGCTCGCGACCATCGGCCGCGCGATCCGTGACCGAATAGAGGTGGCGCGCCGCCTCAGCACGGTCACGATCCAGGTCAGGCTGACCACGCTCGCCGTGATCATCCTCACCTACGTCCTCTTCTACATCGTATACCGCTACAACGAGGCGCGCGTCCGCATGTTCGTCGCCAGCGACTTCGGACAGCACCTTATCGTCTTCTCCATCCTACTCCAGGCTCTCGGCATCTGGTGGCAGTCCGCCATGAGCCGAATCCGGATCTGAGGGAAGCCAACCCATGAGCATAGCCCTCATCATCGCATTCTGGGTCCTCACGGCCCTGGCCTTCGTGATCATCATCGGCCAGGTGCTGCAGGGGCGCCGCCTCGCCCGCCGTCTCGACATGAACGGCGAGAACGAATACGCGATCGCCGCCGAGACCGACCCGGGCGACGAGCCCGACCCCCTCAAGCGCTGGCTCTACCTCGCCGGCTACCGCGCGCCGTTCTCCCCGGGCCTCTTCATCGTCTACACGCTGCTCTTCACGGTGGTCGGCCTGATCCTCTTCCAGCTCATCCGCGGAGAGGGATACCAGGCGGTCATGGTCCGCAAGCTGGCCAACTGGCCCGGCGGACTCGGCACCGTCTTCATGCCCGTCGTGGAGATCCTCCCATGGGTCATCCTCTTCCTGTTCCCCTGCCTTCCCGCCCTGTGGGTCCGCTCGACCCGCAAGGACCGCGTCATGAGCATCGAGGCGGACCTCCCGGTCACCCTCGAGATGCTCGCGACGCTTTGTGAGTCCGGCCTCTCGTTCGACGCGGCGATGGAGCGCGTGCTCGTCTCCTTCCCCTCGAAGCGGCCCCTTGCCCAGGAACTCCGGACCTTCCGTGCGGACTCGATGTCGGGCCGCCCGCGGGTCCAGTGCCTCCGCCGCCTCGCGCGGCGCGTGGACGTCTCGACCCTCACCGTCTGCGTCTCCGCCATCGTGCAGAGCGAACAGATCGGCGCGAGCGTCACGGACGTGCTGCGGCGCCAATCGGACGACCTCCGTGAACGCCGCCGCGAGCGCGCCATGGAGTTCGCCATGTCCCAGGCCATCAAGCGCGTCTTCCCGATGGTCGTCACCCTGCTCCCCGGACTCTTCGTCGCGGCCCTCGGCCCGACGATGTATGAAACGATGACGCTCATCCAGAACGTCGTCTCCGGGATGAAAGGCGTGGGAATCTAAGGATCATGACCGGCTGGACACTGCTCAACAAGACGACCGGAGACCTCCTGGCAGCCAACCTGGAGATCGCCGAGTCGTTTTGGGACCGGTTCAAGGGTCTGCAGTTCCGCCGTAGATTGGAACCGGGGCACGGGCTCCTGCTCGTGCCGTGCGGTTCGATCCACACGATGTGGATGCGTTTTCCCATCGACGTGGTGATGCTGGACGAACGAGGCAACGTCCTCCTCGTCCACAGGTCCCTGAAACCCTGGAAGGTGCTCAGCGCCCCGCCAGGAACCTTCGCCGTGCTGGAATTACCCGCAGAATCGGCTAGCGCCGAACCCGGCAACGTGGTGCAGTTGGCGAGTTCGGTCCCAAAGAGCCCGCGCTTGCCGGAGTCTCTGCGTTTTTTGTGTAGCTAGGCCACAGCCCGGCCAAAACAGCCATGGGCAGTGGACATTGTGCGACTTTCCTACGTGAGGTTCGCTCCGTGAATTGGACGCCGAATGACCCCACCAAGCGGATGATGCGCTCCCTTTCCGTCCTCGCCGCGGCCGCCTTCCTGGCCGTCGGCGGCGCCGCATCGGCCCAGGATTCCGGCTCCGGTGGCGCCAAGAATGAAACGCTCTTCGGCCCGGGCAGGGAAAAACGCCTCCCCATGCTCGACACCAGCGTCAGCGTCATTGGGGCGTCTCCGACCCCCAGCATCGAGACCCTGAGCAAGTACGACAGGCTCGTTCAGCAGACCATCGACCCGGACAACACGCTCGACCTCGTCATAGGCCGCGCGCGCGTCCTCGTCCTAAAGCGCACCCCAACGCGCGTCCAGGGACCCTCCGACCTGCTGCTCGACACCCGCCTGCTCTCCGACCGCGAGCTTTCGCTCACAGGCTCGGAAATCGGCGCCGGCGTGCTCAACATCTACTTCAATGACGACAAGGACCCCTCCACCCAGGACGTCCTCAGCTACCTCGTCCGCATCGTCCCCGACCCGGAGGACCGCGCGCGCCTCGAACGCAACTACGAGGCACTCGAGTCCCAGATCAACCTGGCCTTCCCGGACAGTTCGATCGACCTCCAGCTCGTCGGCGACAAGCTGATCGTCCGCGGTCAGGCCCGCGACGTGCAGGAAGCGTCGCAGATCATCCGCCTCGTCGTCGCGTCCGCACCAGACCCGAAGCTCGGCAAGATCCCCGCCCCGGGGCTCATGCCGACAGCCGACCCGAACAACCCCGACGCCCTCTCCACCCCCGGCCAGCTCAACTACGGCGTCCAGGGCGCGAGCGGCTCGCACATCGTCAACCTCATCCGCGTCCCCGGTGAGGCGCAGGTGATGCTCAAGGTGACCGTCGCGGAAGTGAACCGCGCCGCCGCCCGCACCATCGGCATCAACTTCGCCTGGCAGGACAACGAGGGCGACTTCAACATCTTCAACCCGACCAACCCGGTCCGCGCAGGCCTCGGCATCTCGCCGTTCATCACCTACGCTGGCGGCGGCGAATACCCCTACAGCGTGGCCGTCCGCGCGCTCAGGACGCTCTCCCTCGCCCGCTCCATGGCCGAGCCGAACCTCGTCACGATGAACGGACAGACGGCGACTTTCCGCGCAGGCGGCCAGTTCCCCGTCCCCGTCATCACCGGCGCAACGGCCACCGGCCTTCAGGGCGTCGAGTTCCGTGACACCGGCGTCTCCCTCGAGTTCACCCCCTACGTGACGGACAAGGACCGCATACGCCTCGCCGTCAAGGCAGAGGTCAGCGCCCGCTCCACCGAACAGGGTGCACAGGTCGGCGGCGACTCCGTATCCGGCGTCGACTCCCGCCGGTTTGACACCACCGTCGAACTGCGCGAGGGCGAGACCATCGCCGTCGCAGGCCTCGTCCAGCAGACGTTTGGCTCGCTTGCCGTCCGCGTGCCCCTCCTTGGCGACCTCCCCTTCATCGGCCTGCTCTTCTCTCAGAACGCCACGTCGATGAACGAGCAGGAACTTGTCATCCTCGTCACGCCGGAACTCGTCCGCCCGATGAAGGCCGGCGAAGTCCCCCCCGTGCCGGGCGCAGACATGTTCGAGCCCGACGACTGGGAGTTCTACGTCCGCAACCGCATCGAGTCGAAGACCTCCGAGGACTACCGGAGCACCATCCGGACGAACTGGGATCGCATCGCGCGCTACCGGCGCGTGGAGAAGATCTACATCGCCGGCCCCTCCGGCCAGACCTTCGACAGCGCACGCCGCTGAACGCCCTAGGCCACACACCCCACTCCCCGAACGACTTCGAGGCAATACCATGAATTCAGGCAAGCTCCTTAAGGCCCTTTCCCTGGTGCTGAGCGTGGGCGGGTTGCTGGCGTCGGGCGGCTGCAACATGCGCGGCAAGTACGACATCCCCTCGGGCGCCATTCCCCAGCCCCCGGGCACGTACGTCCGCGTCCATGCCGACCGCATGGCCCAGAACGCCGAGGCCTCCGACTTCATCATCTTCCTGCACGAATGGACACCCGGGGGCATCTCCCTCGGCCCCGCCGGGCAGCGCCACCTTCTCACGATGACCAACCGCCTCGTGAGCGAACAGTACTCGGTCGTCATCGAGCAGTCCCGCGACTCCGCGCTCGACGAGCGTCGCCGTGCCGCCGTCGCCAAGTACCTGCTCGAAAACCAGATCCCCGACGCCGAGAACCGCGTCCTCGTGGCCGTCCCAAACCCCGAGGGCATCTTCGCCGAGGAAACCCCGCGCATCTTCCAGGGCGCCCTCAACCCCTGACCCACGCTTGACATCAGGCCCCGCGCCGGGCGGACTCGCGCAAGTGAACGCGCAGGGTCCGCCCGGCGTCTGCTTTTCAAAGGAGCACCACGATGGCAAATCGCGTCCCCGTCGCAATCGCCGCGCTCATCTCTTCAGCGGTTCTGGCCACCGCATGCGTCCGCGGTCCGGAAAAAACCATAGGCACCCAGTTCGGCGAGGCCCCCCCCGAGAAGCAGAAGAAGCTCTCCCCACAGGAGGCCGCCAAGACCTGCTACTCCGTCGCACAGTCGTTCGCGGAGGAGGGCTTCGACCAGGAGGCCGAAATCCAGTACCGCCTCTGCCTCAAGAGTGTGCCGAACTACCGCGACGTCAACCACCGCCTCGCCCTCCTCTACGACCGCAACGGGCTCGATCAGCAGGCGCTGGAATACTACCGCTACGCGATGGAGCAGACCCCCGAGGATTCGGCCCTCCTCAACGACTTTGGGTACTACTACTACCGCCGCAACGAGACAAACTACGCGGAACAGTACTTCCGCCGCGCCGTCATCAACGACCCCTCAAACAAGCGCGCATGGAACAACCTCGGCATCGTCCTCGCGGAAGCCGGAAAGTCCGAGGAAAGCCTCGGCGCGTTCCAGCAGTCCGTGACGGAAGCCGAAGCCTACTCGAACGTGGGCGTGATCCTCGCACAGAACGGCCGGGTCGAGGAGGCGAAGTACTACCTCCAGCAGGCTCTTGATCGCGAACCGACTCTTCCACAGACGAAGGCAGTCCTCGCGTGGCTCGAGAAGACCGGGGGCCGACTCCCCTCGGACCAGCTCGTCACCAACTAGTCGAAGCGCACGCGCGGGCGCGGCCTGCACGACGCGCTGCTTTTCCCTGTTGGTTTCTGTTGTCACGGTGCGCTGCACCATCAACTTTTGCGTCTCAATAGTCAGGATTACCCCGGACCCTTTCCCTACTGGGAGGATGGACGGGTGCCTGCGCGGGGAGAAATCTGGGCAGCCATGCTGGGGATCGACCGCACCGGGTTCTACGAAATCCGCGAAACCATCGCGGATCGCGAGGGCTATTCGGTCTTTGCTGTGCGGGAGATCACCCTCGAATCCCCGGGCCAGCTCTACCGCATCCCGCTCACGGCGGTGCGCGACATCGCCAACCTGAAGTCGCGTTTCGAGAACACAGTCCTGCCCTACGCAGCCGTCCGCCATGGGCAGGTTCCGCTGCTCGCGGAGGCCTGGTTCGACGAGGACTTCTTTTCGATCGTGCTCCTCATCCCGGTGTGCACGCCGCTCAGCACGAAGGGCCCCAATCCCTTCCGCGGCGCGGACGAGGCAACCCGTCTCTTCTTTCTGCGCGAGTCCCTCGATTTCCTCGCCTGCCTCCACGACCTCGAAATCACGCATGGGCACTTCCGCGAGCACTCGCTCGGCGTGGACAAGCGCGGGATGCTCTACCTGCACAACCCCGGCCTCGCCGAGCGCCTTACTGCCATCCTGCACGAGGAGGACGGCGAAGCCCTCGGCAGCGGCCCGAGGCTCAAGCTCTCGGCAAACATGAAGTCCTTCGACGTGGCGTGCTGGGCGAACACCGTGGCAGGGCTGCTGCTGGGACGGCAGTTGCTCGCCTACGAGTTCGACGAGTGGGACGAGAACGACATCAAGTCCGCGGAGGCTGCGATCCTCGGCGACCTCGGTCGCACGAGCCAGCTCGGCCTCTTCCTCGTGAAGTGCCTGCGCGGCCGCATGTTCGACTCGCACGGCGGCTTCCTCGGTGCGCGCGACGCCCTGGCAGAACTCGACCGCATCCCACCGCTGCCGGTGCTCAAATGATCGGCAACTCCATCTGCTGGCGATTCATCGAGCCCATCCTCGACACGGGCTTCTTCGAGGACGAGATCGTCGAGCACCTCGGCACGCTGCACCGCGCCCGCCGCCGCGCCTTCAACCCGAAGCTCTCGAAGGACGAGCACGCGCTCGCGGAGATTTGTCGCCAGGCATCCCTCATGGGGAACCTCCAGCATCCGGCGCTCCCGCGCTACTACGGGGGAGAGCTGGTCGAGGGCCAGTACACCATTGTCGACGAGCTGATCGAGGGCGGACGCTTCATCGACCTCGGCTCCAAGGGCGGCAACCAGGGCATCCTCGACTGGTGCGACAACGTCGCGCGCCTTGCCGAGGAACTCGCGCCCCTCGAGGCGCTCCGCGTCGACTACAGTCGGCTGCGCTCGAACCAAATCGTTGTCACGCCGCGCGGCAGGCTCCGGTTCACCACGACCTGGCCCGTGGGGACTGTGTCGCGCGAGCGGCTCGCCGGCTCACCCTTCCTCGCGAGGCTTGTCGCGTCCCCGTTCGGCGGCCTCTCGATCGCCGACGGCGTTCCCGACCCCGGCGCCTGCATGGATGCGATCCAGGACATCGTGTACCACCTCGCCATCGGGAAGGACACGCGCTCCGTCGCCGACGCGCTCGAGGAGGAGCGCCGGGAACTCGCCCAGACGGGCGCAAAGGAACTCCCCTCCTGCCTCGGGCTCGAGAAGTCCGTCGGAGAGCTGATCCTCTCGATGCGCAGGCCCGACGGCATCCGGGAGATCACCTCGCTCCAGGCGCTGGGTGCCGCCGCGCGCAAGCTGCGCAAGCGCACCGCCCAGAGGATGGAGGAGGAGCGCTCCGGAAAGCGCGCCGCGGCCACCGGCCAG
>CAZUCD010000050.1:7635-23659 GCA_964618855.1 uncultured Candidatus Sumerlaeota bacterium
GTCCTCCGCCAACCTCGGCAAAATCGCCGCCAGCCCGCCCCCTGCGTCCTCTCCCTCGGTCCCGCGGCCGACGATCACGATGAACGACTCATCGGGTCCATTCTTCCCCACGGCGGGCTCGCCCATGGCGGCCGCGCGCGAGATGGCCGCCCCACGCGACGAACCCATCATCAAGGCACGCCCCAAGGCCATCGACGGACCCACCGCCGAGCAGAAGCTCGAGTACGTCAAGGTCGACGAGGAGGTGGACGAGGATTCCGCCGCCGCCCTCTACCCCAAGCGCCCGGACGTCGTCGTCGCCTCCAGCGGCCAGGAAGTCCGCGTCACCGAACTGCCCAAGGCGTCCTCCCCGCGCCTGAGGATGATGCGCAACCTCGTGCTCGCCGTCGCGGGGATCGGGATCGCCGGCGCCGTTGCGTTCCACTTCATCAAGACCGCCTCGGCGCCCATGAACCAGCCCCCGACCGCCGTCATATCGAAGGCCCCCACCAGGATACTCGGCATTGAGAAGGTCGAGTTCGCGGCCACGGGCTCCTCCGACCCGGAGCAGAAGCCACTCACCTTCCACTGGAAGGTCCTCGAGCGCCAGCCCGCGGACTACAGGTTCATCCCCAACGACAGCGCGCAGGCCGTCGTGACCGAGGCCCAGTTCTTCACGGGCGGAAAGGTCTTGGTCGAGCTGCGCGTGTTCGACGGCTCCCTGTTCAGCGAACCCGTCACGGCCGAGGTGGACATCGTGCCGACGGGCAGGTAGCCGCCGGCGGGCGGGCTACTCGTACGACTCCGCATCCGCGGGGAAGGCCTTCTCCCGCACGTCCCGCCCGAACCGCCGGAACGCCCTCAGCGCGGCCGCGCGAACGTCCGCGTAGCGCCTGACGAACTTGGCCGGATGCTCCGTCAGGCCCAGGAGGTCGTGCATCACGATCACCTGCCCATCGCATCCAACTCCTGCGCCGATCCCGATCGTCGGTATCTCGAGCGCCTTCGTAACCTGCCCTGCCAGCGCGCGCGGGATCGCCTCCAGCACGATCGAGAACACCCCCGAGGCCTCCTGCGCCCGCGCGAGCTGGATGAGCTGCGATGCGCTCTCGGAGTCGCGCCCCTGCACGCGGAAACCGCCGAGCTGGTGCACGCTCTGCGGGACAAGCCCGAGGTGCCCCATCACCGGGATGCCCGCATCCACGATCGCGCGTATCACCGGGAGGATGCTCTCATTGCGCGCCTCGACCTTCACCGCGTGCGCGCCCCCCTCCTGCACCAGCCGGCCCGCGTTCCGTACCGCATCCTCCACCGACACGCTGTAGCTCAGGAATGGCATGTCCCCAACGATGAACGCGCGCCTCGCACCCCTCGCAACGGCCCGCGTGTGCAGCACCATCATGTCCATCGTCACGGGAAGCGTCGTGTCGAAACCGTGCATCGTCATCCCGACGGAGTCGCCGACGAGGATCATGTCCACGCCCCCCTCGTCGGCGAGCGCGGCAAAGCACGCATCGTAGGCCGTCACCATCACGATGGGCCGCCCGGTCCGCTTCATCTCGTGCAGGTGCGGGACCCGCACCTGCTTCAGCACGCCCGCCGGGGCCGGCGGGGGGACGAACGCACGCGGCGGGGCGACATGCTCCCCACCCAGCGTCGATGGCTTTTCCGAATCCAACATGCGCGCGGCTCCTTCGCCGAGGCTGACGCTTGGTTATCGCAGGTTGACCCTCCCCCATGTCGAGACCAGCGTGCCGTCAATCAACCGTTCAAGGGCACCCCATGTTCAAGCCGACAGAGGTTCACCGCCAAAGGCTGGTCGAAGAGGGCGCGAAGCTCCGCCTTCCCGGCGACATCGAGGACACCCTTCGCGCCTTCCACCAGATGGAGCCCAAGCTGAGGGACATCGGCCACCCCGCAATCGACCGCATGTTCCACCAACTGCGCGGCCTGGCCAAGCTCCTCGAGCACCACGCCGAGCTCTCCGAGGAGGAAATCCGGCTCGCCGCCGGCGCCCTCCACTACTTCCTCTGCGACGACGACATGGTGTCCGACGAGTTTGGCGGGTCGGTCGGCCTTGTCGATGACGCACTCATCGTGATCGCCGCATGCGAGAGGCTGGACGGAGCATTCGCCCGACTGCACGGTTGATGAAGCACTCCCGGCACATGAACATGAACGCGCATCCATGGCGCCGGCGCCTGCGTGCCGCGGTCGCTGCCTGCCTTGTCGTCCTGCATGGGGCGACGTTTGCCGCCATCGGCCAGCCTCCCCCCGATGGGACCGTCATCGAGTCGGTCGAGGTCCGAGGGTTGGCGCGAATGCAGCCCTCCGAGGTCTCCGGCGTCATGAGCCTGAGGGCGGGGGAGGGGTTCATGTCCGATGCCCTCCAGGCCGACCAGAAGGCCATCGCCGGACTCGGCACCATCGATCCCCTGTCCATCTCCATCGCCTGTGAGATGCTCCCGGACGGGCGGGTGAAGCTCATCGTCACGGCACGGGAGAACCCCGTCCTCTCGCGCATCATCCTCGTGGGCAACGTGCGGTACACGGAGAAGGCGATCCTCGCGCGCCTGGACGTCAAGCCGGGCGCGATCCTCCCGACGGACGCGCGCGCCGGCACCATGAAGGCCATCCGCGACTTCTACGCAGGCGGCGGGTACAAGTCCACGCGCGTGGACGTCTCCATCGAGCCCACCGGGGAGAAACCCGGCGAGGTCACCCTCACAGCGGTCATCGACGAGGGCGAAAAGATCCGCATCCGCGACCTCATCATCCGCGGAAACCGCAGCCTCTCCGCATTCTGGCTCAGGCTCCAGCTCTCCAACCAGGGCAGTTGGTTCATCTTCGACAACTACTACGATGAGCAGTCCTTCGTCACCGACCTCCGCACCGTGGAGGCCATGTACCGCAACCGCGGCTTCCTCGACGCCACGGCGCGGCGCGGCGAGTTCATCTACGACGAATCCAAGGCCGAGGTCTCCCCGGTCATCGAGATCGAGGAAGGGCCGCGCTACGCGGTCGCCAAAGTCGAGGTCACCGGCTCGACGCTCTTCACGCGCGAGGAGGTCGAAGCCCCGTTCCGCTCACTCATTGGGCGCAAGTACCAGGGGGATCGCTTCGGCGAGGCGATTGACGCCCTCACCGGCCTCTACGGGCGCCAGGGCTACGTGGACACCGAGGTCAATGGACGCTTCGAGAAGGAATCCTCGGGAGATTCCGTCGTACTCGTGGTCGAGGTCTCCGAGGCCCCCGCCGTCAACGTGGGGGAGGTCCGCGTCTCCAAGGCGCGGTACGACTTCAAGGTGGACCTGAACTTCCTGCAGGAAATCCTCTCCACCTTCTCGGCGCCGACCAAGGACGAGACCATCCTGCGCGAGAATCGGCTCAGGCCGGGGGAGCGCTACCGCTCGACGGACGAGCACCGCACGGCCGAGCGCCTGCGCAAGCTGCGCATCTTCGACAAGGTGAACGTCCGACGAGAACCCACGACCAACCCGGCCGTCCAGGACGCCGTGATCGAGGTCGAGGAGAGCCCCAGCGCGGGGTACTTCGTGATCTCCGCCGGCGTCGCGCAGTCGAGCGGCCCCGCCGTCGGCCTCTCCTACACGAACCCGAACCTCTTCGGCGACGCCGACGTTTTCGACGCGTCCGTGACTGTCGGGCCGCGCACACGCCGCGCCAACGTCCGCTACTTCGACCGCTACATCGGGGACACGCGCACCAGCTACGACCTGAACCTCTACGCCGAGCGCGACCGGTACCGCGCCTATGCGCAGCAGACCTACGGCATGACGAACGAGTGGGGCCGTCCCTGGACGGAGTACCGCGACGTGTTCGCCCGCCTGCGCCTGGAGCACAACTCCTTCGGCGACGTGCGGGGCAACCCGCGCGAGGACTTCGACAGCTACGTGACCGCCGCCGCCCGCGTCCGCGTTCTCGAGGACCGCACGGACAGCAGGACCTTCCCCACGCGCGGCTACGCCTTCGGCGCCGGCCTGGAATCAGGCGTCGCGGACGGCTTCCTGCTCAAGCTCACGCACTCCTACGACCGCTACTTCGGACTATCCGAGGACTGGGTCTACGCCTACGGGCACACGGTCGGCCTGATGCCCTACGACGCGACGAGCATCGGCCTCGGCGAGCGCTTCTTCATCGGCGGATCCGGGGACCTTCGCGGATTCGCGCCACGCGAGGTCGGACCGCGCGACCCGCGCGAGAAGGACCTCGCCATCGGCGGCGCGACCAAGGTCACGCAGCGCCACGAGCTCCGCTACGCCATCACGCGCCGCTTCCACGGACGCCTCTTCGCGGACCTCGGCATCCTGGACGAGCGCGCGTTCTCCCTCTCCAGGCCGCGTGTCGGCGTCGGTCCCGGCTTCAGCGCCGACATGGGTCCCGTCGTCCTCGACATCGACTTCGGCTTTGCCGTCGTGAAGGGGAAGCACGACCGGCCGCGCCTGCTCAGCTTCCGCGTCGCCAGCGACTTCTGACGCGGCGCGTCAGTCCTCGTCGTCATCCTCGTCCTCGTCGTCCCCGCGCGCGTCGCGCTTCGACCTCGCGCCCATGCCAGCCTGGAACGCGATCCCCGCCGGGATCAGCACGACCAGCGGCCACCCGCCGAACGGCCACCCCGTGCCCATCATGACGAGCACCCCACCGGCCACGGACGAGATCGACGCCACGACGTACTTGTCCAGCGCCGATAACAGCGCCGCACCCGCCAGCGCACCCCCGCCCCCGAGCGCCAGTCCCGCCCAGGCCTCGTGCACCCACGCCCCCCCGGAGCCCCCCCTCAGGTGCTCCAGAAGCGCCACCCCCGCGGCGACGCCGCAGCACGCGCCCACCAGCAGGAACGCAAACCTGTGCATCAACCGGAACAGCATCACCCCGGCGACCATCCCCAGGACCGCCGCTCCCCCCAGGATCGCGATCCGGTGCGCCGGGTCCTGCACATCGACCAGCCAAGTCGCCAGCGCCGCCACGGTGAAGGCCACGAACGAGCACAGCACGCCCATCGCTGTCGAGAGCGCGACCCAGTAAAGCACCCACCCCAGAAGGAGCAGGGCCAGTCCCGGCCAGAACAGCAGCGGATCCTCGATCGTCATGTTTCCGGCGCTCCAAAAAAAACGGCTCCCGCCACGTGGGCGGGAGCCGGGATATCTCAGGCTGCCGGCGGAATTACTTGCGGGCGGCGGGACGCGTGCTCGTCGAGCCCGACTTGGCGCCCGAGGCTCCGGAGTCGCGGTCGGCGCGCTCCCGCGCGATCGACGGGGAGTAGTCCCCGTGCTCCCACAGGAACTCGGTGCCATCCTCGCGCACGTCCGTCTTGTGGCCAAACACCACGTCGAGGTTGTTCCGCGACACGACCCAGTGGATCGGGCGGAACACGAGCCAGTTCATTCCCTGCCCGACGGCGTGGAGGGCATACCCCACGACCTTCAGCGGGTGCGTCTCGTACTGGTTGTCGTAACGCGATGCATTCGCGGCTGGCGCAAGCAGGGTGACGCAAAGGGCGAGCGCAGCGGCGGCAAGGTGCTTCCGGGTCATGGGAGTACTCCCTTGATTGAAATCGTCTTGAGAGAGCGCAACGCGAAGAAGGCGGTCAAGGGCGAATGTGCCCCAAAGAAACCGCCCCCCGGCATGGCCGGGGGGCGGGGGGAGAATGCTCACGATGAAACGGTGGGTCAGTATGCGGACCACTCTTCGACGCTGGCGGCGCCGGCGAGCCAAGTGATGGCCTCACCGAGCAACGCCGAGTCCGCGCCAGTGAAGTCAGCCGGGCCATCCCAAAGCGCGACACGGTCAACCGAACCCGCAGCAGGCGTTCCCGCAGTGTGCCCGAAGAGTGTCTGCCCGAATCCGATGAACTGAGGAGTCAGGATGCCGTTCGTCGGACGCGCAGCAGTCAGCCCTAGTGCCGTGACGAAACCAGCACCTCCCGTAACGCCGGTACCGCGCGAAAAGAGAGGGGCGTCGGCGGCTGTCACGGGATTGATCCAGCAGTGAAATCCTCCGTCTGTGCCTGAGAGGGTGCTGGGGGCCTCGTACTGCACCACCACGTCAACCCACGTTCCCAAAGTTAGACCGCCAACCGACGTGGTGGCGCCACTGTCGGCAGTGGCCGATGAAAGGCGGCCGATCTTCACGGCTGGTCCCACCGAGGCGTCACTGCCTGCACCCACCACGAGGCAGGCACCCGGCGCATCGCCCAGATATGTCCCCAGAAGGAAGCAGGTCTGGTTGGCTGCCGTACCGTTGACGTCCACTCGGAACTTGCCCGCCAACTGGAAGGTCCGCTGGGTTGCGCTCAACGTGTACGCCACGTCGTTGGCGACAAGGCCGTCGGTCTCCGTCGGCAGGACGCTCACAGCGCTTCCGTCAAAGCCCGTCGTCGCAGGAAACCCGGCCGTGGCGTTGACCGTGCCGAAGTACTGCCAGTTGATGCCCGAGACACCCGAAGCGATCGTCGCGTTGGGCGCGGTCCCGGCCCCAAATCCTGTGTACGAATCGAGGTTGTCGCCGACGATCGGTGCCGCCATCGCGCCGGAGGCGAGCACAGTCGCCGCCGCCAACGCGATAAATGAACGAATGGAACGAGCCATGAAGTTGCTCCAGTTGAAGTAGAATGCGACTGATCGCCAGCCTGCCCCATCCCACGGTCCCGCGCAAGTCCAATTGCTGAGAAGTGGACAGAATTCGGCATGGATGCGAACATCCCTGCCTTCAATGTGCCAGCGGCAGTTCCACCGTGAAAGTGGAGCCCAGCCCAACCTCGCTCTCGACCTTCAGGGTGGCCTTGATGCTCTGGGCCAGCATCCTCGTCACTGTCAGGCCCAATCCCAGGCCTTCCTGCGAGCGCGTCATCGAGTTGTCCACCTGATAGAACTGCTCGAAGATCCGCGCCAGTTTCTCCTTCGGGATGCCGATGCCATGGTCTCGGATCGAGATCGCGAGCACCCCACCGCGCGCCTCGAAGATTACCTCTACGTTCGCATTCCCCGGGCTGAACTTGATCGCGTTGTCCAGAAGGTGGTATAGGATCCGGCGGAGGCTGTCCTCATGGGATAGCACCCTCGGGATCCCGTCGGTCGGCAGGATCGGGTCGATCTCCCCCTTCTTGTCGCGGCGGCGGTTCTCGAGCTGCGGGATCGTCTTCATCAGGGCATCGAGCGGATCGATGGGCGTCAGGTTGCGGTCGCGCATTCCCTCGACCTGAAGTTCCGCGATGTCTATCAGGTCGTTCACCATCGTGATCATGTGCCGGGTGTTCTTCTGCACCCGGCTCATGAGGGTCTCCTGCGTCGGCGTGAGCGGGCCCACCTTCTCGCCTGCCACGAGATCCACGAAGCCGATCATGGCCGTCAGGGGCGTCCTCAGCTCGTGGGAGATGGTCGAGAGGAAGTTCGACTTTATGGTGTCGAGCTCCTTGAGGTCCTGCAGCGCCCGGTTCAGGTCGCCGATCAGGCGCGCATTGGAGATTGCGAGCGCGCTCTGGTTCGCGAAGAACCCAAGGTCCTCCAGGTCCTCGTCCGTCACCTGGGCTCCTCCATCGAATCTGCGGTCCACGAAGAGGATTCCAAGCAGCCCCGCCTGCGTGAAGATCGGGACGGCGATGGCCGTGCCCTCAAGGCGGGCCGAAATCTCCTCCGGGAGGCGGCGCTGGTACTTCTCGGGGTCGAGCCTCCGCGGGTATCTCCAGTGGATGCACTCCGAGAGGATGTCCCTTTGGACGCCTTCCCTGCGGCGAACCTGGACCTCGAAGTTGAGCTGTCCAAACGCCCGGGCCATGTCGTCGTCCATCCCGAGCCTGTTGAGCGCCGTGAGCCACTCTGCCCCGGCGTACATGTTGTAGATCGCGGGTTCCTGTTCCGGGGACAGGCGGACCGTTTCCTCGTGCGAGTTGCGGCGCTCGCGCAGCGCCCGCTCCTCGTCCTGGATGTCGCGCTCGAACTGCGCCACCGCGTCCTTCGACTCGTAGCCGACATCCATGCGACCGTGGAAGTGGTGCGTGGTCGGGTCGTAGTCCAGCGCCACCACGCGGGAACACCCCAGCCCGGAGGGGGAAAGGAGCCCCGAGAGCAGGACCGAGTAGACGTCCTCGACGCTTTGCGTGGAACCCAGCGCTATCGAAAGCCGCGTCACCCACCTGATCTGGTTCTGCAGCCGGGTGACCCGCGGATCGTGGTGCCGGACCTCGGCCTCCATCGCCTACTTCTTGATGGCCGGCGGGTTCAGGTACTTCGTCATGGTGAGGATCGTCCCGCGCTCCGGCGGGAAGTCGTAGTGCACCTCGTCCATGAAGTTCCGGATGATGTAGTTCCCCAGACCGCCCGTGCCCCGGCGCTCGAGGTACTCCTCGATGCTGTTCACGCCCGGCGGGGTGTTGTGCAGGCCGATCCCATTGTCCATGATGATGATCTTGATCCACTCCGCATGGAGGATCGTGCGGAGCCTGAGGACGCAGTCCACGTCCGGCGGAGGCGGAAGGCGCCGCTCGGGGGGCAGGTCGGGGGAAACACCCAGGTGCTTGTACGCATGGCGGACGACGTTGGTGCAGGCCTCGTCCACGGCAAGCTCGATGCGCTCCACTTCCTCTTCACAGAAACCGAGGTCCGTCGCCAGTGCGGTCACCAGCGTGCGCAGCAGGCTGAGCACCCGCGTCTCGACCGGGCACCGGACTTCAATCTCGACGATGTCGCCAAGGCTCGTGCTCTCCCGGTTGAACCGGGGGGAGTCGCCTGGTGATCCTGTCTCTGCGTCCCTCATTTCGGGGCTCCCGCTGGGTTTCTGCCCGCCGCCTGCTCAGATGTTGAACGCGGCGCTCAACTCCGCCTCGTTGTCCACGATCTTGAAGATGTTGGTGAATCCCAGCGTCCGGAACACGCGGTGCACCTTGTCCGAGGGCTTCAGGAGGACGAGTTCCCCGCTGTTCTGCCTCAGGCGGTGCGTCAGCCCCATCAGCGCGCTGATGCCCGCGCTCGAGATGTAGCTGAGTTGCTCGATGTTCAGGAGCAGTCGAGTCACTCCGGAGTCGAGCAGGCTGTGAAGGCTCTGCTCGAAGCCCGCGACGGTGTGGCTGTCCAGCGTCCCAACGACATCCACTCGGGAGAAGCTGCTGGCCCCGTCTGCGGGGTGGATCACGAGGTCGTAATTCTTCATGCGCTTTGCCTCGGCGGCGGATTTCAGGCTGTGGTTGCCACGCGGCGTTCCATGCCGCTGCTGGACTGCTCCCGCTCTTCCTTCCACTGCAGCACGACTATCGTGATGTCGTCGTGCTGGTCCCTGCCTTCCGTGAAGGTCTCGATGTCCCGGACGATCTCCTCGACGATGCGGTCGGGGGTTTCGCCCGCATGGGCACGGACAACCTCGTGCAGCCGTGGTTGCCCGTACTCGTGCTTCTGCTCGTCCATCGCCTCCACAACGCCGTCCGTGTAAAGCACGATGGTCTTCTCGGCGCGAAGGGAAATTTCCTCTTCTTCGATGACCGCGAAAATGTCCCCCTCAACCAAGCCCAGCGCAATTCCATTCGGCTCGTGCAGGGAGAGCGGCTCGTTCTCCCCCCGGGCGCAGATCAGCGGGTCGTGCCCGGCGCGCGCGAACCGGAACGCCCCCGTCCTGATGTTCAGCACACCGTAGGTCATCGTGATGAACACCCCGGTCTTCGTGTCCCGGACCGCCTGCGCGTTCACCCGTGTGAGCACCTGCTTGGGCGAGAGGGCCCCACGCGCCTCCGCACGGAGCGTCGCCCGCACGCTCGCCATCACCATCGCCCCCGGCGTCCCCTTGCCGGAGACGTCCGCGATCGCGATGCCGATGTGGTCCTCGTCCACGTCGATGTAGTCGAAGTAGTCCCCTCCGACCTCCAGCGCGGGCCGGTTGAAGCCCGCAATGTCGATCGCATCGAGCTTCGGCTGCTTGCGCGGCAGCAGCATCTCCTGGAACTCCTTCGCCACCCGGAGCTCCTGCTCCATGCGCTGCTTTTGCGAGAGTTCCGCGTAGAGGCGCACCAGGTCGATCGTCACAGCCGCCTGGTCCGCGATCGCCGTCACAAGGCTCATGTCCGCATCGTCGAACGGCCCATCCTCGCGCTTGTTCACGAGGGCGATGACGCCCAGCACCTCGTCCCGCACGAGAATCGGCGCCAGCAGCAGGTCCCGGATGGGTATCACTTCCGAGGCCTCGCGCGGGACGCGTTCATCGCGCGCCGCGTCCACAATCAGCATCCCCTTCCCGGTGTCCGCCACGCGACCGACGATGCCCTCGCCCACCTTGATCGAGTCCTTGCGCACCTTCTCCGCCACGAACTTGCGCTTGGCGAGTAGGCGGTCCGTCGTCGTCTTGTGAAGGGGGGGAAACAGGCCCTGCACGACGGCCGCGCGCAGGATGTCCGGCTCGTCCTGCTGCCGCAGGAAGATCGCCGCCGCGTCCGCCTTCGTCGCGTCCTGGAGGAACTGCACCACCAACTGGAGCGTCCCCTGCTGGTCCAGCCGCGTCGTCACAAGTTCCCCGAGCCGGTTCAGGAAGTCGAACACCGCGGTTTTCTCGCGGATTCGATTCGAAAGCTCGTAGCGGAGCGAAAGCACGCGCTTGCTCTGGCGTCTCAGGAGAAACGCCAGCACGGCCGCCACAAGGAACAGGAAGAACGCTGTCATGTCGTGTCGAGGAGTGCGGACCTTACCGGGTCATACGCGCCTTCGCGCGAAACGATTCATTTGCGAAGAGTTAGGTTCCCGATTCACCCGTTGGCAACCGCAAAGGGGGCCTGCTCCCCGCTCACTCCTCGAAGAAGATGCCGAACCGCCCCGTCTTGTTCCCACCCCTGAGGTCGATGTACTTGCCATCGCGGTAGACCACCCATGTCAGGTCCGTGGGTGGGCGCATGTTGCGGACTATCCCGTAGCCGTGCTTCACCTTGGGGATCAGGTACCCGTTGCACGCCACGATGGTGTCTCCCGGCTTGAATCCGATCCGCGTCCCGTCCCCGTTGATGCTCCTGATGCGCATCCCGTGCCGCGGGGGCGACTTGCGGTACTCCTCGGTGAAGGACTCGAGGCCGTCCGGGAACTTGCATCCCAGATGATCCTCTAGGACCTGCCGGTACGGACTCGAGCCAGAGTCGCGAATCTGTCGGACGATCGCAACCATCACCATCCCAAAGTCATTATAGCGTTGGTTTAGGCTGTTTGCCACCGAAATGGCCCCGTCGAAGTCCTTCACGTGCAGGCGATACTCGATGCTGGCGATCAGTCCCGCCTTGGAGAAAACCTCCTCGCCCATCTCCGCCCATCGACGTGCGCTTTCGGCGTCATCGATGGATATGTAGTGCATGACCGCGTCCAGCGCCTTGTTGGATAGTCCGATGTTGGATGGAGCGGTTCGCAGGTGCGCTTCCAGGAACGGGAGCTTTTCCTCGAATGTCACGTCAGGGGGAAACTGCTCGGCGATGTACGACCCCTGTCCCGGATCGATTTCGCTTATGCGCCTCCCAACCTCCAGGAGGACCTCCTTCGGGGCGGAGCGAATCTGCCCAAGTGCCAGCAGGAGACCCTTCGCGTCATACTCAGAGCGGGGTCCGAAGATCTCCCGAACGACATCGGGCGAGGCCTTCCTGTAGCTGAGTTCCCCGGCGAGGCGTAGTGCCAGGACCTGCGGCTGGTGCCTCGATAGACTGAGGGACTCCTCCGTGGCTCCCAGCCGAAAAACCTCCGCACCCGAAGTGATGAAGTCGTAGCAGGGGGCCACCTCGTTGAATCCGTATGCGGTTCCGAAAGGGACCATCCCCGTGAGCCAAGCCCCAATCCCGAGCACCCCCAACGAATGGGAGTCGTAAGCGCCCCCTCCGGTGTGGGCGCATTGGACCCACACGCGCAGGGGCATGTTCTCGGGCTGGGCCCTGACCATCGTTGTCAGGCGACCGTAGGTCTCCGTGCGCAAGGCCCTGTCGAAAGTAGTGTTGAACTCGAAGAAAACGGTGAACCTGGACTTTTCCAACAGGTTGATGACGAGTTCGCGTACCGCGTCGCCCCCCTCGCCGTCGCCAAGTTCCCGCGCGTTTCGCCACCATGCGTGCGTTGCGCATTCCAGGATGTCCCGCACCAGAAAGCTCGAGACGAGACCCCAGCCGATCACTGCGGGCTCCGCCTTCGACGGGTCCATCCCTCCATGGAGGTAAGTCGCCCGGATCATGTCGATCTCCGCCGGGAACGGCTCCATCTTCTCCGTCTTGCGCCCCGAAAAAAGATCCATGGTCTCCACAGCCCGGCGTAGCGCTGCCGGCGTAAGAACGTCGAGGTTCAGGCCATAAGCTGTAGTTGCCGGATTGAGATGATTTACCGCCCGCCAAACATACAGGTCCTCGCCCATCGCACTCCGCTGGTTCTCCACGGTCCACTCGAAGCCCCGCGTCCGTGCGGACGCTGCCACCACCTCGCGCCTCTCGACGGGCGTCGGATCCGGGATGCCATTCAACAGCCGCGGGTCCTGCGTCATGCGCATCCGCAGGGCACGGCTCCACGAGGCGGACTCCTTCGACGGGTCCAACTTGGCCAACCCATCCAACGCGGCATTGGCCTGTGATTCCCTCAACAGCAGGACACCATTGATCGCCGTTGCCAGTTGCAGCTCCGCCGAATCGTGCGAGCCACCACCCAGGAACTTCACCATAGCGAGGTGTGCGGACATCCGGCACAGTGTCGGCCTGGTGTCATAGTACGCATGGCCCATGTCCAGGAGCCCAAACGCCCCCAGTACGAGCGCCGCCTCGGCGTGCAGCTGCGCATCGTAGGGGCGCTCGGCCAGCCGCGTCCCGACCACGCGCGACTTGTTCAGCACCGTCTCCAGCCTGCCGTCCAGCAGGTCCCCCATGAGTCCCGCCAGCTTCGTCGGAGAACGCGCCCCACGCTCCTGGTCCCCAAAAGTTGATGGAAAGATGGCCCGCAGCAGCAGGTCGTATCCATCACCCGCAAGGCCCCCGCCCTCCGGATCGATCGTGCCTTCGAACAGCACCTTGCCCTCGGGGTCGACGATCCGGAGCTGCCATCGGATCAGATCGTGGCCTGTCCACTGTTCGGTCAGCACCGTCACCTTCATCTCGCCTGGATTCGGTGTGATTCCCGTCCTCGCGAGCCATGCCATCTCGGCCAGGTCCGTCGCCACCGTGCCGATGGCCGCCTCTGTCATAGAGATGTAGGGTCCGCTGAACGTATGGCCGCGCGGCATGAGCTGGTAGTTGGCGGAGGGGGAAGCGTCTACGGCCGGCGTAGGATCCGCACCTGGAGCTTGTGCGACGGGCGACAGCATCGCCCAAAGGCAGAGCACCAACACCCTGGGCATCATGGTTCTGCTGGGGGTCGAACTCCTGCGACTCGCTGGGGCCATGTGATGTGCTCCGCCAAGAGTAGTGTATACGCCGCGACGATGTTCGAGAACAGGTCGCCGATGATCCGCTACTATTGCAAGTGTGGAGTGGCTTTGCCCACGAACTTCGTACGCAAGGCTTGTGGGGAGGACCACTCAGGGGTGGATGCACGGACTCCCCCTCCCCTAGGGGATTTGCCCCCATCCGATTCAGTACCATTGGCATACTCTCCCGGCCGGAATCTTGCTCCCACGTGCGGGCAACCCAAAACGGAGCACCCGACCGATGGCCCAAAGATCCATCCTGATCGCCATTGCCATGGTGGCGCTTGCCGCGACCGCACACGGCCAGAAAACCTGGGACAATGGAGGAGGGGACGGATCCTGGTTCACAGCAGCCAACTGGAACCCCGACGGCGTCCCGACCTCCACCGATGACGTGGTGCTCGATAACACGTCACTGGCCGGTCCCTACTCTGTCACGATGGCAGGCGCCACCGGCGGAACGTGCAGGACCCTCAAGGTCGGGTACAGCGGGAGCAGCACCGCAATCTCGCTCGTCATCTCCGGATCCGCCTCGGTCCAACTCACGATTGCTGGAGATGGGACCACCGCAGACGATTTCATCCTCGACCAGCAGGGCAGCTTCAACAACCAAAGCACGGCTGCATCGGGCAACGTGGTGGACAACCTCGCGGCTGGCAACACGACGCGGGTGAGGTCCGGCGGCAGCATCACACACAACACGGCGCGGAGTTTCGGCACGCCGTTTCCCGCCTCGGGCAATGGCGCCATCACTTTTGACTCAGGGAGCGCAATCACCTTCGCTGCGAACGCGCCAACGGCGATACCGCTCTCCGGTCGGACCTACAACACGCTGAGCCTCAGTGGGTCCTCAAAAACCTACACCGCAACCGGGTCGGGCGCCGCCGTGATCAACGGCGCCTTGAACATAGGTTCCACCTGCACATTCAACACGACCATGACGGGCCCGTTGACCTTTCGCGCAAACATCAACTCGAACGGCAGCGGCGGATCCCTGGGCTGCACGGCCGCAGGCGGCGTCACCATTGACGGGGGCATCGCGCTGGCAGGATCGGGTACGGCGCTAACCTTCCCCAATGGATTCACCGTCAACGCGACCCGCAGCCTGACACTCTCCAAGCCGGTGACGATTCCGGTCAGTCAGTCCGCCGAGATCAACGGTACGCTGAACGTAAATGCAGCCGGGCCCGTGACGGTGCTTGGAACGCTGAACATCAACTCAGGTGGTGCGATCACATTGGCAGGAACGATAAGCGGTACGGGGACTTTCAACCTTGGATCGGGCGCGACGGCCCAGATCAACAATGCGGGGGGCATCGCGGCGACCGGCGCGACCGGCGCGGTACAGACTGCCACCAGAAACTTCAGCACGGGCGCCTCCTACGGCTTCTCGTTCGTCGGGCCCAGCGTGACCGGAACCGGACTCCCCTCGACAGTGGCCTCGCTGGGCGCCCTGGGTGGAACGGATGTGACGCTGAGTTCCTCGTGTTCCTCCCCTTCGATCTCGACGGGGCTCACCGGGGTGCTGCGGGTTCCGTCCGGCGTAACGCTCACGGCGACTTTCAATGCGAACCCGAGCGGGACCCTCGAGATACAGTCCGGCGGAGCCCTCCGCGTGATCGGGGGAACAGTTGGTGGATCCGGCCAATTCATAGGAAGGACCGGGGCGACGATCGAGACGGACAATTCCGCGGGATTCGCAACCACGGGGTCGGTGGGTGCGATCAGGACGACGACGCGTACCTTCGAGACCGGGCTCAATCACATCTACGAGTACAATGCCGCGGGTAGCGCCGACACGACGACCGGCAATGCGATCGGTCTCAATCCGGCATCGATCACCATTCGGAATTCGGCGGCACTTCCGGGCGGGGGCCGACTGCTCTCGACGAGCACCACGACGCAGGCGGTCTCCGTCGAGGGCGGGAACTTCATCGTCAAGTCGTCGAACACGCTCGGCGTGACGACAGGCGGGAGTGTGGCTGTATCCCCCGGAGCGACCCTCACGATTGGCGGCACTCCCTCCGGAGGAACCCTGGACTCGCTTGTCCCCGTCACGGGCGGGGGTAACTTCGTGCTCGCCTCCACGGGGACACTGAACATCCGCCATCCGGACGGGATCACGGCCTCCGGTGCGAGTGGAAGCATCCAAGTCGCCGGAACCAGGTCGTTCTCGACAGGCGCATCGTATCGATACGTGACGACCGGCACCGGTGTGACCGGGGACGGCTTGCCGGGAACATCCGCCGTGCTCTTCGTCGCCGACGGTGCGGACATCACCATGTCTGCCAGCCACACCACTGCGGACTACTCCGTCCAGGGCCCCTCAGGCGTCCTCCGGACCGGGGCAAACATGCTCGACCTGACGGGAAGCACCGCCACTGGGGGAACGCTCGAGGTGGAGAACGGCGGAACCCTCGACATGAACGGGAATGTGCTCAACGGTGGCGGTACGTTGCACGTAGCGAATGGGGGAGTGGTGAGAACAAGCCATCCCCTCGGAATCCAATCAACCGGCGTCACTGGGGCGCTTCAGACCTCCACGCGGACCCTTGATGCGGGCTCCTCCTACATCTTCAGCTACGCGAATCCCGCGTCGTCGGAAGCGACGACCGGGGATGGGCTACCGAGCCAGATCGGG
>CAZUCD010000051.1:0-23567 GCA_964618855.1 uncultured Candidatus Sumerlaeota bacterium
GACACAGGTGCCACGGGCGCGGTCGGCCCGACAGGCCCCACCGGCGACACAGGAGCCACGGGCGCAGTCGGCCCGACAGGCCCCACGGGTGACACAGGAGCCACAGGCGCGGTCGGCCCGACGGGCCCCACGGGTGATACCGGCGCAACCGGCGCGGTCGGTCCCACAGGCCCCACGGGTGACACAGGTGCCACAGGCGCGGTCGGCCCCACAGGCCCCACGGGCGACACAGGCGCCACCGGCGCGGTCGGTCCGACAGGTCCCACCGGCGACACAGGTGCCACGGGCGCGGTTGGTCCCACAGGACCGACAGGCCCGACGGGTGACACGGGCCCGGCAGGTACCGGCGACGCCTCCACCATCACGAACCGCACGCGGCACGTGATGCTCTCGAACGGAATGTTCGTCGCCGAACCGAACAATGTCGGGTCGGCGAACTTCGGCGTGGCGAACCAGCGCAATCGCGCGGCGGCGCATACCCTCGCGAACGACGCCAACAACAAGGCCACCGTCACTTTCGTCGTGCCGGCGGATTACGCGACGGGTCAAGCGACGCCCAACCTGACGATCTATTGGGCGACGGACGAGGGTGCCGCGAATCGCAAGGTGGATGTGGACGTCAGCTTTGACCTGGCAACTTCGATCACAGGCGCTGGTGTGGGCGTTCCCTTCCGGTACAACTTCCGGGAGAACGGCGCCAGTGGTGGAGCGGTCGCGATGGAGTCCCCGAACCCGGCGCAAAGCGCGATTGTTGCCACGACAATCCCGGAGGGGGGCGACAACTACAACGGTTCGCCGACCTGGGCCGCTGGCAACGTGATCATCCTCACGATCGGCCGCAACGGTTCCTCCGCGAACGATCCCAACAGCGGCAACTTCTACCTGTACGGCGTCTCCTTCTCGTACACGGCGGACATGTAGTCCCGAACCCAAACCCGCAGGCACGGCATGCGCCGGGGGAGTCCACCTCCCCCGGCGTTTGCACGTAGGAGCACACCGGTGTTCATCTCCCTCGTCTCCGTGGTGAAGAACGAAGCCTCCGTGGTCGGCCGATTGATCGACAGCGTGCAGGGCCCGGCGAAGTTCTGGGATGAAATCGTCTTCACGGACACCGGCTCCACGGACGGGACGGTGGATTTGCTGCGCGCCCGGGGCGTTCGCGTCGTGGAGGCCGCGTGGCCGGACAGCTTCGCCGCCGCGCGCAACATGGCCGCGGCTAACGCCTCACCGCAGGCCGACCTCGTCGTAAACTTTGACGGGGACGAGCTTCTCGGCCCTGGCGGGGAACGTCTCCGCTCCCGGATCGAGGACGCGTGGGCGCGCGGCAAGCGCATGATGTCCATCCGCTACGAGTGGGCGCACGACGAGTTCGGCAACCCCATCGTCATCTACCCGCGCCAATGCATCTGGGATCCGCGGATGTTCCGCTTCGAGGGACGTGCTCACGAAGCGCTCGAGGGCCCGCTCAGCGAGGCCACGATGGAGCACTTCGACGACGTCACGCTCATCCACCGCCCCAAGCCCGGGCACGCGGCGAACAAGGGCGAGCGCGACCTACGCCTGCTGGAGCTCGATGTCGTGGACCGCCCCGACCGCCCGCGCGGCTGGTTCTACCTCGGGCGGCAATACACATACCTCGCGCGCTGGCAGGAAGCCGTCGATGCGCTCCAGAGCTACCTGCGCATCGCGCGGTGGACCCCAGAGCGCATGGCCGCGCGCATCCTGATTGGCGATGCCATGGTTCGACTCGGCCGGCCCTCGGAGGCGCTCGCGTTCTACACCTCCTCGATCATGGAGGAGCCCGAGCGCCGCGAGCCCTACATGGCGCTCTGCCAGCACTTCTACAACCTGAAGGAATGGCGCCAGTGCGCGATCTGGGGGGAGGCCGCGCTCGTCATACCACGCCACGGCACCACGAAGGGATTCCTGCGCCAGGAGCCCTGCTACCTATGGCTCCCCCACGACCTGCTATCCATCGCGTGGTGGAACCTCGGGGACAAGGAGCGCGGGCGGCGCCACCTCGAGGAGGCGCTCAAGTTCCGCCCGACGGACCCCCGCCTTCTGGAGAACCTGAAGTGGTTTGGGTAGCCCCGGCTGGACCGGATACGGGGACCCTGCCGGCGACCAATGATTCCAAGCGTGCCAAATCACCGCCCGTGGCCGGCGTCACCTTGACCCCGCGGAACGTGGGATCCGCACGCAGGAATCCCCTGAAGTGCAACGAGACGTGCGCGCCACCCTTCTCTCCCCGGGCGATGAAACCGAGGGTGTGCCACGAGCCAAACGTCCCCCTTCCACCCGAAAATCCGGCCTGGTAGATCTTCGCATCCCGCCCCACGGCCGCGACCACGTCGGGGTGGGAGGCGAGATGGGCGACGACCTCCTCCTCCGTGACCGTGCTGTCGTCGGCACTCCGCGCCAGCAACATGAACACGGCGATGAGTGCGACCATCAGGAGGGATCCCGCGATCGCTGCGGTTCGGGCGCGCGTCGCACTCGGAGCCATCGCGCCTGACCGCTACTGCTTCGGTGCGTATCGCGGGTCCGCCTTGATGCGCTCGATCGTGTAGAACGGCACGAGCACGAAGCGGTCGCCCGGCTGCTGCCCGTTGCTGTCCACCTGGTCGCGCCAGCGGCTGTAGATGATCGCGTTCACGTTGCCGGCCTGCGAGACACGCTTGCGGTACGTGAGGCAGTTGTTCCACGGGTCCGCGGGTGGAATCGGCCCCTCCACGTACGGCCCGGCCCAGCCCGCCAGCTCCAGGCGGTTTTCCTTCAACAGGTTCCATGCCTCGCCATCCTCAGGCACGTAGCCCGTGTCCTTCGCCAGGCGCATGAAGGCGCTGGAAATCTGCTCCATCTGGTCGAGGTACTTGTTCTCCGCGATGGTGCGGTTGGCCTCGTCCATCGTTTCGGCCCAGCGCGCGTTGTCCGCGGCGACCTGGTCGAAGAGCGGCCGCGCATAGTCGCCCCCGAAGGGAAGGCCCGCGGTCACCTGCGCCGCGGATTCCGCCGCCCACTGCTCCCAACCCTCGCGCGACTTCGCAGGGTCCAGCTTGATCGCCTCGCTCAACTGCCCGTTCACCGCCACGATCACCGCCTCGAACTCCCGCACCGTCGTCGACACCGGCGCGTTCTTCGAGAACACCTCGACGACGCCCTCGTCCACGGAGAGCAGCGTCCCGCGGTTCGGAAGCACGTCGATGCGGAAGCGCGTGCCCTTCACGCCGGCGGTCAGGTCGGGTGTCGTCACCTTGAAGTCCCCCACGGCGACGCGCGGCGAAACATCCGTCCACAGCGAGCCCGAGAGCACGTCGATCTGCACCTGGCTGCCGTCCGGGGACAGCTTCGAAAGCTGGATTTCGCTCTTGTTCGGGATGCGCAATGAGTCGGCCTTTCCGCGAAGCGTGAGCTGCGCGCGCGACTCCCGCGTGCGGATGCGCGCCCCGACGCGCACGAGGGCCTGCTCGGACTCCTCGACCGGCGCGGCGTCCTTCTCGGCAAAGATCTGGATCGGCTTCGTGGGGGGATTGATGTCGAACACGGCACCGTCAAAGCCGGCCTTGATCTCGGGCGGGCTCGTGACGCGCGACGCGACGGCATCGAGTGTCGGAACCGCGCCGGGCGCGGCTCCGGTGGATGCAGGCGCGGATGGGGAGGGGGCGGGAGCCGTCGTCCCAGCGGGCGGGGCAAACGGGTCGGAGGCGGACGCGGCCGGCGTTGCGGTCGCCCCGAATGGATTTCCAGCAGGAGGCTTGGGGACAGAGGGAGCACTGAAGGGGTTGGCTCCCGCAGGGGGAGGCGTTGCCGCCGCCGCAAACGGATCGCCCCCCGAGGGGCCCACGCTCGCAGGCCGGCCCCCGAACGGGTTCTCGCCTGCGGGAGGTCCCCCGCCGAACGGGTTCGATGCGGGGGGAGCCCCGCCGCTGGCAGGTGCCGCAGCGGAGGCGAATGGATCACCACCCGAGGGCCCGATGTTCGCAGGACGTCCCCCGAAGGGATTTTCCCCGGGTGCAGCCGCCCCGCCCGGCGCGGCAAACGGGTCGGCCACCAGGGGCGCCGTCGGCGTGCCGGCCGCCGTCGCCGCAGGTGTCGCCTTCGGGCGGTTCGCGAAGGGGTCCTGCCCGGGCTTGAACTCGACGCCGCTCGCCGCGAACGGATCGCCCACGGCGGGACCGCTCGATCCCGGGAACCGGTCGGAAACGAATCGGTTTCCACCGCCGCCCGAAGGTGCATTCGCGCCGAACGGATTTGCGGGAGCCACACCGGTCGCCACGGGCGCCGCCGTGCGGGCAGGCGTCGGCGTTGGCCGCGCCGGCGCGTTGATCGTCGGCGTCGCTGCCTTCACCATCGGCGCAGACTGGGCCGATCGCGTGATCGACTTGAGGTCCAGCTTGCGGAAGGTCAGCTCGCCGTAGCTCTCCGTCCGCAGGGTCACCCGCGCTTCGTCCTCGTACACGATCAGGCCGTCGATGCGCTTGTCGCGCACCGTGACGACGGTGTCCGCCACGGCGGGCGACAGGATGAGCGCCAGGGCGCAGGCGAGCAGGGGGCGGTGGCGAAGGGCGACGAAGCGCACGTGGGCAGACTCCAATGTCGGCTGCGGAGCAGCCTGAACTTCATTTCAGGGAATCCCGCTCTCCCGGTCAAGCAGACCGCGCGGACTTTCTGCGCGTTGGGTCGCGGGAGCATCCACCGTCAACCCATCACGCCACGGGCGAGCATGGGGCGCTCCCCGAACGGCACCCTGCCCGCGCACAACTGTGGCAAACGGGATGTCATCGGTCACTACGCGCAGGTTGGAAAGGTGCCACTTCGGCCCATCTCGGCGCAAAAGTATCCGTCCAATTCCGACAAGATCACCCGACGTTCCAGAAAGTGCCCAAGAACGCACACAAGGCAAGAACTTCGAGTTAAACTGCTGGTTTTGCTGATTTTATACGGCAAAGAGGAGGCTCGGTTTTTATCCTCTGCGATCCGGATTGAGGATTTCTATTTTGCCACCGATTTTTCACTTGCAATCGACAGCGGGCCCTGCTTTCCTGCCGTGGACAAGTCCCAATGAACGGGCTGCCAGCCCCGTTGACTACCGCCCCAGGAGGCGCGAGCAGGATGATTCACTCAGCAAACCTTCGCACGGCATGGCGTTCGACCATGATGGTCGCCGCCAGCCTCGCCATGACCTTCGGCCTCGTCGCCGGCGTGTCCGCCGACAATGCCGCCACCGAAATCGTCCCCACGGGGATCGAGCAAATCAGCGACGCCGCCCTCTCCGTCGAGGAGCAGCGCGCCATCATGGACTGGTACTACGGCGTCACCTACTCGAACGCGGACGGGACGAACCGGATCCAGATCGAGTCGGCGACGGGCGCGCAGGCCAACAACGGCGGCGACGGCCTCCAGACGGTCGTCTATGGCACGGATGATCGCATCGACTGGTTTGCGGAAACGAATGCGACACGCCTGAACTGGGCGCGCTCGACGTGCCTGCTGACGGACCGCTCCGCCGTCACGCAGTCCGGCAGCAACTGGAACCTCTCGACGACGACCTGGACAACCCAGGGCGGCACGACCGTGTGCGCCTCCGAGCGCTTCCGCGGCCAGCCGCTGGGCGGTTGGTGCTCCGGCTTCCTCGTCGCGCCGGACCTCGTCGCGACCGCGGGGCACTGCATCGACTCGACCGCGAGCGCGCAAAACACCGCCTTCGTGTTCCACTTCGCCGTCCCGACCTCCTCCGGCGCCGCGACCACCAGCTTCTCCAGCAGCCAAGTTTACTTCGGATCGCAGCTTGTCGCGCGCCAGCTCCAGAGCAACGGCGCCGACTACGCGATCATCCGCCTGGACCGCGCCGTCACCGCGCCGGGGGCGACCCCGCTTCCGATCCGCCGCTCCGGCACCGTCGCCAACGGTACCCAGATCGGCGTCATCGGACACCCCAACGGGCTCCCCTCCAAGATCGCCTTCGGAACCAGCACCGTCGTGCGCGACAACTCGAACGCCTCGTTCTTCGTCGCCAACCTCGACACCTACGGCGGCAACTCGGGCTCGGCGGTCTTCAACGCGGCCACGGGAGAGGTCGAGGGCATCCTGGTGCGCGGTGACACGGACTTCACGACGAGCGGCGGGTGCGTCGTCTCCTACACGAACACGAACACCGGCGGCCGCGGCGAGGACGTCACCAAGTCCACCGTCTGGCAGTCCTTCGTCCCGAACGGAACCAACCCGACGCCGACCCCGACAGCCACGCCGACGCCGACTCCGACCCCGGGCACGACTGTCCTGACGAGCGGCTCGCCCGTCTCCGCCACCGTCGCCAACGCGACATGGCGCCACTACCAGATCACCGTCCCGAGCGGCTCCACGCAGCTCCAAGTCGTCATGACGGGCACCAATGACGCCGACCTCTACGTCAAGCGCGGCAGCCAGCCGACCTCGTCCTCCTACGACTTCCGCCCCTACACGGGAACGTCCAACGAGACAGTGACGGTCAACGCGTCCTCGAGCCCCACCCTCGTCCCGAACAGCGTCTACTACATCTCGGTGTACGGCTACAGCACGACGGCTCCCGCGATCACGCTCACCGCGACCGTGACGGGCTCAGCCACGCCCACGCCAACCCCGACGCCCACCCCGACGCCCACGCCAACCCCGACCCCGACGCCGACCGCAACCCCGGGCAACGACGCCTACGAACCGGACAACACGCTCGCCTCTGCCAAGACGATCACCGTCGGCGGCGCCGCCCAGACCCACAACATCAACCCGAACACGGACCAGGACTGGGTGAAGTTCACCACCACTGCGACCCGCAACATCCGCATCACGACCAACGGCCCGAGCGGCGGGGACAGCTACATCATCCTCTACAACTCGGCCGGCACGCAGATCACGTTCGACGACGACAGCGGCACGGGCCTCTACTCGCAGATCAGCAGCGCCTCCCGCCCCGCCGGCACCTACTACGTCCGCGTCACCAGCTACAACAGCGCCTCGACCATCACGGGCTACACCATCCAGGTGACGACCTACTAAGAGTCGAAGCAGCCACGGGACCTTCATCGCCCTCCTGGCACGGACCGGGGCCCCGAAAGGGGCCCCGGTCCTGTTTCGGCAGGTGGTTGGTTGAAGGCTTCATCGCGTTGTCCCCTTTGACATGGAACGCACGCACCGGCACACTGCCATCGTGATGCCCGCGCGCATCCCTGAATGCGCGCCGGGCCATGCTGCGCGCCGATCCCCGAAACGCTGAGCCCACGCCGAGATGGCCCCATCCGCCGTTGCCCTGCCCGAAGCCAAGAAACAGCCCCTCTCGGACAAGGAACCGCTCTACAACCTCGTGCTTTTCGACGACGACACGCACTCCTATGCGTACGTCGTCGAGATGCTCGTGGAACTTTTTGGCAAGACGCAGCTCGAGGCCTTCGAGATCGCCCGCAACGTGGACTACATCGGCGAGGCGGTGATCAAGACCTGCGGCCTCGAGGAGGCGCTCCTAGGCCGCGAGAAGGTCCTCGGCTACGGGCCGGACCCGCACGTCGCCGAAAGCTCCGGCTCGATGGTGGCCGCGGTCTTCGAGGCCGAATAGCCTCCCCCTTGTTCGACGAATTCGACCACGGGGCGATGGAGGCCGCGCTTGCTGCCGCGCAGGCCGTCGCCGGCACCACCCGCCCCAACCCCGCCGTCGGCGCCGTCGTCGCGCGTGAAGGGCGCATCCTCTCCGTCGCGGCAACCGCCCACGGCGGCCGCCCCCACGCGGAACCCCAGGCACTCGCCCGCGCCGGCGACGCCGCGGGGGCCACCCTCTACGTCACGCTCGAGCCATGCAACCACACCGGCGCCACGCCGCCGTGCACGGAGGCGATCCTCGCGGCCGGGATCTCCCGCGTGGTGGTCGCGGCGCGCGACCGCAACCCAGTCGCGCGCGGCGGCGTCGAGCGCCTTCGCGCCGCGGGCGTCGCCGTGCAGGAAGGCCTTCTCGCCGCGCGCGCGCGCCTCGTGAACCCGGGCTTCCACACACGGCACCAGCTTGGACGCCCCCTCGTCACCCTCAAGTGGGCCATGACGCTCGACGGATGCACCTCAGCCGTCGGGGGGGACTCGAAGTGGATCACCGACACCGACGCCCGCCGCGAAGGGCACCGCATGCGCGCCTCCCACGACGCGACGCTTGCAGGCATCGGCACGGTCCTGCGGGACTCGGCCCGGCTCTCCGTGCGCGACGCGCAGGCGCCCCCCGGGCCGCCCCTGCGCAGGATCGTCCTCGATGCGGCGGCCCGCATCGACCCGGCATCCCCGTTCGTGGCTGAGCGCGCCGGGATCGCGACCGTGGCCTGCGCGCACGACGCGCCGGAACTTGCACGCGCCGCGCTCGTGGGCGCGGGAGCCGAAGTGTGGCCCCTGCCACGGGATGCCCGAGGCGGCGTCTCCATCACGGCTCTCCTCGCCAGGTGCGCGGAGGAGGGCGTCTCCTCCGTCCTAGTCGAGGGCGGCCGCAATGTCGCGGGGCACTTCGTCGAGGACGGCATGGTGGATCGCGTGGCGGTGTTCATCGCACCGAGCATCCTCGGCGCCGGAAGTGAGAATATCGGCCCGCTCCGCCTGTATTCACCCCCGGGGGCCGTCAGCGCCGCCGCGCCGCTGCACCACGTCACCCATCGCGATGCGGGCGCGGCGCTCCTCGTCGAGGGCTGGATCACGTACCATCTCTTCGGCGAGCAGGGCCCTCCGGCTTGACGCGCGGCGCAAGCGCGCGTTTCGTCGTCATGTCCAAGTGCACGCACCCGGCGGGCGCCGCCGGCCAGTCGCAGTTCCGGAGCACGAGACCCCATGCTGCTCTCCGTTTGCGTCGCCGCGCGGTACTACTCCCGCCTCTTCGAGGAGTCGCTGACGCTCCTCCAGGAACAGATCGGCGACGAGGCGCACTCCTGCGAGATCATCGTCCTGTTCAATGCGGGCGACCAGAGGCTGATCGAGCTGGCAGACCGAGCCTCGCAGAGCCACCCCGGCATCACGTTCGTCTCGTACCCCGGGGCGCCGAGCCGTCGCGACTTCTTCTGGACCCTCGCCCACGAGGCCACCGGCCGATACGTCTGGTTCATGGACGACGGCGTGCTCCCGATGAAGGGCTCCGCCAGCCTCATCATGAGCATCCTCAACGACGACCAGCTCGCCGTTAGCCTCCGGGTCCTTCTCCTCAACTCGGGCAAGTTCGCAAACGACTTCCGCAAGGAAATGCAGTCGATGGAGGAACTCGTCGTCTTCAAGACGATCAAGGAGTCCATCCGCTTCGAGAAGGGCTTCGAGTTCATGAACTACTTCGGGCTCGAGGACCTGCTCGACATCCACGCGATGGTGCTCGAGCGCGAGGCGTTCCTGAAGACCACCTTCGTGCAGCACCCGGAGACGTGGGAGAACCCGCACCTGCGCGCGCTCGTGGAAATGGCCGGGCGGGGCGCCACGTGCTACTTCCCACGCATCTGCACGCTGGCCCGCGACTCGGGGATCGACCGCGACCTGCCTCGCAAGGCGCAGGTCCATCAGGCTGAGCTGCCGTGGCTGTACAAGCACGCGATGGAACGGGGCGCCCCGGGCGGGAAGGCGCGCGACCGAGCCGCGAAGCTCTACTCCAGACACTCGCGCGAGGTCGTGACCATGCTCCTGTACCGCGAGCAGTTCAAGCCGCTCATCGCCCAGGTATGGAAGCACCAGTCCAGGCGCATCGGCTTCTGGTTCACGGTGTTTCCGCTGGAGTTGTTGTTTCTGACGAAGCCCGCGCGGTTGTTCTTCCGCTGGTTCCTGGGGAAGGTGGAACCGGGCTACCTCTACACACCCATCAACCGCTAATCTCGATCAGTCCGGCGGGAAGGAGTGCGGGAAGTCGGGATTCGCGCCGAGGCTGCACGTCGGCCGGTTGGACATGTTTTGGATCGTGTACGTGCCGCCAGTGGGACACACGGGCGAGGTCTTCACATAATTCTGGATGCCGTACAGGTCCGCGTCCGTCGGTGTGGCCAGGGCACCCTGCCGATACTCGAGGGCCCACTGTTCCTTCGCGCCATCAATCTTGGTGAGGTTCTCCTGGCAACTGCGCTGTGCGGAAAACTCGCGCGCGCGGAGCCAAGAGGGAATCGCGATGGCTATCAGGATGCCGATGACGCCCACGATGATCATGATCTCGATCATTGTGAAGCCTTGGCGACGGCGTCGTGTGGAGACGGGGGTCTTCATGATCTGCCGGGATGCCCGAAGTTTCGAAGCAGGCGGGGCTGAAAGGGAGCGGGGGAGGAGAACTGCCCTTCTCCCCCCCCGTGAACCACCTCGTTGACGTCAGGTACTGCTTAGTTGCGGAGTTCGTGCGGGAAGGCCGGGTCCGTGTTGGCGTCGCACGTCGGGTCGGTGTTCACGGCGTTGATCGTGTAGGCGCCGCCAGCGGGGCAGACGGGGCTGTCGCGGACGTAGAGGGTCGGGCCATAGAGGTCGCCGTCAACGGGAACGGCGGCGCCGTCCTTGCGCTGCTCAAGCGCCCACTGCTGCTTGGCGCCATCGATCTTGGCGAGGTTCTCAGAGCAGCCGTTGGCCTGAGAGATCTGGCGGGCGCGAAGGAAGCCCGGGACCGCGATCGCGATGAGGATGCCGATGATGGCCACCACGATCATGATTTCGACGAGGGTGAAGCCGCTCTTGCGTGTCGTCATTGGAGTACTGCTCCTTTGGAGTTAGGCTTGGCGCCTTGGATGTCTCTTCCTTTTGCATGGCCTGTGCCAGAGACCAGATTGATTGTGCCGGGTCCCTGAGCCTTAGCATAAACCCTTTGAAAAGAGCGGTGTGTAATCGTCCAGGCTGGTGTCCGAGATCGCACAATCGAGCATGTGCATGTGAAGAACCGGAGTAACAGACCGGGTTTGGGTAATCAGGGTGACGATTAACTGTGGCACCCGCTTCCCATCCAGAATGGGGGGAGGGTCTTGGGGCTTCGAGATTGGAGTGGGGTCGGGCTGCCGAGGGGCCCCGGGGGGGCGCCGTCCCGGTGCCCCGAGTTAGCCGAAGCAACTCCAGAGGGGCGGCGAGAGGCCGCCCCCCCGGGCCTGTGACTGAGACCCCGAATCCGCACTTCCCCAGACTCGAATCCGGGGGGGGCGCCGTCCCGGCGCCCCGAGTTGGCGGAAGCAACTCCAGACGGGCGGCGAGACGCCGCCCCCCCCCCGGGGCCCGTGACCAAGACACCGGATCCGCACTTCCCCAGACTCGAATCCCGACTACTATGGGGTCGCCGGCTCCGGCTTGACGTCCCGCCGACGCATCGCCGGGTGGTTTGGCGGCAGGGTGCGGCCATCGAACATGCCCCGCTCCCGCATTTCGTGCGGCAGGGGCATGCCCTCGCTCCCAGGGGGTGGGGTTTGGCCTGGGCCAAAGGGGGGAGGATTCCAAAACTCGCGTGGGCTTTCCCCGCGGATCATCATGATCTCCTCCTCAATGGCGCGGAGGCGTTCGCGCAGCGAATCGGCCTCCCCTTCAAGTCGGGTCACCCGTTGCTGGAGCGCTGCATCCGGTACGCCGCTGCGCGCAGACTCGGCCATGGCCTCGAGTTCCGCCGAGATGGACTCGTAGGTCGAATCCGGTGCGGCGATGCGCTCGCACGCGGAACGGAATGCCTCAATGCGTGGACCGGGCGTGGCGGACTCCTGCGCAGCTGCATCCTCGGGCTTCTTCGATTGGGCCTCTGCGATTCGGGCCAGCGCCTGCCCCGCCATCCGGCGCGCCGTCTCCACGAACCGGCCTCTTTCGATCTCCAGCAACTCGGCCCGCAGGTCGATCTCGTGCTCGGTGAGCATCGGTGCGCCCTCACCCTCAGCGGCCTTGTCCGCCAGCGCCTGGCGTCCACGTTCGAGTTGGGCCTCCTGCTGCCGAATGCGTCGCAGCATCAACCGGAGCCGCACGACCTCCCGCAGCATGCGTCCCTCGCGGTTCGAGGCTTCCCTTGGCCCGCCTTCACCCCGCCCGACGGGACGACGACCTTCTCCGCGTTCCCGACGTTCGGGGGGTGGCGCACCTCCATCGCCGGGTTCCTGGCAGGGCACAGGACTCCCCAACCCGATGGTGGCGAGTATGGCAATGGCGATGGCTGAGTATCTCATGGGTGCGGCACCTCGGGCAGCATCGGGGCAAAACACCGGCCAAGTCGAGGGGCGATGGCCGCGGGAGGCGGTTAGCCCGAAAATCAGGCACTTTGAGTTCCCGGGGCGGCCGCAACTGCGTCACCCCTACTCGATCGCCGCGTAGTTCCGTTCCGAGACGTACAGCGTGTTGTCCTGAAGTTCGTCCACGCGCAGGATCCCGCTGCTGAGCCTGCGGATGCGCTGCTCGCGAAGCAGCATCCCGAAGCTGTCCTCCCCGCGCGCCATGAATGCCAGCGCCGCGCCGAGCGTGCCCGGGCTGTCCGACAGCATCTTCCAATCCACGTCGGCGGTGAGGGAGATGCCCTCCAGCGGAGCCGTCTCGAAGGCGTAGAGGTCCGCCTCCGTCCACGAATACAGGTAGGCGGCGAGCCCCGGAAGCCGCGCCCCGCGGCCGAGCAGGTACACGACGCCGTCGTGTTCGCCTTCCCAGCCGAGCTGCGCGGCGGCACCCTCCAGCGTCCGGTTGGCGAACCGCGCGATCTGGATGGCGAACCTCGTGCAGTCGATCTGCGGCGTGCTCTTGCGTGACGTGAAGAGGGGGGTCGGCGTGGCCTCCGGCGGGAGCAGGAACATCCCGCCGATCCGATCCTGCATCTCCATGATCAGCTCGATCGAGGGAGGTATCGCATTGAAGACGTGGGCGTCGTCGCGCGCCAGCCCGACGGGGATCGCATTCTGCGTGAAACGACCACCCGGCACCCAGGTCGAGTACAGCGTCCTGTTCTTGCCGATGTCGATCATGGTGACGGGCTTGCTGCGCGCCGAGTGCGGCAGGTGCCCGAGCAATTGCGAGCACGCGCGCTGGGCCGAGACGACACCCAGGCACTCCGTCCCCACGCCCTCGAATTGCGCGACACTGTGCACGAAGTCGTCCAGCCTGACCTCCAGCAGCCGCGTCGTCGACTGCCCCTCGCTCCCCTCCTCCTCGTGCAGCATGAACACGGTCGGGTAGCGGTAGGGATTGGTCCACTGGATCCGCTTGAGGAGCGCGCGCCTGCGCTCATCCCGGCCCCGGGAACTGGACTCGCCGTGGAGCTGGAACTCGGTGACGGCGTCGCCCGGAAACACCCCCAGCACTGGATTGCGGAAAGTCGGGTCCGCGAAGATCGCCTCGAGTATCTGGCGGATTGCGGACGGGTCCTTGTAGGACAGCGCGCAGAAGTCCATGAAGATGGGATGATGCCGGCGCTCGGTCGCCTCCACGAGCCTTGGCAGCTCGACCAATTCCGTCGCGACAACGTGCGGCGCACCGTCTGCGAAATCCACGACGGTCGCGCAGATGGTCGAACCATCGACCATGCAGGCGGTCACGCGTGTCGGCGACGAATGCCCACTCATGCCAAGGTTCTTCCAAGGGTTGTCCAAACGCCAGTATAGATCAACCCCCGATGGTTGGCATCACGGCGATGGGAGGGAAAGAGTTCTTTCGCTTCCCGCGTGCAGGCGGAATGCAACGTGATCGCGTCGCCCCGGAGGCCGAGTTCCCGCGCCCTGCCTGACAGGATCCCCCCAAGGTCGACGTGGTTGCCATCGATGGCGTGCAACTGCCCCGGAAACCTCGCCCTGAACCGGTCCGAAAGTTCCCTTCCGACCTCGTAGCATCCTCCGCAAATGCGCGGGCCGATCCACATCCAAGCCCGCCCCGGGCCGACGCCCCTCAGGGCGAACCGTGCCAGGGCATCCTCCAGGAGCCCGCCGATCGTCCCGCGCCAACCGCAATGCAGCGCGGCGATGAGCGAACCGTCCTCCGCCGCCAACACCACGGGCACGCAATCGGCCGTCCGAACGACCAGCATCGTCCCGGCGGTGCCCGTCATCAGCCCATCTGCATCGGGGCCCGCGAGTGGGCCATCAGCGCATGCAATCGGGTCGGCATCGAAGAGCGTCGTTCCGTGGACCTGCGGGCACTGGATGCAGCGGACGGGGGGCCCGGCGAGGGTCCCTGCGAGGGCGAGGAGCCGCCCCCCCGCGATGGCATGCGGCGTCCCCGGATTCGGGTCGAACGCTCGCCGCGTGACGAGGATCCGCACGCCCCCCGGGCCCTCCACGGGGGGCTCGCAAACAGCGGTGGCGGCGTTTCGATCAACTGGCGTGGCGGCGATCATCCCGCCCATCGCGGCGGGGGAAGCTCCACACCATCAACCAGTTTTTGCCTTCCAAGGCCCGGGCGGGATGAAAGTCCAGGCCCCTGCGCGCGTCAGGGCTTCGCGGTGGAGGCCGGCGGCGGGCGCCGTTCCGCGGGTGCCGCGGCTGCGCCCTCATCCTTCATCGACTCGGCCATGAACTTCTGGAACGGGTCGGCGAAGATGTTGAACATCGCGAGGGCGAACATGACCACGAAGGCGAGCAGGATCCAGTTCAGCGTGCGCCGTTTGATGTCCTTGTACATCTCGTCGATCATCGGCTTGACGCGCTGGTTCAGTTCATTTGCGACGCCGGCCCGCGCCTCGGCGAGGACGAGCTGCGGAATCTTCGTCTCGCAGGCGGACGCCACGGCGCGCTCGGCGATCTCCGGCAGGCGCTCCTTGGCCACGAGCGGCACGATCTTCTGGGACTGCTGCTGGATGACGACGACGATGCCCTCGCCGATCTCCTGGGCCTTGTCGGTCGCGGCCTTGTCCACGCGCGACTGTATCTCGCGCGGAAGGGTGTTCTCGATGCTCTCGCGCAGGCGCTCGCGCACCATTCCCGGCAGCATCGTGTCCACCGCGCGCTTCACGGTCTTCTCGGTCGACTGGACGAGGATCTGCTCCATCGCCTCGGTGACCTTGCGCTCGGCGAGCTTCTCGATCATCGACCGCGCGACTTCCTGCACGGTGAGCTTGACGAGCTGCTGCTCCTTCTCCGCGGCGAGGGCGGTGACGCGAGCGTCCACCTCGCGCTTGGCGCGCTGGTCGATGATCGACACGATGGACTGGATCGCGCGCTCGACGATGATCTGGATCTTGCGCTCGACCGCCTGCTGGATCTTGTGCTCCGCGAGCTCCTGCATGTGGCGCTCGGCGGAATCCTCGAGGTACTGGTCGGAGAGCGACTTCAGCTTCTGCTCGGCGATGGACTCGTGCGCCTTGGTGACGATCTGCGCGGGGGTGAACGGCTTGGCCAGCCACCCCTGCGCGCCCGCCATGCGCTGGTTCTGCCGCGACTCGACGCTCTCCTCCGGCACGAGGAGCAGGATGGGGATCTTGTGCGTCTCGGAGTCGGTCTTGATGAACCGCGTCGTCTCCAGCCCGTCGATGCCGTCGAGGGCGGCGTCGATGATGACGAGGTCGAACGTCTCGATGTCGGGGTGGCTGAGCGCGGCGAGCCCGTTGCTGGCCAGCGTCACGCGGTAGCCGTGCTCCTCGAGGGCGCACTTGGCCATGTCCTGGACCGCCGCGCTTTCGTCGATGAGGAGAACTCTCTCGCCTGCCATCTCGTTGCTCGCTCCGTTCGTGTCCGGGTTCTTGGGTTTCAGGCCGACAGCTTGAGCACGTTCTGGACGCGCTCCTCAAGGTTGAAGCTCTCGCCGTAGCGGAGCCTCGCGCGCGGCGCCAGGTTGGAGAGCGACTCGCGGACGAGCTTGGTCGCCGCGCGCTCCCCAAGCCGCGACGCCACCATGCGGTACACCGCGTCCAGCAGGTGGAAGAGCCCCTCCATCGTGTCCTCGTAGCAGTCCTGGATCGCCGGCGAGAACTCGAACAGCGCGAAGTAGCTCTCCAGCTTGTCGGCGTTCAGGCGGTTGTTCTCCACCGTGATCAGGTCCGCGCGCGTGAACGTCATCACGAGGTCGCGCCACATGCGCGCAAGGAAGTTGCGTTCCTGCGTCCCTGATCGCGCCTCCTTCGTCTCCATGAACGCCTCGACGACCGAGTTGATGAACGCGGCCACCACGCCTGCCGGGGAGACGAACTCCGCCACCTCGCCGGAGCGTCCCGTCGTCGTGGACTTCACCGCCGCCGCGCCCCCCTTCAGGATGCTCGACAGCAGGCCCCCAACCCCGCCCGACTTGGTGTTCGGGACTTCCTCGACCCCGGCCTTGTTCCGCGTCGAGGAGGGCTCCTGCGACGGGTCGTATGGGATCTGGATCTTCGGCGGCGCCTTGGGAACCAGAATGCCCTTCTTCACGAATCCGTAGAGGATGTTGAAGACCTCGAAGCGCCCCATGGCCGAGCGGTTGATGAGGGCTCGGATCGTGAACCGCCCGTTGACCGCCGCAAGGACGCGCCACTCCGCGGGGGAGAGCTTCAACTCTCGCTTGAACGAGTCGTCCAGCGTCTTCGGCGTCAGGATCACCATGTCGTCCGGAAGCGTCTTCTGGATCTTCTTCCACTCGTCCTGGCGGCGGGTGCCCTCGAGGATCAGCGGCTCGATGTCGATCTCCACGATCGAGTCCCCGAGCTTGTTTGCCTCGGCCGCCTCGAACTTGAAGTCGCCGTCCTCCCACGCGAAGAGGTTCCAGATCTCCTCCTCGAGCTGGAGGCGGAGCACCTCCCTGATGGTCTGTTCCTTGACGATGTCGCGCTCGACGAGGATCTGCCCGACGCGCTTGTCGGACTCGACGGTGCGCTGGAGGGCTAGGACCTCGGAGAGGGTGCTGCGGCGGAGGATGCCGCGCTGGACAAGGAGTTCCCCGAGGCGGCGCTGGCGCTCGAGCGAGGAGGAATTGACGATCTTGCCGTTGCGGACGAAGAGCGTGATCTCCGTGCCGCCGCGCGAAAGGGTCAGAATGCCGGACCCCTTCCCCATGCTGAGGAACTGCAGGATTTCCGGAAGCTGGATCTGAGTGAGACTGCCCTGCATGGCCTGGCCTCTTGGGAATGGGCGCCAAGGTGGGCGCGCGCGCTACTCAGTCCTTGAAAAGGTCGTCGAGCCTGTCCTCGACGTCCCGCTCGATCTCGACCTTGCGGTCCGAGGGGATGCGCTTCTTGCGCGCCACCGCGAGCGTCTCGTTCAGGGACTTCGCGCACTCCTTCGAGTACAGGCGCACCATGCCGATCGTCGTGCGGTCGTCGAACACCACCGTCAGGATCGTGTCGTCGTCCACAAGCACGTTGTGGATGTGCTCCTTCTCCCCCTGGTGGAAGAGGACAGAGAAGTCGGCCTCGCCGACGAGCTTCGCCATGGCGCGCGTGGAGGAGAACGAGCCCGCGATGAGGGCCGCGAGCGCGTCGGTGTCCACGTTCTGCGTGAACCCCTTCTTGGCGAGGCACTTGCCGTCCACGTCGACCAGGATCGCGCACTTGGCCTCGGACTGCTTCAGCATCTGCAGCAGCGCGCGGTGGATCTGCGTGATGTCGGTCTTGGTAAGGATGAGCGGTGAATTGGCCATCGGAGCGGGTCCCTTCCTCGGGAGCGTAGCTTGGTTGGAGTGGCTTCGATCAGTCGAGCGGAGCTTTGCCTTCGGGGCTGAGCTGGACCTCGCCACCGGAGCCCAGGTAGCCGATGAAGAGCTGCTTCTGGGGCGCCTCAATCACCGTCACCTTGAGCTGCGGGGGGGCGTCCTGGCCGGAAATGACCGTGAACTTGTAGGCGACCGTCTCGGCGCCCTCGTGCGTCTTCGGGTCCGAGCCCGAGTACTTGAGCTTCGTCGCGATCGTGCGCTTGAAGATGCCGAGGAACGAGACGAGGCCGTTGAGCTGGTACTCGTCGCGCGCGCCGCCGGCCAGGTTTGCAAGCGTCAGGTTCGCCTCACCGGTCTTCATCCCGCGCCAGCGCGCATCGCACGCCTGCGACAGGTTCAGCGTCGGGGCATCCCCGCCGGGCAGGTCCGCCTTTGGGGAGGGCGCGGGCTTCTTGTCGTCCTTGACCTTCGGGGCCTCGGCCGGCTTGGCGGCGGGCTTGCCCCCGCCGACGGCCGCCTTGCCCGCGGGCTTGGCCCCCGGGTGCTTTGACTCGTCCTCGTCGTGCTCCAGCGCGCCGTATTCGTCGTCTTCCTTGGCGCCGGTAGCGGCGGGGGCCGCTGCCGCTGCCGCCGCGGGCTTCGGTGCCGCCTTCGGAAGCGAGGATTCGCCGCCGCTCTCGCGGTTCAGCTTCTTGATCACGAGCGTCGAGATGCCCTTGAGCGTCTCCTTCACGCCGGTGCCCTTGAACGCGACCGCCTCGAAGTACGGCGCCTTGCCGAAGTTCACCGTCCGCTCGAGCTCCTCAAGCGTCGCGACGTCCGGGAGGTCGCGCTTGTTGTACTGGATCACCCAGGGGATGCCGTCCGCGTCGTCGTCACCGTTCTGCAGGTGGTAGCCGTAGTCGGCGAGGTTCTGCTTCAGGTTCTCGAGCGAGTCCACGTTCTCCTGAACGCGGTCCTTGCTGGAGTCCACGACGAAGCAGATGCCGTCAACGCCGCGCAGCACGAGCTTTCGCGTCGCGTTGTAGTAGACTTGGCCGGGGACCGTGTAGAGCTGGAACTTCGTCTTGAAGCCCTTCACCTCGCCGAGGTCGAGGGGGAGGAAGTCGAAGAAGAGCGTTCGGTCCTGCTCCGTGGCGAGGGACACGAGTTCGCCGCGGAACTTGTTCGGGACCGTCTTGTGGATGTGCTCCAGGTTGGTCGTCTTGCCGCAGAGGCCGCAGCCGTAGTAGACGATCTTGCAGGAGAGTTCCTTGAAGGCGTAATTGAGTGTTGCCATGCGGGCGGAAGGTCCTTGGCGCGGGAGTGTATGCGGTCCGGGGGGCGGTTCAGCGCGCCCCGAGTCCGAGGGTCGAGTTCATCTTTTCCGCGGCGGCGCGCATTTCCACGCGCACGAGGCCGAGGTTGGTGTCCGCGTCCGCGATGCAGACGAGGAATCCCGCGCGGGTCGAGTGGAAGAACATCTTGTTCGTGTCCGTCTCGACCACGAACGAGACCAGCTCGCCCTGCTCCATCTTCTTCACGGCCTTTTCCGTCGAGTTGATGATCGAGGAGGTCAGCGCCCCCATCATCTCGTCGTTCAGTTCGGTCGCAAAGTCGCTCGCGACGATGATCCCATCGGGGGCCACCACGAATGTCCCGATGATTCCGGGGGTCTTGTTCAGCTCGGCGAGTATGCGTTCCATTCAAGGACTCTCCGCTCGGTTTCGTCAGCCTTGGACCGCGGTTTCCTGTCCTGCCCTTACGTCGTTATCAGCGGGTTGCGCTCCTGCGAGAGCCCCGTTGCCAGCGGCAGCGCGGGGTACTTCCACTGGAGAAACTCCCGCGAAGTCTTCGAGATGAACCCGACCTTGCCGAGGATTTCCTCCGTCGGCGTCCGGGTGCTGAACAGCATCAGCAGGCCGAAGTTCAGGTTCAGCGGGGTCATGAACAGCAGGTGATCCTTCGATTCAACCATCACGCGACGCACCCGGGTCAACCCGGACGAGTCCATCAGGCCCCCAAATTGATCCATCAGGGAGAGTGTGCGCGCCACGACCGTGTCCAGTTCGATGCGCATCGGCAGGTCCCGCCAGACGACCAGGCCCTCGCTGCTGAAGATCACGAAGCCCTCGAGGCCCTGCGTCTTGCGCAGCACGCCCGCGAGTTCCTCGTAGCTGTACACCTGGACGAACCCCCCCGACGCGGAGGTCTGCGGCTGCATCGCCACGGAATCGCGCGAGGCCGACCTGCCGCCGCCGCGCTCCTCCGCCGCGAGCCGCGCCGTCATCTCCGGCGCCACCGCCTCCGGCAGGAACTTCGCCATGATGTGCGTTCCCATCATGATCAGCACGATGATCTGCACCAGCACGGGGACGGGATTGCCAACCCACATCGCGACGACGCCCGCGCTCTCGGAGCCGCCCTTGGCCGCCGCGAGGATCGCGGCCATCAGGCAGCCCGCAAACCGCAGCGCCAGGAACACCAGCGCCACCAGCGCCGAGGAGGCGATGGTCGCCTTCGGGCTCGAAAAAATCGTCAGCACAAAGTATATCGCCAGTTCCGCCAGCAGGATGAAGATCAGAACCCCCTCCGGGTTCTCCAGAGACGGGAAGACGTTCATGAATCCGAGCGGGATCGTGACGAGCGAGACGATCAGGCCGACCGCCAGCGCCCAGATGCGCGGGATCGAGATCATAGTTTGGCGACCCTTTCCAGCGATGCGTTCGAGTACTGTGTGCCGTCATCGCGGAAAATCTGTTTCAGGAACAACTGAAATCGATGGATTACCTTGCCCAGCGACTGCCCGGGATCCACCGCGAGGCAGACCACAAGCCGTTGCCTTTGCGCGATCAGGAGCATCCGCCGCTCCGTCTCGATGATGCCAGTATTGAGCTTGCCCGTATCCAGTTCGAGGCACGCCATCCCCACCTCCTGGCAGAACACGAGGGAGGCCTCCGCGTTCTCCACCGCCCCAATCACGGCGGGTTCGCCGGCATCGAGCGGAATCACCGCCGCCGCGTGCACCGCCGCGACCGGCGAAACGTTGGCCACCAGCCGCTCGGCTATCTCACGCGTCGAAAGATACGCTGCACCCGGCGCGCGCTCCCGGACGGGGCCCGCGACCGCATCCTTTTTCGTGCGAAGCGTCCGGAACTCCGAGTTCAGGAACTGCACCCCGGCGTCCATGGGGTTGCGCCGGTTCAAGTCCGCCAGCAGCACCTCCGCATCCTCGTGCCGGTGCAGCTTGATCAGGCAGCGCGCCTTCTCGGTCAGCAGCCCCATGGAGTCCGGGGCTTCCCGCAGCGCCTTCTCGATCTCGTTGTAGGCGTCCTGGTACCGCCCGAGGTCCCCGAGCAGGCGGCAGTAAAGTGTCCTGCCCGCCACGGAGTTCCTGTCCCCGCGCAGCCCCGCCGAACAGACCTCCAACGCACGGGCATACCGCTTGGTGCGCCGCAGCGCCTGACAAAGCGGGATGTACGCCAAGGGATTGCGGCCGGACTTGAAGTCGGCCTCGAGCCGGGCGATGTCGGATGGCGTTATGGCCATAGGGTTCTGTCTGGGCGCGCCTGACTTGTCTCGTGATGCAGCCGCGCTGGTGCCCCCCATCCCCCATCGGGGGACGACCCCGGCGTTGCGGGACGTGGGGAACAGGAACCGGCAGTTCCCCTGCAACGCCAGTCTGGGCAACAGTCCTTCCAACTAGACGGAGCCGCCCACGGGAACGCAAGTGAGACTTCAAGGGGGGCGCGCAAGCCGCGGCCCGTACGCTCCGTGTCCCAGCACCGCGGACCTCGCGGAAGCCCCGGATGGCCAACGCCATCCGCCCGCTTCGGCAGGCTCTTCCTCGCACCAGGCTTGAGCCTGGTGGACAAGGGCACCAACCCCGATCAGCTCTCTTTCCCACAGGCTTCAGCCGTCACGGAATGACAGTCCAGTCAGGCCATCGGCTCCCCGACGGTGGTCCGACCCCGAACTACAGGGGGGGGTAGAGGCCGGGCGATCCTCTCGCGGCATCCTCTGCTGCCGACCCCGACTCTCAAGCGCTATCCGGCGTCCCGAGACCATCGGGTTCACAAGAAACGGAGTCGTCCCGCCACGAGTTCGACGGACACGCAAAAACTCCTAGCCCCCCGGACCACTTGCGTATTATGCAAGTTGATTGCCTTGGCGGCACTCCGCCATATCACACCCAGACAGACAGATCGGCAACGCAACATGATGAAATTCAAGATCGGCGAGACCATCATCGAGCCGACCAATGGCATCTGCGTCATGAAGGGCATGAAGCGCATGACCGTCGACGGCAAGGAGATGACCATGTACATCTTCGACGCCCAAAACGCGAAGGTCTTCGTCCCCGTTGACCAGGTCGAGAAGCGCAACATCCGCCGCCCGATGAACCGGGAGGACGTCAAGCGCGTGCTCGCCAACCTCAAGCAGCCCGTCGCGCCCAACCGCAACGACGCCCGCCTCCAGTACAACAACTACCGCGACGTCATGAAGTCCGGCGACCCCATCAGGATCACCCGCCTCCTGCGCGACCTCTACATCCTCGACGAGGCCGACGACCTGAAGGGCAAAGAGAAGGAAATCATGGACCAGGCGAAGAAGTTCCTCTGCGACGAGATCGCCTTCGTCCGCGAGGCGTCCAAGATCCAGGTCATGGAGGCCATCAACGAGGCCCTCCGCCAAATGTACAAAAAGAAGATCGCCAAGGACAAGGAGAAGGCCAAGAAGAGCGGCGTCGGCCTGCCCCTCGGCATCCTCGGATACGAGGACGACGAGGAGGCCGAGGACGACGTGCTGATCGAAGAGGGCGACGAACTCGACCGCTCCCTCGACGCGCCCGCCGCGCGCGCCCGCACCAAGTCCCGCAAGAAGCTCGAACTCGACGAGGCCAGCGAGGCGGAACTCGCCCAGGAGTTCGGCGACGACGAGGAAGACATGGCGGAAAAGCTGGACGTCGTGGCCGAGGACGACGAGTTGGGCCCACGCCGCAGACGCTAGCTAACAGGGCCCAGACGTCAGGGCCCGGAGACCAGAGGACAGGGGCCGGAGGGGTCGAGAGATCGAACCTCCGGCCCCTCGCACTTTCCGGCCCCCAGCCCCCGGCCTCTAGCTCCCGTCCTTCAGCCCCTGGCCCCCGTCCTTCAGCCCCCCGCCTCCGGCCTCTGATCCCCAGTCTCCGGCCCCCGCTTCTCAAGCACTTCGCGGTACACTGCAAACTGGCGGTCGAAGACCGCCTGCCAGGTCTGCTTCCGCGCATGGGCCAGCGCGTTCGCCGACAGCGCCCGGCGCACCCCGTCCTCCTCATACAGCCTCTTCATCGCCGCTGCGATGTGCTCCGGCTCGGCCGCGGGCACGTTCAGCCCCGTCTCCCCATGCCGCACCACCGCACCCGGGCCCGTCCCCGCCACAGTGATTGCCGGCAGGCCGCTCGCCATCCCCTCCAGCACCACGTTCCCGAAAGTCTCCGTCACGGAGCAGAACACGAGCACGTCCGCGCTCGCGTACGCCGCCGCGAGCTCCTCCCCCAGCACATACCCCGGGAAGTACGCGTCGGGGGCGATCCTGCGCACGGCTTCGCGCTTCGGGCCGTCCCCGATCCACATGAACCGCGCCTTCGGGCAGGTGCTCCGGATCGAGGCCCACGCCCGCGCCACCGGCTCGACGTTCTTCTCGCTCACCAGCCTACCCGCGTACGCGAAGAGGACGCCCCGGTCCGGCACCCCCGCCTCCCGCCGCAGCGCCTCGCTCCGGTGCTTCGGGGAGAACCGCTCGCAATCCACCCCGCGCGGCCAAAGCTCCATCCGCTCGATCCCGTGCGACCGCAGCTCCTCCATGATCGGCACCGTCGGCACCAGCACGCGCGCACACGACCCGTAAAACCAGCGGAAGTACTCCCACAGCTTCCCCTCGAGGAACCCCACCCGGTAGTACCGCAGGTACGTCGGAAAGTGCGTGTGGTACGCGCCGATGGCCGGCACCCCGCGGGCCAGCGCCCATTTCAGCACGCACCGCCCCCCCAGGTCCGGCGTTCCGAGCTGCACCAGGTCCGGCGCATACCGGTCTAGCTCATCCCAGAC
>CAZUCD010000052.1:0-5722 GCA_964618855.1 uncultured Candidatus Sumerlaeota bacterium
CCCCCCCCCCCCCCCCCCCCCCCCCCCCCCCCCCCCCCCCCCCCCCCCCCGCTCCGCGGCCGCGAGCTGGCGCAGCATCGCGTCGTTGAGGACGTCCCCGGCTACAAGCTGGGCCGCGGCCGAACGTAGCAGGAGCGCATCCGCCTCCTTCTGGAGCCCGAGGGCACGGCAATGGTTGGACAGGGACAGCACGTGGTCGCCGTAGTCCTGGGCGAAATCGCGCATGAAGCGGTAGCGGCGCGCCTCCCACCCGTCGAGCGTGTCGAGCGCTGCAAGGGCCAGCCCGGGCCCGCGCAGCCGCAGGGTCTCCGCCATCTGGAGCATGTAGGCGTTGAACTGGGTGGAGCACTCGCCCGGCCCCATCGCGGCGGTGGAGTACAGTTCGTCGATCAGGGCGGCCACCGTGCGCGAGGTCTCATCGTCCATGAGGCCGACCTCGCGCAGGTCCCTCGCCTCGAGGACGAGCGCGAAGGCGGACTGAAGGGCGTCCTGCGATGTTGGGACGTCCGCGCGGGCCTCGAGTTGCGCCGCGAAGACGGGGTTGCGCCGTGCCGCGATCTCCTCCCTCCAGCCCCTCAGGCGCTCAACCTGGCCGCGTGCTATCGCGGCGCGCGCCTCCAGCGCCGATGCGCCCGGCGCGACCGGCAGCGACTCGAGCACCTCGTTGCGGCCGCTCCCCTGCGACACGACGAGCGAGGTGCCGTCCGGCAGGAACGTGCCCCAAAGCTCGGGCGAGCGGTGCCGCATACGGAGGGTTGCAATGCGTGGGTGGCCCTCCTCGAGTGAGTCGATGGCCTGCGTCGTGTCGGAGGACGAAACCAGAACGCGCGGCTCGCGCGGATGGACAGCAAGGTCGAGGATGATGCCCGACGCACCCCGCCACGAATCGAGCATTCGGCCGTCCCTGGTCGAGAAGACGCGCACACCCCCGCCTACGTCGCCCGCAAGGAGGGCGGACGCGTCCGGCATGAAGACGAGCACGCGCGCCTCGACCCCGGCATCCGCCACAAGTTGATGCAGGAGCCTGCCCTGAAGGTCCCACAATGAGATGCGGCCCGTGCTGTCGCTGGCGGCAATCATTGTCGCCTGCGGGTCGATGGCCACCCCCCGTACATGGCCGTTGAGGGTGCCGAGGTCTGCCAGCCTCTCCCCGGAGCGTGCATCGTAGACACCCAGGGTCCCCTCGTCCACGCTGAGGACGACCCGGCTTCCGTCCGGCGTGATGGCGCAGCCGCTGGTTTCCTGCCATCCCGGACCGGAGATTTCGTGTGCAACAAATTCGTGCAGAATTCGGCCCGTCCGTGTATCGGCCGTGATGGCGACGCAGAGCGACGGGGTGCTCGCGCTGGCGCCGGACCTGGTGGTCGCAACGAGCACGGAGCCATCGGCGCTCAGGCCGATCCTGTCGACGTTTCCCCAACCCGTGCAGATGTGGGAACGAATGCGGCGCGTGGGAAGGTCCCAAACGCGGATCATCGAGTGGGTGTAGCCCTGGGCCATGACACGCCCGTCGCTGCTGGTCTCCGCATGGCGGACTCCGGCCCACAGCTTGTACATCTCCGTCCCCCGGGGCAGCCCGCTCGTGTCCCAGAGGATGACCGAGCCATCAAGGTAGGAGGTGGCGGTGAGCGACCCGTCGGGCGAGAGTGCCATCCCGCTGGCATAGCCCCTCGCGATCCCCGTCTCAGACAGGACGCCGTGGTGCTCCTCGAACCTGCGGGTCCGTCCCGTCTTGAGCCGCACCACGGTGGCCCAATCGTAGACCAGCAGCTTGCCCAGGACGCTCTGGCAGATGAGGCGGGTCCCGTCCGGAGAGAAGGAGAGGTAGCTGGAGTCGACGGTGCCCTCGAGGACGCCAAGGTTGCGGTCGGCCTTGAGGTCGTAGAATTGGACCCCCCCGTTCTCGAAGTTGGTGACGAGGTACCGGCCGTCGGGACTGAAGGTCATGCTGTGATGGCCGAGGCAGTCGAGGACGCGCACCGTGCCGGCGCGTGCATCCCAGATGCGGATCTTGCGGTCGGGCCAATCGGGGATAAGGGCGGCCTCGCGGCCATTTGGCATCATCTGGAGTCCCCGGAATCCCGCCACATCGAGGAAGAGCTCCCCCACCTTCCCACCCGAGGCGACGTCCCATGCGAATGCGGTCTTTGCCCAACCGGCCGTGTACACGGTCCGCCGGTCAGAGGAGAGCGCGACGCGATAGACTGCGTAGGGGTGCCGGATGGGCGGCCCAAGCGGTGAGCCGTCCCGTGTGTCCCGCAGCACGAGCACGCGTTCCTCCTCGATGCACGGGAACACCGCTCCCCCTTCGAGCGCCAGGCCGGGGATGTTCATGTTGAAGACCCTGCCGGGGCCGCGCCATGCGATCCGCCAATCCGCCGTGTCGAAGAGTACGACCTCCTCGTCGCGGATCCCGGCGAGGAGCCGCTTCCCATCGGGGGAAAACATCAGCCCGACGACTCCGGCCTCGGAGTTTGCGCCGCCCTCGAAAGTGAACACTGGGGAGTTCCCGTCGATGGTCCTGACGGTCAGGCGCCCGTCCCCGGCCCCCGTGGCGATGAACCTGCCGATGGGGTCGAAGGCGACCAAGGCCGCGCGCGCGCCCGGTGAGCCCACTTTGCCAAGGTCACAGACCTCTGGGTGTGCGGCGGCGAGGAGGGCACCCCACTCCCACCTGCGGTAGTCCACGGGGGTCGCCTCGAGGTCCTTGCGTGCCTGGTCGAGGTCATCCGCATCGATCGCGGCCTGGGCCGTGCGGATGAGCGAGTTGTAGAGGTGAAGTTCCGCCGCCTGGCGGAGTCCCTGTTCGCGGTTCGCGCGGGCGCGTTCACGCTGGACGAAGAACAGTGCGGCGAAGAGGGCGATCGTGACGATGACGGCCCCGGCGAGCGCGCCCTTGACGAGGGCCTTTCTCCTGCGGGCCCGGCGGCGCACGGGGAGTTCCGAGATGCGGCGCGCCAGCTCCTTCGCGGAGGCGAGCCGCCTGCCCGGATCACCGGCGAGGCACTCCCCGAGATCCTCCCGCAGGATCGGGTCCGCCACGCGCTGCCCCCAGTCGACCGTCACGGCCTGCGAGAAGTCCCCCACCAACACCTGAAAGAGGAGTACGCCGAGCGCATAGACGTCGGATTGAATCGACGGGAGCTTTCCCGCAAGGAGTTCCGGCGCCATGTAGAGGCGGGTTCCGGTGCGGGAACTGAGCTCCGTGCCGCGCAGGGTGTCCTCCGTGAAACCGGTCGCCTGGATCCGGACCTGGTCGAGGATGGACTTGTCGGCGAGCTGGCCGATTCCAAAGTCGGTCAGGCGTGCACGGGGCCCTCCGGACCGCGTGTCGATGAGGATGTTCCTCGGCTTGATGTCCTTGTGCAGGATGCCCAGGGAGTGTGCCGCCGAGGCCGCCTCGGCCACCTGCGCCACGAGGGCGAGGCGCAGGTCGAGGGGCACCCTGCCGGGCCCGCCCTGGGCGGCGGACCAATCCTCGAGGTCCCCCCCGTCGGAGTAGTCCATCTCGAGGAAGTAGGGAGGCTCGTCGAAGTTCAGGTCGTAGAGGCGCTGTATGTCGTCACGCTGGCCGAGGGCCTCTCGCATCAGGAGGAACAGGGTGAGTTCGCGCTTGAGCGTGCGCAGGCGCTCGAGCACGAAGCAGAACTTGAAGACGCGGCGTTCACGGGTGCGCTCGTGGATTCCGAGCCAGACCTCGCCGAATCCCCCCTCGCCGAGCTTGCGCTCGAGGATCCAACCTGGGCGGCGCTTGACCTCCGTGCCGGCCGACGGCCGCCACCCGAGCAGTTCCTCCTCCCCCGGCCTGATCGCGCGGTAGGCCTTGTCGGAGTTCGGCGGGGGACGAAGGGGCGCGGTTCCGGCAACCCCCACCTCGTAGATCTCTACGGTTTCCTCTGCCCCCTTGAATTGGTAGGGTCCGTGGGCCAGCCATTCGACGCGGTGGGCGAGGACCTCCCCGCCGACGGTTGCGCGGCGTGCCAGGTCGAAGGCGGACCGCGTCAGGAGCGTCTGGCCGCCAAGCGCGAGCGCCATCGTCCGCGCGCACAGGGGCTTCGAGAGCCCCTCGACCTCGAGGCGCTTCGCACCGCGTGCGACCTCCCCGGAGGAGTTCTCCCGGAGGACCACCTCCCCGAGGTGAATGCCAGCGCGCGCGAGCAGCTCGTGGCCGGTCTCCTCCGAGATCGCGCGAAGTCCGGAGTGGTAGGCGAGCGCGAAGGCGACGGCGTCCAGCGGGCGGTCGAAGAGCAGCAGGAACCCGTCGGACTTGTCCACCTCCGTGCCTGAGTGGGCCGCGATGAGTTCGCGTGCGAGCTTGTCTGTGCGGGAAAAGAGGGCGGCGGCCGCCTCGTCACCAAGGCGTGCCGTCAACGCCGTGCTGCCGACGAGGTCGGTCAGCAGCAGCGTCCTGATCACCACATCGCCGGACATGATCCCGATGGTTGGGGTGCGCGGCTAGGAGGCAACAGGACTCGCTGCGGGCCTGTTCACTGGGAAAACAATCAGCGCGGAGTGTCGAGGATCAGTGGGGGGGGTCCCGTGCGGCTGGCGGGTCCGCCCGGGCCGGCTAGTGGCCGTGCCCATGGCCCTGCTTGTCGTCACCGTCGGACTCCTCGTGGTCGAGGGTCCACAGCTTGCGCGCGACGCCCACAATGCCGACGAAGGCGAAGATCGCATACCCGAGCAGCGTGTACTTCTCCTTCGGGGTCATCGTGAGGAGGATGTCGAGCAGGTTCACGCGCCGGGTTCCGTTCGGTTGGGTGTGCGCGGAGGAGATTCGATTCGGCGATGGACCGCAAGGGGGAAGCGGGCGCCCTAGCGGCTTGCGGGCTGCCGCGGCGCGCCGGCCTGGCGGAGCTTTGCGCGCGTCTGGACGGCCCGCCAGGCGGCGTCGTTGAAGCGGATCTCTATGCGCGGATTGTGGAAACCGCACTCGCTGCTCGGCCCCGGCTTCGCAATGGTGATGGTGTTGGGGAACCGCTCGCGTAGAAGGCGGAGCTTCTCGTTTTCCTTCTTCGACAGCCCTGGGAAGCGCTCGTACCTGAGTGTGGCGAAGCTCTCGATCGCCAGCACCTGGCACTGGTCGGCCAGCGCGTGGAGTTCCTTCGAGCTGCGCCCGAAGGCGGATTCGTCAAGCACGAGGCGGTCCGTCGTGTGGATGCCGCGGTAGAAGGGATCTATGCGCAGGATGCGGTACATTCCGCTCGGTCCATTTGCGGCGAGCCATTGCGAGGCGGCGAGCCGGGTGTCTGGCACGATGTCCGAGCTGATCCGCCACGATGTCCACGCTGGGAGTGCGAGGAGGGCCACGCAGGCCGCAGCGCGCGCCTGGGACCGCCGGACAAACGCCAGCAACCAACCCGCAAGGATACAGAGGGAGGGGATGACGGCCATCATGTAGCGCTCGCGGTCCACGCCGCGCTTGGCGCTGCCCAGTTCGCTGACGACGTAGAACCCAATGCCGACTGCGGCGACCGCCATCATGGCGCGGTTGCGGCGCGCAAAAGCGGCGACCAGCCCCGCGGTGCCCACCAACGCCGCTGGCCAAGTCATGCCGGGCCCGACTCCGATGCGGTAGAAGTACGTGCCGAGGTCCGGCCACTGCCAGACGTGCAGGCGGATGCTCTTGGATCCGCCTGAGAGGCGCCCCACTTCCCTCGATAGGTCCCGGTGCGCCACCCCAAGATCGAGCGCCTGCGGAGAGAGGATCACGAATGTGGCA
>CAZUCD010000052.1:5732-23441 GCA_964618855.1 uncultured Candidatus Sumerlaeota bacterium
GCCGTGCCGGCGAGCAGAAGTAGCAGGATGCGGCGGCGCTCGGCGGGATCCTGCACCGTCCGCCAAACCCCGGCGCCCAACGCCACCGGGACGAGGAAGCCGATGAACTTCGACGCGGCGCAGATGCCGCAGCATGCGGCGACCGCCCATTGCCAGCGGGCGCGCGACCTCCCGCGTTCCGCCGCGAGGCACCGCGCAATCGCCCACCCCGTCAGGGCGAGCGCGAACGCAAGGACGGTGTCCTCCTTGAAGTAGCGCGAGTGCACGACGTTCATCGGGCAGAATGCGAGGAGGGTGGTCGCGAAGAAGGCGGCGCCCGCGGGAAGGAGCCTGCGCGTGAGTGCCCAGAAGGGGAGCACGATGGCGCTGCCGAACAGCGCCGACACGACCCGGCCCGCGAGGACGACCTGCGCCTCCGTCGGCATCTCCCCCTGCCAGGTCTTCACGAGCCAACTGGCGAGGAGAGTCGCGTTCAGGAGCAGCCCCGGATGGTTCAGGTAATCCGGGCTCTCTCCCTTCAACATGCGAAGGACGGCGGGCATCTTGGTCCACTCGTCCGGGTGGTAGACTGCGGGCAGCCCCCAATCGAGGTTCCAGAGGCGCAGCACGAAGGCCGCCACCATGATCGCGACTGCGACGGGGAGCTCCCAACGTGCGGGTTCGGGGGTGGTGGGAGGCTTGGAGACCATGGACTTGCGAGGGAGCCGGGGGTGGCCCCGGCGGGCAACGATTTCCAGCCTCTCTTTTTTCTTGAAGCTGTGCGTCGCAGCCACAGCTATTCGGAAAAACCCTGCCCCCCGGGAGTGGGCCATGCCTCCGTCCGTCTTTCCCCGCAAGGTTGCCATCCTCTGCGGCGGTCCCTCGACCGAGTACGTCGTCTCGCTGACGTCGGCGCGCTGCTGCGCCCATGCGCTGGACCGCTACAGGTACCGCGCCCGCGTCGTCTGCATCCAGGAGGACGGGGCGTGGGTGATGCCTGAGGAGGAGTGGAACGCGGAGACGCCGCCCTCGCGCATCGAGAAGCTCTTCGACCTCCTCGACGTTCCGGAGTACTGCCCGACGGGATACTTCAAGCAGCGCACGGCCGCCGAGGGGATCGTGCGGCTTGTGCAATGGCAGCCGGACATCGTGATGCCGATCATGCACGGGGCCTGGGGGGAGGACGGGCGCATCCAGGGGCTGCTGGACATCATGGGGCTGCCGTACCTGGGCAGCGGCGTCGCCGCCTCGGCGCTGGCGATGGACAAGCGGCGGACGGTGGACTACCTCGCCGCGCAGGGCATTCGCGTTTCCCGGCACATCCTGATGCGCTCATCGAGTCCGCGCACGCACCGCGAGGACCAGATCGCGGCGGCGGGGGGGCTGCTGGGCTGGCCGATCATCGTCAAGCCGGCGCGCGGCGGATCGAGCGTCGCCACGGCGCGCGTCGAGTCCACCGACGACCTGTACCGCGCGGTGTGCCGTGCGTTCGAGGTGGACACGGAAGTGCTGCTCGAACAGTTCGTGCGCGGCCGCGAGGTCACCTGCGCCGTGCTCGACCTTGCAGAAGCCTACGGCGGCCGCATCGTGTGCCCGCCCACGGAGATCCGGCCACGCGGCGGCGCCTTGTTCAGCTTCGATGCCAAGTACACGCCCGGCGCCACGGAGGAAATCACCCCCGCGCCCATGCCGGAGGAGGTGCTCAACCGCATCCAGGTCATCGCGGAGAAGGCGCACGACCTCCTCGGCTGCAAGGGGCTCTCCCGGACGGACATGATCGTCCCGGAGGACGGGCAGCCGGTCTACCTCGAGACGAACACGATGCCCGGCATGACGGGCACCAGCCTGCTCCCACAGGGCGCGGCGGAGGTGGGCATCAGCATGACGTCGCTCCTCACGGGACTCGTGGAAGGAGTCTTCGAAACGATCATCGAGCAGCGCACGCGCGAGGAGAAGGAGTAGGCACGACAGGCCAGCTAGGACGCGCCCTCCACAACGTCCCCCCCCTTGATGTGGATCTTAGCGGCGTAGGCGAGGCCGACGATGGTGATGGGGAGCCACTGGAAGAAGTGGCAGACAATGGTGTAGCCGAGCGCGAGAGCGCGGCCCTCCTCCGTGGAGGGCACGAGTCCGAGAACCAGGAGTGCGACGATCCCGCCCGCCTCGTAGAGCCCCCAGAAGCCGGGCGCCGAGGGCAGGCTGATGGCTATCGCCGTGATGGCCAGGTACGCCATCGCGTGCGCCATGGTCATCTGAAGGCCCGGCACCCCCCATGCCATGACGAGGAACGAGAATCCGCCCAGGGCCCACACAACGAGCGTGTGGAACAGGATGAGAGCCAGGCGACCAGGACTGCGGAGGGCGACAAACCCTGAGGCAAACTTGGTGAAGAGGCCCTGGAGGGCGCCCCGGACGGTATCGGGCAAAAGGGGAATGCGGGCGATGATGGAAAGGGCGAGCCTCTGCACGGGCGGGAGCATCATCGCAACGACGCCGAGCAGCAGCAAGGCCACGAAGCGGGAGAGGCCTGCGCCGAGCTCCTTGAACTTCTCCGCATTGAGCACGTAGAGCTTGCCGAAGGCATAGTCCCCCTGACGGTCGACGAAGGGACCCAGGACGACCATCATGGCGCCGACGGCGCAGAGCGCAGCAGTGATGCCGGTCGCCTTGGAGAGCCCCGGCCGCCGCTCCCCAACGCGGAACGACACGACGGCGGCGACCGCACCAACCAGGAACAGCCCCGCGGTGAGCATGCCGACAAGGGCCGTGCCGGGCACCTCGCGGCGCGTGTCCCATATCTGCTCCGCGTTTGGGTCGAACGGAAGGATCAGGGGAACGACCGCCAGCACCCCGAGCAGGGTCATCGCGTCGAGGAGGCGCTCGAGGACGACGGTCGAAAAGCCGGCGGCGAACGGGATGCCCTCAGTCCTTTGCAGGGCGATGGGGCGCGCAAACTCCCCGGCCCTCGCGGGGAAGACCGAGTTGAAGGCGAATCCGATCATCATGGGGCCGAATAGCGCGCGCGAGGTGCAGTCCTTGGCATCCAGGAGGAGGAGGCGCCAGCGCAGTGCCCGCCACCACATCTGGAGCATCGTGATTGCCACGAAGGGGACGATCCAGACCGGCTGCATGGTCTTGAGCGCCGCGCCCAGCGACCGGATGTCGATCGACCGGAACGCGAGCCAGAGGAACACGCCGCTGACCGCAAAACCGATGGCGGCCTGGGTGGACTTACTCATCGTTCGGTTTGGTCATCGGGCTAGATCGGCAGGACGTCCGGGTGGAGTATCTCGAGGTAAACGGCTAGCGGAATCCCTGTGAAGAGCACGGCGTCGAGCATGTCGAGGAAGCCGCCGTGCCCGCCGAGGGCGAGCACTTTTCCGAGCTTGGCGTTCTCTGTCGCGACAGCGCTGTCCTTCACGCCCGCGTCGCGCTTGATGAGCGATTCGGCGAGGTCCCCAATCTGCGTGACGAGGCAGAACACGAGGGCGAAGAGGGCGAACTCCCAGGGGGGCGTGTGGGAGAACCTCTCGCGGAAGACGTACCAGGCGACCGCCGCCCCGATCAGGGCCCCAAGCAGGCCGCCGAAGGATCCCTCGATGGTCTTGCCGGGGCTCACGTTGGGGATGAGCTTGTGGCGCCCGAGCGCCTTTCCGACGAAGAGTGCGAATGAATCGGTCAGGAACACCATGGCCAGTGCGAGGGCGCCCCAGACATGCGCCTCGCCCCGCGTGACAAAGATGAGCGCCCAGACGGCCGCCGGCACGCCCACGTAGACGACCACGCCTATGGTGGCCGTGACATCCCGGAATGCACCCTCAACATCCGAGCGCAGTCGGTAGGCAAACGCTCCGCACGAGATGACGCCCAGCAGGAGGATGCTGTAGTCGAGCTTCGCCATCGCCCCCTCGATGACGAGGGCGACGACACCGAGTATGGCGATGCGCTTGCGGATGCGAACCCCGCGGGAGCGGAACATGCGGCGGAGTTCCTGCACGCACATCGCCGAGGCGAACGCGATGAAGGCCACCATGGCCCATGAGAGCTCGGGCACGAGCAGGCTCGCGACGAGGAAGGAGAGAAAGATGGCGGCGACGCCGATGCGTCCGGCCATGGGGGCGGCTGTCTGGCGCCGCGCCTCCTGTGGGGTGGCCGCGCAAGGGCGGCTCTCCTGCGGTTGGGACGCCGTATGGCACGCGGGGGCGCGCCGGTGGAAAAGAAAAATCGCGCGGGCTCGCGCTTTCACTCCCCCCGAAGGGACTCGATCTCCCCCGCGACCCTGATCCGGTAGGCGGCGTGCAGCCCCTTCGCCATCGGTCCCGGCGCGGTCGCGGACATCCGCCATCCCCCCACGGCGCGGACGGGGACGACCTGACGGATGACGTTGGTCAGCAGAACCTCGCGCGCGTCCTCGAGGTCGCGCAGGGTAACAGGCGCCTCGGCGGACTCGAAGCCGAGCTCCCTGGCGATGGAGAGGATTTGTGCTCGCATGACGCCACCGAGCGCGCCCTCCGCCGTCGGAGGAGTCGCGAGGACCCCGTCCGCGCGCACGACGAAGACGTTCGCCATGGCCGCCTCGGCGACGCGCCCCTGCGTGTTGAGCAGCAGCGCATCCTCGGCGCCGCCGGCGATGGCCTCCGCGCGGGCAAGCAGGCGCTCCGAGTAGCCGGTGCACTTGGCCGCAGCGAGGGGTGACCGTTCGTTCAGGGGGAAGCTCGCGATCGAAAGGCACTCCGGGAGTGGAAGCTGGCGGCAGGCGTCGCGCGCCAGGGCAAGCGCGTACACCAGGACCGTCGGGGGGGATTGGGCGTCCACCGCCCGGGGGGAGCCGTCGCTGGCGCCGGCGGCGACGGTGATGCGGATGCGGGCAAACTCGAGCCCGTTGGCGTCGAGGACCTGCTCGCAGATTTCCCGCAGTTCCCCTTCGCCGGGACCCTGCTGCATGCGCAGGAAAAGGAGGCTGGATGCGAGCCGCGCGGCGTGGGCGCCGAAGTGCAGCGGCTGGCCCTCCTCGGCGCGCAGGGTCTCGAAGGCGCCATGCCCCAGGAGGAAGCCGCGCTCCAGCGGATCGATGCCAGCGTCGTCGCGCTCGATGAATCGGCCGTTGAGGTACAGGATCATGGTCGTTCGGGCTGGGAAGGCATCGCAGGTCAGGGCGCAGTTTGCGCCCGGGACGCCCCGATGGCAAGGTCGGCGAGCGCGAAGGCGCGCGGGCACGCGCAATTCCCGTTGTTCTTGCGCGGAATCCTGAGCACAATGCCCGTCACGCTTGGTTTGATCACCCCGCGCGCGCGCCGTGAGAGTTCGAGGGAACGGTCATGGGCAGAGCCATTGGCACACTCCTGCTCCTGGTGGCACTGGGAGCCGGAGGGTACATCGTCTGGAAGAAGTTTGGCGGCATCGGCGGTCCCCCGATGAAGTCGATGCCGAGCTTCGTTTCCGCCGAGACCGAGAAGGTCTTTGGGCGGCAGAACTCCCCGGCGATGCTCGGGGAGCGGATACACATGATCATCCCATCGATCACCACCATCACGAACGAGACGGGCCCGATCCGCCAGCACACGCGCCTAGAGGCGCGCGTGCACGACAAGTTGGCTGACCCCACGACGGGCACCCCGGCCCACAAGCGCTACATCGGCGAGTGGACGATCGACGGGCAGAACAAGCCGGCCAACGTCACATTCGAGTTCATACAGACCTCGGCAGGGTTCGAGTTCGACGGCATGACGATGTACGGACGCACGTACAAGATTTCTGAGATTCAGGTCGCGGGGAACTGAACCTGCGCGATGCGCCGCCGCGCGGCCACGGCCAACAGCCATTTCAGGGAGACCTGACCCACGAGCACCCCGGCCAGGAAGAGGGGCGCGAGGTGGGGCAGCCGCAGCACGCGCAGCCCCCCTGCCATGGCTGAGTCGGGCACGGGCGCGGCCGTGGCCACGACAAAGCCGAGGAAGAGGCTCGCGGCCGAGACCGCAGCCAGCGCCAGCCCCACCTGCATGAGCGACCGCGCCCAGGCCCATGGCGTCGGCTCGCGGAGGAATGCCTCGTGCGTCAGAATGAGCACCGCCATCCGGGCGGTTGCGAGGTGTGCCACGGCCATGCAGACGGGCGCGCCTACCTGAAATGCCCAGTAGGACCCCGGGAATTGTGGCAGGAGAAACTTGAGCGGATCGCCCGGATAGGGTTGGAGCGCATCGCCAATCGCGTGGATCAGGACGGCGGGGGCAATGAACCTGTAGGTCGCGCGTGCGAAGGCGCCAGCGACCATGGGTGCGGAGTTGGGCGTCGCCTCCCAATCCGCCATGTGCCCCTGCCGGCGTGCGAGGCCGATCTCCGAAAACGCGTGGTCCGCGGCCAGCCAGCACCACAGTAGCTCCCCGACTCCCCACCGCAGAATGTGGTAGTCGATCACCATCCCAAAGGAACCGGTCGAGGTGGCCCATTCCTTCGCGAATGCGCCAATCGCGCACGCGGCGATAGTGACGCCGGCTAGCATGGCGACCTGGCGCGGGTTTGCATTGCGGCGCGAGAAGTAGTCCTCGAACGCGGCGGCGGTGGGGGCGGCTACCATGCACTGGCTTCCGCGGGGCCGTCGAGGAGCGCCTCGTAGGCCGCGGCCTTTGCTGCGTCGAGCCGATGCAGCACGGATCCTCCCACCTGCCTGGAGTCGGTCCCCCGGACCAGCGTGGCGATCTCGGGGGGAAGCTGCCTGTGTGATTCCACGAGCACCAGCAGGCCCTCGCCGGGTTGCCGAACCGTGGGGACGGTGCTGTTGCCCGTCGCGAAGTAGTACATGGTCACGAGGGCATCGTCCCAGCCGACGGAGTTGGGGCGTGCGCCCTGTCGGAGCACAAGACCCGAGGCGGCCATCTCGATCGCGACGTCGTTGAGGCCGCGGATGGTGGGCACGGCGATGCGCGGGTCCTGTTCCGCGGCCGACCGGATTTCCATGGCACCCTGCGCGCCGCCACTGCACACGCCCGCGCACACGAGGAGGGCGGCGATCCGCTCGAGCGGTGAGCGGCACCGCGCGAACAAGCCGCCGGCCAGCAGCGCGACGGGCACAAGCCCGGGGAGCATGTACGGCGGCACCGACGCCCGGAACAAAGCGGCGAAGGCCACCAGGGGGGCGAGGGCGAGCACGACGAGGGCCCCGCATGCCCCCGCCGCGGCGTCCCGCCTCAGCAGCATCGTGCATCCGAATCCCAGCGCACCCGCGAGGAGCGCCACGCCCCCCGCGTTCGCGGCAAGCGACGACGCCAGGCCCGCGCTGGACACCTCCCACGGGCGTGCGATCCTCAGCATATCGTCGTTGAGGCCATCGCCCAGCTGGAACGCCCACGCGGCCGCAGGGGAGACGGGATGCCCGATGGCAGCGGCGCGCCCATGCTCGATCGTCGCGCGGATCAATCCCATGTCCTCCCACTGGGCCCCGGCGTTGCCCACGATCCAGGGTGCATACACGGCCCCAAGGGCCGCCACGGCGCAAAGCGATGCCCACCTCGCCATTGCGCCATCGCGCTGCCACGCGACGACCCAGGCGATGGGAAGCCAAAGCAGCGCCCCCGAGAGGTGGAGGCTCTGCGCGAGTGCGGCGGTGAGGCTCGCGGCCGCGAGCCTTCGGCGGCCGACGCGGCCATCCCCCCCCGGCAGGACGAGCCACAGCACGAGGGCGCTTGCGGGGATGATTAGGTCGTGCCCCCAAAGCCGGCGGGAGTGCTCGATGGCATTCCCGCAGCACCCCGTGATCATGAGAACCACGACACCAGCACGGACGCCGAAGAGCCTGCGGGCCGTCAGCCCGGCGAGCACGCAACCCACGACCCCGGCCAGACCCACGACCATCGAAGCCAACACGGGACTGCGCGCCACCATGAACACGGGGGCGAACATGTAGAACATGGTCGGCGGATTGTGGAAGCCCCACGAAGTGCGCAGTCCCAGAAGCGGGAACTCGCGTCCCTGGGCGACTCGGAGGGCAAAGGAGGCGGCCTTCGCCTCGTCCGCGCGCCACGGCACGATGTCGGGCTGCCACCAGCGGACGACGAGCGCGATGGCGATGGCGACCAGCCAGAGCGCCAGTTCCATGCGGCGTGGCACGCGTTCGCCCGCCGCGTCCACGGCCTCCTCGGAATCGCGCGGAGTCATCTGCGGCCTGTCCCGGCTACCTGAGGAGGAGCCATGCGATCAGCACGGCCAGGGCCGCCAGGAAGAGCGGCCCGAGCCCACGCGTTGCACGACGGTAATCTTCGGGGATCGGGGACATGCCGCGACCCTACCAGTCACCGGGCCAGCCGGGGAAATGAAAGTTGAAGGGGCGATCTTCAAGAGCCAAAAGCCGGGAGTCGTAAGGTGCGGACGTCATCACGGAGACCCGCGATCCACCTGATCTACTCGTAGAGCGACCATCCTGATGCGGCGCTGGTGCCGGGCTCGGGGCCATGGTGGATCGCGACGATGGTGTCCAGGTCGAACCCGTTGGCGCTCAATTGGACGTCGTAGATGGGAAACCCATTCATCCCGGTGAGCGCGCCGGTGGTGCCGGGAATGCCGGGGTCGATGATCCTGACGTATCTGGCCCACGTGATCCCGAATGATGCGAGGTCAAAGGCGTTGCCGCCGGCGAGGATCGGATCCGAGGGGTCGATGCCGCTCCCGGCAGTCACGTACGTGGGCCTCGTGCCGGCAAGCCCGGCGAAGTTCCCCTCGGTCAGAGGAATCGCATAGGGCGTCGCGACGTTCCAGCCGTCCGGTGGAGTGAATTGAAAGTTGAGCCGAATCATCGAGTCCAGGGTGCGCCCCGCCTCGACGACGCCCGTCTCGATGAACGGGACTCCGGTTCCAAGGGTGATGAGCGAGTTCTCGAAAACGATGAAGTCGGGTCCGGGGCCGTCGAGTATGACGTCCCCGGTCCACTTCAAGGTGATGGAGCCGCCATTGCCGAGGCTCAGGAGGTTCCCGGGGTCGTCGCTCGGCTCGAACGGGGGATCGTTCCCTCCATCGGGGCCATTGAGCACGTTTGACGGGAATGCGGCCTGGCCGAAGCCCGCGCCCGTTCCGGGGATGAACTCCTGCACCGCGTCGGGCAGTAGCCCGTCCGCGGCGCAGGGAGCGCCCAACGCGATGCTGGCGACCAGCGACAGCGCCGCCTGACGGGGGGGGCTAATCATGTAGCTGCCACTCCGAAACGCGTGCCGCGGCTGCGGGCGTGACGAAGAAGTAGAACCCGTCGAGCGTCGTGAAGCTCAGGTTCGAGACGACGAGGTGCTGGCCGGTGGGGCCGCTGTCCGGTGCGAAGCTGGCCGCAGACTTGTCGAACGCCATGCCGGTCGCGAAGTCGGCGAGGTCGCACAGGCGGGTGAGCGCACCGCCAGCGCCCACGTGGTCGATCCCCGAGCCCGTCAGCCCATTGGTCGCCGCGAAGATGCGTTCACCATCCGCAATGGAGGAGACGGAGAGATCATACACGGCGGGCATGGATGCGCCTGTCAGGAGGAGCGACTCCCCCGGATCGAGCGCGTCGCCGTCGGCGTTCTCGTCGCGGAGGCGGTGAATCGTGCCGTCCACGAATGTGCCCTGCGTTTCGCCCGCGTAGAAGTAGCCCTGCGAATCGACGGAGAGTCCCGAGCCGTAGTCGAGTGGGTTGAAGTAGAGGTTTTGCGCCGTGCCATCGGCCGAAATGCGGAGGACCTCCCCCCCAAGGGCACCATCGGAGGTGACGATGTGGATGTGGCCGGAGGCGGCGCGTGTGAGGCCGGCCGCGGTGAAGTTCCCACCCGGGTTCGTCAGGATCGGCGCGGCCACGAGCACTTCCACCTCGGGCGTGCCGGTGCCCGCATCCACGTCGCGGAAGTCACCGTCGCCGTTGCGGTCCGTGAGGATGAAGATGCATTCGCCGATCGGGCCGCCCGGTGCGGCGCTACCCTCGTCGTTGTCCGCCACGATCAGCCGTCCGTCCGGCAGGGAGAGCATCCAGATGTCCCCGAATCCATTGTTGAGCACATTGTTGCCGGGAGGCGCCCCGGTCATGCTGAGCGCGCCATCCGCGACGAGCGTGAACGTGTGCGCGGTCTGGGACGTGAAGGTGACGCGGTAGATCCGGCGGGCGTTGAATGCACCCGCGCTGAGGTAGAACGACTTCGGGTTGGCGGCATCGGCGCATGCGGCGCCGGCGCCCGTCTCGGGGAGAAGGATCGGGCCGGAAACGTACCCGGCCTGGAGGTTGGTGAGCTGCGCGTGCGCGCATCCCACGGTGAGAAGGAATGCCGCGGTGGCCGCGGATGCTGCAAGGCGCATGGTCCCCTCCGTGTTTGGAGGTGGATGCGACGCTGCAACTGTTGCCTCGGGAACGGGCCGGTGTGACCGGCGGCGGCGGGTTGGATCCCCCTCGTGGGGGTGCCCGGGTCGCCCTCCCTGCTCGGGGAGGCTGTCGCGATGCGGCACTTCGGGCGGGTCTTCCGGCTTGCGGATCGTCCTACTCGCCACGCCTTCCCGGGGCATGCGCCCCAGTGGCTTCCTTGTGGCTTTCGTACCCGCTTACGGCGGCGGCACCGCGACGGATTCTCACCGTCTTCCGCGCGCGGGTCCGAATGGAGCCCCGCACGCATCGCCCGTGTGCCCAGCTACTGTGTCGGAACGAGGGATCGTGGCCCGCATCGCCGCGGGTCAACCGGGGTTGTGGTCGCTCGCGCGGAAGATGTCCCCGCGGCTGATCGTGCCGTTCGTCGGGTCGTAGAAGGTGTAGTCGAATCCCGGGACGCCGCCGTAGAACAACTCGGCGGAGTATCCCGGGTAGAACTCGATGGGTTCCGTGTCGCGCTGGCGGTCCGGGCCCTCGCTGGCGAGCGCCCAACGCGACGGCTTGTCCACACCCATCGCGCCATAGTGGAAGCCCTTGTAGTGGAACGGGCCGCCGGATTCCTCCGACTGGAAGATGTCGTCGGGGACCGTCGTGACGTACGCTATCGGTGTTGTCACGACGCGCAGCCGGAACGGTGGCGGGATCAGCACCGCGGCCGGGTAGCTGTTCCAGTCCACGGCATAGGCTTCGAGGGCGGTCGCCACCGTCTTCATGTCCGCCTTCGCGCGGGAGACCTTCGAGCGGGTCTGCGCCTCGAGGAAGTTCGGCAACGCTATGGCCGCCAGAATGGCGATGATCGCCACCACGATGAGTAGTTCGATGAGTGTGAATGCGCGACGCACGAGAGGTCCTTGAAGTAGTGGGAGGGAGGGGGGGGCAGGTGATGGGTTTCGGGTGTCGGGGCTGGGTCTCGGGTTCTGGAAGTCACCGGAAGAGTCGATGCTGGCCGGGCGGCAGGTCGGTGCTTCGACGTTTCGACCTATGGATCTTCCGACTTTCGACTCAATTCGCCGGCGGTGTTGGCGGCTGGTTCTCACCACCGCGTCCGCGGCCCCACTGGCCCATGGGGGGCGCGCCGGGGAAGGGAGCCTGGCCGTTGCGCATGCGTTCGCGGCGCTCCTCCATCTTGCGCTTCAACTGGTTGAAATCGCCTTCGCCCATGAGGCCCTTGGCCTGTTCGAGGCGCTCCTGCATGCGCCTTTCCATGCGTTCGCGCATAATCTCGCGGGCCTTTTCCTGCTGTTCCGGGGTCATGAGGGCCTGCATGGCCTCCATGCGCTTGCGGCCCTCCTCGGGATCGGAGGGAGGGCCCTGCTTCATGATCTCGTCGATCTTCTGCTGCTGATCCTCGGAGAGGCCGATGTCCTTGGCCATCTGGAGCCGCTCGGTTTCGGAGAACATGCGGCCGCGCCCGTCGGGCCCGCCGGACCCAAACGGTGAGAGGCGTCCCGAATCGGCGCGGTCGCGGGGCATGGGCTGCGTGGCGAGGGGAGTCTTTCGTTCCTTTGGCGGGAGCCCACCCGTCGCCAAGCTCACCTGACCGTAAATGTTGTAACCCGCGACGGACAATGCCGCCACCACCCCCAGGATGATGAGGGTGTTCCGGCCCTTGCCGGCTGAGGGGTCCTTGATCTTGGCCATTTCTGCTATCCCGGTCCGTTCCAGATGGTGCAGCCCTGGGCCCCCCGCCGCGCCCAACATGCGCGAATCGGGTGCCTGAGGCCACGCTGGAGCCGTTCGTTACCAGAAACAGGCCAACTGGACGCTTGGCTCCGGACCCCTGATCAGGCCCGCGCCGGCATGTCGTAGTGGTAGTCGAAGCCCTTCCACCTCTGCCAGCGCTTGTACTCGCCTACGATGACGAGCACGACGGTTCCTGCAACGTAGCTGACGCAGACCAAACCGTTGACGCCCGTCAGGTCGCCGAAACTCTGGTAAAGGAGAGGCTCCCCGACCGAGTTGAAGAGGAGGACGAATGGGGAGAGTTTCACGAAGTACTCACCCACCGGGGCGAAGGCGGGTGAGAGGCTCCGTATCGCGATGCCGACGAGGGGAAGCACGAACCATAGGCCGATGCCGACGGAGGCGGTGATGGTCCCCGCCCCCGCGCGGCCGACGGAGATCGCGGTGGCCAGGCGCGCAGCCGCGCACAGCGCCGCGAAGCTCGTGATGCTCACCCAGACGAAGATGTCCTTCAGGCCGGGCGGTGAGCCGACGGTTGCGGCCAGCGCGTAGAACCGGTCAACCACGAGCCACCATCCCGCGGCCAGCGCCACGAGATAGGGAAGTGTCTGGTCAAACGGGCGGAGGAAGGGCACGACGCGCTTGAGGTGCCACATCTCGTCCCCCACCTCCATGCGTCCCACGCCGAAGCACATGACCGCGACCAGCAGCAGCAGTTGCCCGGTCATCAGGAACACGAGGGCCGTCATTTCCGACACGGGAACGCGGGCCGCGGCGAGCAACTGCGGGCCCAGCAGCACTGTCAGGAGGAAGAGGAACTGCCAGTGGGAGAAGGCGCGGGTGCTGTCGGGCTCGAACAGCTTGCGCGTGGCGAGCAGCAGGAACACCCAGGTGATGAGGCCGATGATCATCGCAGCGGCAACCCACGGTGGGATGCCTGCGGGCGAGAGCATGGCGGTGATGCTGCCCCCGCCCCCCCCGCCGAATGTCGCCACGACCTTGTTGTAGAGGTAGATGCCGCCGAAGATCACCGCGAAGATCGCGAAAACGATCACACCCTGCGCCGTGCGGGTGCGTTCGCGGATCGAGGAGATGTAGAGCCCGAACCCCGAGAGGATCAGGGACCCGCCGAGCAGCAGCCCGAACGTGCCGAAGACCGTCGATGGCCTGACGCCACCGTACACGAAGGTGAGGCTGAGCAGCGGGAAGGCGCAGATCAGCGCCAGCGCCACGTAGAACACGGTCGACAGGAAGCAGCCTGTGATGTACATCCAAGGGGTTATCGTCGTCACGCGCAGGAAGTCGAACGTCTTGCGTTCCTTCTCCCCGGTTGTCATCCCCGCGGTGATCGTGGGGGCGATGACCAGGACGAGCAGGCTCTGGATGATCGTGATCCAGCGGAAGAGCTGCGTCCCGGTGTTGGCGAGGTCCGCAAGCATGTCCGTGTTGAGGCGGGAGAAGACGCTCGGCGCGTAGGCGAAGAGGACGAGCATCGTGGCGAGCGTCATGAGGGCGATGTAGCCGACGATGCTGAAGATGAGGGCGCGGCCGCGCATCCTGCGGCGCAGTTCGCGCGTCAGGATCGGATTGTCGATGATGTTGGTTACGATGGCCTTCATGGCGCGGCTGCCGCGGAGGACTCCCCGTGCGGATGAACATCGACCCGGCCCTTCCAATTCCTCCGATCCCTTCCCCGTTCGCAAGAGACAACTCATCGCCGCATGAAGTGTTCGCGGGGGACAGGGCCGGCGCGGCGTGATTTGGGTCACGCGCTGTTCGGCCAACACGGGCGGGGCGCCCGTGCCACCCTGCCCCCGTTTTCAAGAGACAACTCATCGCTACCTGATGGGTTCGCGGGGGGCAGGGCCGGCGCGGCGTGATTTGGGTCACGCGCGGTTCGGCCCACACGGGCGGGACGCCCGTGCCACCATGCCGCCTTCGCAAGAGGCAACTCTTCTCCGGTCGATGGGTTCGCGGGGGGCTGGGCGGGCGCGGCATGATTTGGGTCACGCGCAATTCGGCCAACACGGGCGGGACGCCCGTGCCACCCTGCCACCTTCGCAAGAGGCAACTCATCGCTTCCTGAAGGGTTCGCGGCGGGCAGGGCCGGCGCGGCGTGGTTTGGGCTACGCGCTGTTCGGCCAACACGGGCGGGACGCCGGTGCCACCATGCCCGCTGCCGCCGAAATGATCTAGCCCCCCGGCTCCGCCCGCGCCTCCATTCGGTCCGTTGGTTGCTCATGACACGGGTTGGACAATCCAACCTTCCCCTTCCCCTCCATGGCCTACACTCCGCACACCGCCGAAGATGTCTCCGCAATGCTCGCAACCGTCGGGGCCAAGTCCCTCGACGACCTCTTCAGCGATGTTCCCGCCTCGCTGCTGCTGAAGGAGCCGCTCGACATCGAGCAGCTCTCCGAGTTCGACATCGAGCGGCGGTTCGAGGAACTGGCCGCGGCGAACCGGGCTTATCCCGCGGGCAGGTCCTTCCTGGGCGCCGGCGCCTACCGGCACTACATTCCGGCGGCCGTGCGGAACCTGATCTCGCGCGGCGAGTTCATGACGGCGTACACGCCTTACCAGGCGGAGGTCAGCCAGGGAACGCTCCAGTCGATCTTCGAGTTCCAGTCGCACGTCTGCGCCCTGACGGGCCTCGATGTCGCCAACGCTTCAATGTACGATGGGGCGACGGCGCTGGCCGAGGCGTTGACGATGGCGGTGCGCGAAACGGGGCGCCGCGTTGTCTGGCTCCCGGAGCTCCTCCACCCCGCCTGGCGCACCGTCTGCGACACGTTCCTGCGCGAGATCGACGTCGAGGTCAGGACCATCGAAGCCGCTGGCGGGGCGACCAACTTTGCGGCGATCCCGGATGGGGAAGCCGCTGCCGTCGTGGTCGAGACGCCGAATGCCCTCGGCGTGATCGAGGATGGGCACGCGGCGCGCGCGGCGGCGACGCGCCTGAAGGCGCTGCTCGTCGCGGCCGCCAACCCGACTTCGCTTGCGATCCTCGCCCCGCCGGCCGAGTACGGCGCCGACATCGCCGTCGGGGAGGCGCAGCCCCTTGGGCTTCCGCTGTCATTCGGCGGCCCGTACGCCGGGTTCTTCGCCGCAAAGTCCCAGTACATCCGCAAGATGCCGGGGCGCATCGTTGGCCGCACGCACGACAAGGCCGGGCGCGAAGGCTTCGTCCTGACGCTCCAGACGCGCGAGCAGCACATCCGCCGCGACCGCGCCACCTCCAACATTTGCACGAACCAGGGGCTCTTCGCGCTCATGGCGACGATGTACATCACGTTCGTCGGCAAGCAGGGTCTTGTGGAGGTCGCGGAGACCTCGCTGGCGCGCACGCAGACGCTCGTTGCCGGGCTGGAGAAGCTGGGCGCCACCCGGCACAACCCGGGCGCCCATTTCCATGAATGCGCCCTGCGGTTGCCGATCCCGTCCGCAGCCTTCCTCGAGCGGATGCGCACCAGCGCCGGCATCCTGGCGGGCTTCGCGCTCGAACGTTGGTGGCCGCAGTGGCCCGGCGCGGCGAATCTGCTCCTCGTGAACTGCACGGAGCTCAACTCGGAGCGGGACGTCTCAGACTATCTCACTGCGGCCGAAGGCATCCTGCGGAACAAGTAGCCTCATGCCCGGGGGCCTGTCGCGCGGGTGATCCGGGCTGGGTTGTGCTGTCCCGTCGTGTCGCAAGGCACCTACCCAGGACACACCCACGGCTGCGGGCGGATCCTCCTCGCAACCTGCCTGCACGAACCTGAGAGGTGCGGGATTGCCGTGGGTTTGGGGTTGCCAAGGGGCGCTCCCGATGGCATCTGCCAGCCCGTACCCCCGAGGTCCCTTTTTGTTCAGACTGGAGGATTCCTATGATGCGTTTTTGCCACGAGTCCCGTGCCGCGGCATTCGCGTTCGCCGGCGCGCTCGCCGTCCTCAGCTTCCCGGCTTGGGCGGATTTCACGGTGGAGAGAGTCTCGCCGATCCCCGTTTCGGGGGGCGATGTCGCCGGTTGGGCCGTGACGCCTTCGGGGTCCCATGTCGTGTTCTTCGGCGACTTCCTCGTGAACGATGAGCCGGATGCGTACGCTCACGACGTCGCGGCGGGAACGACGGTCCAGTTGAGCAGTGCGACCCCCGGGTTGCAGGTTTCGACCACGGCATATGCAATCTCGCCATCGACCCAGCGCCTCGTCTACCAGGAGTACGATCCGATCACGACGCGCTTGACGGTGAAGTCAGTCCCCCTGGGCGGTGGCGCCTCCTCCACCCTGGTGGATTCGGACTCCGGATTCCGGCCGCTTCAGCTCATGGCGCTGAGCAACGACGGGCAGGTGTTGGCGGGCGTTGTTTCGCATTCGCCGGCTGATCTGTCGCTCTATACCGTGAGGGTGGATGGCACCGGGTCCGTGACGACGTACCCCGGCGGGTACTCCAGCGCGGGCAACATCACGGACCTCGCATTTGTGCAGAACGACGCGGGCCTCATCTTCGTCTATCGACCCGACCCATCCACGGGGGAGCGGCTCTTCCGCCTGAATCTCTCCAATTCGAGCGTGACGCCGCTCAGCCCGGACCCGGCAACGTCGGCGAACTTCAGGGTGCGCACTGGTTCCGTCCTCTTACGGAACAACTCGCAGTACGTGGTTTGGAAGGGCGGTCTGCCCTCGACTTCCATCTCGCGGGAGATCTGGTCCTCGGATCTTCAGACGGGCAGCTTTGTCAAGATCAGCACGGCAGCCCCTGATGGGACGGTGACCATCCCCAACTCGGGGACTCCCGTGCATTGGCTCTCCCCCGATGGATCCCGTGTCGTCTATGCGTTCACCGACTCCGCAGGGGTCCGCTACCTGTACTCCGTCCCGTCGGCCGGGGGTTCGAGCACACTCCTGACACCGCCGAATTGGATCGGCGCGCGCCAGCTTGAGTTCTCGCCAGACTCCTCGACCGTGGTCGCGCACGGTTTGCAGTTCGACTCGAACCCGTTGAACTGGCTTCCCTCGGCCGCGCCGGCGGCGGGGCCCGGCCTGGTCGCACCCATCGTGGCGCCTCCGTCGGGATATGGCGTGGCTGCGGGCGCCAAGCTTGGCGCATCGGGGACGCGGCTGTACTCCCTCGTGTCCTCGACCAGCGGCACGCACCAGTACATCCTCAGCACGCCGCTGGCCGGGGGCACTTCAGGCACGGTTGAGGTGCCCTCGCCCGACAATCGCATATCGGACTTCGTCGTCGCGCCAGGAGAGTCGAGGGTATTGGTCCGCGCAAGCGCGGGCGCACCCCCGCGCACCCTTTACGAGGGTGAGGTCGGTGGCCCGACGGCGACCCCGGTTCACTCCGCGGCGACGGGTGGCGGCAGCGGCGCCGGGAGCGCGTACCTCTACCTGCCGGGGGAGAACGTCGTCGTGTTCACCGGCGCTCTTGAATCGTCGCAGTCAAGCGGGGTGTGCGTGGCACGGCGCGTGGTCGCGGGTGCAGCGACCGCATGGCACGCCTATGAGTAGGCCCCGGCCCGCTTGACTTCTTCACAGCGGCAGGCTTAACCCTTTCGCAGTGCACGGAAGAGAATCCGGAGTGTGCCCACTCCGACTCCCCCAACGCGGCGGACTCCGTGCCTGCGGGCTGAGCCGCGAAGGAGGCGCGACATGATCGCGCGCATCGTCAGGGTTGCCGTCTTCACGGTGGCCATCCTC
>CAZUCD010000053.1:0-1399 GCA_964618855.1 uncultured Candidatus Sumerlaeota bacterium
CGAGCGGGTGTTCGAGCGCTCGGTGGAGCAGCGCAGGGCCGCCGGGGCCAAGGACTACGTGTTCTACGACGGGCCCCCGTTCGCCACGGGGCTCCCGCACTACGGCCACATCCTGACGAGCTACATCAAGGACACGGTCCCGCGCTACTTCACGATGAAGGGCTGCGCGGTCGAGCGCCGCTTCGGGTGGGACTGCCACGGGCTGCCCATCGAAAACGAGATCGAGAAGGAACTCGGCATCTCCGGAAAGCGCCAAATCGAGGAGCTCGGCATCGGGAAGTTCAACAAGCTCTGCTCCGAGGCCGTGCTGCGCTACACGGGGGAGTGGGAGACGATCATCACGCGGCTCGGGCGCTGGGTCGATTTCGAGCACGACTACAAGACGATGGACCTCGAATACATGGAGTCCGTCATGGGCGTGTTCCGCGCGCTCTGGGACAAGGGGCTCGTGTACGAGGGGAACAAGGTGGTGCCGTACTGCTACCGCTGCCAGACGCCGATCTCGAACTTCGAGGCGCGGATGGACGACTCGTTCCGCGGGCGCCAGGACCCGTCGCTGACGCTGCGGTTCGAGGTGCTGGGCACCGAAGGTCCGCGCAAGGAGTACATCCTCGCGTGGACGACGACGCCGTGGACGCTCCCGAGCAACATCGCGCTCGCCGTGGGGCCATCCATCCTCTATGACCTGATCCGGGTGGAGGACGGGGACTACTGGATCGCGCAGGAACGCCGCAGCGGATACGAGAAGGAACTCAAGGGCTGCGAGACGCTGCGGACGGTGCCCGGGAGCGCACTCGTCGGGAAGCGCTACAAGCCGCTCCTGCCGTACTACGCCCACCACGTGGACAAGGGCGCGTTCCGCGTCGTCTCCGCCGACTATGTCAGCGTGGAGGACGGCACGGGCGTGGTGCACACGGCGCCCTCGTTCGGCGAGGAGGACTTCGAGACGGGGCACCGCGAGGGGCTGCCGCACCCGAACCCCGTGGACGCCGAGGGTCGCTTCACGTCCGAAGTGCCGGACTTCGTCGGCCGCAACGTCCACGACGCGAACAAGGACATCATCCGGCTGCTGAAGGAGGCGGGGTCGCTCGTCCGGCACGAGACGCTCGAGCACAACTACCCGCACTGCTGGCGCGACGATTCGCCGCTCATCTACAAGACGGTGCCGACGTGGTACATCGCGGTGACGAAGTTCAAGGACCGCATGCTCGCGGCGAACCAGCAGATCAACTGGGTGCCGTCGCACATCCGTGACGGGCGCTTCGGCAAGTGGCTGGAGGGCGCGCGCGACTGGGCGATCTCGCGCAATCGGTTCTGGGGCGCGCCCATCCCCGTCTGGCGGTGCGACAAGACCGGCGAGACCTTCGTCCCGCGCAGCGTCGCGGAGCTCTCCGAGCGC
>CAZUCD010000053.1:1409-23361 GCA_964618855.1 uncultured Candidatus Sumerlaeota bacterium
CTGCACCGCCCCGCCGTGGACGAGATCGAGTTCCCCTCACCTGCGGGGGGCACGTTTCGGCGCGTCCCCGAGGTCCTCGACTGCTGGTTCGAGTCGGGCTCCATGCCCTACGCTCAGGTTCACTACCCCTACGAGAACAAGGAGTGGTTCGAGAAGAACTTCCCCGCCGACTTCATCGTGGAGTACATCGCGCAGACGCGCGGGTGGTTCTACACGCTCGTTGTGCTGTCGGCCGCGCTGCACGACAAGCCGCCCTTCCAGAACTGCATCTGCCACGGCGTCGTCCTCGCGGAGGACGGCCGCAAGATGTCCAAGCGACTGAAGAACTACCCCGACCCGATGGAGATCGTGAACGAATTCGGCTCGGACGCGCTGCGCATCTCGCTTCTGGCCTCGCCCGTCAACCGCGGGGAAAACATGCGGTTCGCGCGCAAGGAGGTCGAGGACGCCATGCGCGCGTACCTGATCCCGCTGTGGAGCGCCTACTACTTCTTCACGACGTACGCGAACATCGACGGCTGGCAGCCCGGTGCGCCCATGCCCGCTCCGACGAACAAGACGGACCGCTACATCCTCGCAAAGCTGGAGTCGCTCCGCGTCGAGGTCGAGCGCGCGACCGAGGCGTACGACATCGTCGCGGCGTACGAGGCGCTGAAGGACTTCATCGAGCGGCTGAACAACTGGTACATACGCCTGTCGCGCCCGCGTTTCTGGCAGGGCGGCGATGCCGCCCCGCACGCGGTGTTGTACACCGTGCTGCGCAAGTTCTCCCTGATCGCGGCGCCGTTCATGCCGTTCCTCGCGGAGACGATCTTTCAGGGCCTCTGCGGGACGGAGAAGTCGGTGCACCTGGAGGACTGGCCCGCGGCGGCGCCGGAGTCAGCCGATTCCGCGCTCGTCGCCGAGGCCGAGGTCGTGCAGCGCATCGCCTCCCTTGGCCGACAGATCCGCGAGTCGAAGGACATCAAGGTGCGGCAACCTCTCCAGACACTGCACGTCGCGGGAGTCGAGGCGCGGCTGCTGGATGACTACCGTGAGGAACTCTCCGGCGAACTGAACGTGAAGGAAGTGAGGTTCCTCGCCGACCCAAAGTCCGTCGTCAGCGCCGAAGTGAAGCCGAACTCGAAGCTGCTCGGGCCGAAGTGGGGGGGGCGGTTCAAGGAGCTGCTCTCAGCCGCCAAGGAGGGGAAGTTCGCGGTCGGCGAGGACGGGCGCGCGCGCTGGTCCGACATGACGCTCGAGCCCGGCGAGTTCTCCGCGGAGTTCAAGCTGCGCGACCCCGAGAGCGGAGTTGCGGCGAGCGGGGCGCTCATCGTCGTGCTGTCGCTCACCGTGACGCGCGAGCTGATGCTCGAGGGCATCGCGCGGGACCTGATCCGCCACATCCAGGACATGCGCAAGCAGGCGAACCTCGCGTTCACGGACCGCATCGCGCTGCGCATCACGAGCGACAGCGCGGACGTGAACGACGCGCTGGCTGCGCATGGGCCGATGATCGCGGGGGAGACTCTCGCGCGTCACCTAAACGACGCGCACGAGGATGCGCGCGGGGGCCTCGAGAGCACCGCCGAGGCCGGCGGCGCCGCAGTGCAGGTGGTTCTGGCGAAGGCCTGACGGGCTGCGCGGCGGGCCCGCTGGTGGAGGTGCGGACCGCGACTGCCGACCCTCCCCGGCCCGGCATTTTGGGTTGCAGTATTCCCCGGAAGGTGGCTCCTTCTCGTGTGAAAGTCTAGGTTCAGTCTTCACAGGGAGCACGCTGATGACCCCTCGAAAGGTCACTCGCGCGGCGTGGCGCCGGGCATGGTGTCATCCGGTGTTTGTGGCGGCATTGCTGGCCGCCACCGCCGCGGCCGACGATTCGAAATGGCAGGAAGCTGCCCACGCGGATGCGACAGTAGCGGATGGGGCCACGATCCGCGATGGCGGGCCGATGGTGTTCAATGGGGGTGGGCCGGGCCGAAATGGGGGAAACAACTTCTCCGGCCTGGCCATGGCCGACGACTTCGCCCTCGGCAGCCCGACGACGATCGAGAGCATCCGGCTTTGGTCCTTGGGTTTCGGCTCCCAGTGGGGAGGCTCCGGCGTCTACCGCATCTACGCGGATGGGGGCGGCACGCCGGGAACTCTGCTCGCGTCGGGCAGCCTCGTGAACGTGTCCACAGCCTTCACGGGTGTGGTGCCCTTCGGATTCACGGAGTCGGAGCACGTCTCGAACCTGGTGCCTCCGCCAACGCTCGGCGCGGGAACGTACTGGATTGCGCTTCAGAGCGGCGACCCGTGCGACGCCTCGCAGCAGAGGATATGGGAGACAACCACCACGAGCTTCGGCGCATTCGCCCGCAGGACGAACGACTTCCAGTGTGGCGAGACACCCTCGATCAACATGGGGTTCAACTTGGCGTTCCAGCTTTTCGGGACGCATCCGCCCCTGGTGTTCGACGGAGGACACTCGATCCACACGGACGCGAGGGGCATGACGCACGCGAGCGTTGCGGAGAACTTCCAACTGACGGACCACACGTCGATCTCGGCGATTCGGATGTGGACGGGTGAGACCGCCCCATGGGACGGATCCGGCACGTACCGCATCCACTCCGCGGCACCCGGCTCCCCTCCGGGGCCCATTGTCGCGAGCGGCAACCTCTTGGGAGTGAGCCGCTCCACCACGGGTATCACGGTTGACGGCCTGTATCCTGAGTTCGAGCACTACTCGCTGCTCGATCCGCCGGCGGCGCTGCCCCCGGGGAACTACTGGATCAACGTGCGCAATGCATCGCCGTGCGCCCCCGGGGGGACGCTCTTCTGGGTGTCGGGGAATGAACCCGGAGGCGGCGAGCCGGCGCGGGAAACCGGCGTCGGGGATTGCGGCGGGTTCTACGCCTTCAACACCGGCCAGCAGCTCGCCTTCCAGCTCTTCGGCGACGGGTTCGATCCGCCGTGCGTGGACTGCGGGGACGCGACCGTGATCGAGAACGAACCCAACTGCGGCGCCCCCGACACGGTGAACGGCGGCTGCAACTCCTCACCGAACGTGTACCAACCCATCTCAATTGGGGATGTGGTCTGCGGAACCGGGAGAAGCACCACTGGCAGCCGGGATACGGATTGGTACGGCTTTACAGTCGCGGTACGTTCCCAGGTGACGTGGTCGGTTCAAACCGATGCTCCAAACGTGCAGCTCTCGCTGCTTTCAAGGACCTGCCCCGCATCCTCCTTCGCCAACCAGGGGTTTACTCCCGCGTCGTGCGACGAAGTGAGCGTGTCGGCGACACTCGACCCGGGGAACTATGCAGCCTTCGTCGGGTATCAGGCCGGCGAAATCCCCTGCGGCACACCCTACAAGGCGCGGCTCACTGCGGTACCCATCGACCCGTGCCAGGGTGAGGTCGATCCCCCGACGGCGCTCTGCGTCGCCCCGCTCGGCATATGCCTCGACGCGGATGGGACGGCGACCATCGGCGCGGTGGACATTGACAATGGCTCCTTCGACGATTGCGGGGCCGTCTCGCTCTCAATCGATCGGGACTCGTTTGATTGCGACGACATCGGCACGCCAGTCGTCGTCACGCTCACGGTCACCGACGGCAACAACAACACGTCCCAGTGCCAGACGACAGTGACCGTCGATGATTGCACTCCGCCGACGATCACCAACTGCCCGGGCAACTTCTCGGTGCCGGGGACCGCGGGCTACGGCTACGATCTCGACTACGTGCCCACGATCGACGACAACTGCGGCGCCACCTACGAGATTTCCCCGCCAAATCCCCTCCCCTTCGGCACCACGACGGTTACAGTCACCGCGACGGACGCAGGCGGAAACACAGACGCATGCTTCTTCGACGTGACCGTGACCGCGCCGACCTGCTTCGACTGCGGGGACGCGACCGTGGTCGAGGACGAACCGGGTTGCGGCTTGCCTTTCGACTCGACGAATGGCGGGTGCACCTCCACGCCCCCGGGAGTCTACCAACAGATCCAGCCTGGAGACGTCATCTGTGGCACAGGCAGGGTCGTCGGTTCGAGGGACGTCGACTGGTACTCCTTCACGCTGGCGGAGCGCTCCGTCGTGACGTGGTCCGCGCGATGCGACCTTGGGATCCTGCAACTAGCCCTCACGACAAAGACCTGCCCTCCGGTCCAACTCGCGCTTCAAAGCGGGGATGCATCGAACTGCACCACCGCGAGCGTGACGGCGACCCTGGACCCCGGGGACTACTCATGCCTGGTCGCGTTCACCACGCCCGGGGTCCCCTGCGGCACGAAGTACAAGGCCACGCTCACCGCAGTGCCGGATGATCCCTGCGCCGTGGACGACGATCCACCGACAGCCGCATGCGTTGCGCCCTTCAGCCTCTGCCTCGATGAGACCGGACAGGCCGGCATCACCGCCGACGACATCGACAGTGGCTCCTTCGACGATTGCGGCGACGTCGAACTCTCCATCGACCGCGACTCGTTCGATTGCAGCGACCTCGGCACTCCTGTCGTCGTCACGCTCACCGTGACGGACGAGAGCGACAATGTCTCGACCTGTCAGACGACGGTCACGGTGGAGGATTGCCAGGACCCTGTGATCAACAACTGCCCGTCGGGCTTCACCACGACCTGCAACACGCAGGGTGGCTACGACCTCGATTTCACGCCCACCGTTACCGACAACTGCGGATGGACCTACGAGGTCTCGCCGCCGAATCCCGTGCCGTTCGGCACGAACGTGGTCACGGTGACGGTGACGGACGCGGGTGGGAACACGGACGAGTGCTCGTTTGAAGTGACCGTGGTCCCCGAGGTGAAGGACCCGTGGCGGGCGTATTCGATCCCCGCGGAGGATGGCTGGGTTCGGGAGACGGACTTCGTGAACCTGATCGAGGGCCCGGTGAATTCGAAGGCGCAGACGTTGGATGTCGGCGATGACGCTCAGAACTGGGGCCGTCGCGGCATCCTCTCGTTCGACACGTCGGGCATCCCGGCCTCGGCGACCATCACGGGGGCGCGCATCCGCCTGACCCGTGCGAGCCTGACGGGCAACGTGTCCGGCCTTGGTTCGCTCGTGCTGGACATGGCGGCGGGCGGCGCGTCCTCCCGGGGCGGGTGCTCCGGCTTCATCAACGCGGCAACGCTCGAATCGGCGGACTACCACGAGACGGAGACCCTTGCCCTCGACGTCGCGAGTTCCTTCCCCGCACCGGGTGGCAATGGGTTCACCACGTTCGTGGAGATCGATCCCGCGTACTTCGACCTGCTGGACCGCAACTGCCGGACGCAGTTCAGGTTCGGGTTCGCCACGGAGTCGGATGACGACGGGACGGCGGACTACATCGCGTTCCACTCGGGCGAGGCGGGCGTGACGGTCAGGCCCGAGCTGATCGTCGAGTACTACGACGACTCGTGCACGCCGTGCGCCCCCGGCCTCGGATGCGCACCGGTCACGGTGACGCTGTGGTCCACCGCGCCTGAGGATGGCGGGCTCATGGAGTCGCACTGGACTAGCGGGGTCGGTGGCACCGCGAGCGCCGGCGCGGCATCCTCCCCGGTCGGCGACACGTCGCAGCGCCAGCAACTTCAGGTGCTGCTGAACTTCGACACGTCGTCGATCCCGGTGGACGCCGTGGTGACCAGCGCGGAGCTCCGCGTCTATCGCTCGAGCGCGACAGGTGGTTGGGCGGCTTTCGGCCCGCTGCTCGTCGGCATGCGCAACCCGTGCTCGATGCCGTGGTGGTACGGCGGCTCGGGTGCGCTGGAGGCGATCGACTTCCAGGCGTTCTCCCCGGTGGTGCCGGCGGGCTCGCTGACGATCCCCGCATCGAACACGTACACCTCGACGTTCCTGAACCCGGCGGGACTGGCGGCGATCAACCGCGGTGGCCCGACGCAGATGAAGCTGTTCTTCGCCAGTGGCGACGATGGCGACTCGGCATCCGACCAGGTGCAGATCGCGACCGGCAACTACGGCCCGACGTCTCCCGGGCGGCCGAGATTGGTCGTGACCTACGAGTCCTGCGCCGACTGACGCGCCAAGGCGCGTGCACGATGGTGGAACGACCTCCCCCCGCGGCCATTTCGCGGGGGGAGGTCGGTTTTTTGGGGTCGGGGATCGAGGCCCCGGGAGTCGGATACTGGGGGTCGGATGCTTGGAGGCGCGGTCGCGCATGAAAAAGTGAAGAGGCGGCTTCTCCCCCGGACCCGTGAACAACACCCGGCACCACCTGCCGGCCCCTGCCTGTCGGCTCAAACAGAACCGCCCCCTCCGGGTGGAGGGGGCGGCGGGATCGTTGTGATGTCGATGATCAGGTCTTGCCGTCGGGCGGTTGGTAATCCGTCTCGTCGGGATCGTCGTCCGGGTCGTGGTCGTCCGGCATGGTGGGGCTGTCGTCGAACCGCGGAGGGTTCGGGTCGTTGTCGTTGTTGTCGTTGTTGTCATCGCCGGAGGTGACGACGTAGTAGCCGCCGCCGATCGCGGCCGCGGTCGCGGCGCCGACGAGGACGGGCGTGCGGAAGAGCCAGAAGCCCTTGCGGCGGTCGCCTTCCTCGTGGCCGGCCTCGGGGGCTTCCTCCACGGCGCCACCCTCTCCCTGGTTCTTGAAGCCGGTCGGGACCCACTGGCCGACGGGGTTGCGGAGGAGGCGGATCGTGTCTCCAGCCCCGAGCGCGGCGACCTGGACACCGTTCTCGTCAGTGATGGAGTACACGCGGTCGTAGGCGGTGGCGGTGATCCGGTTGGGCTCAGCGATGCTGACCGCGAGGGCGCTCGGGCTACCCTCGGCCGCCTCGCCCTGTGCCTCGAAAAGGAGGTTCGCTGCCTTCACGCGCGAGGGCGTTGCGAGTGTCGTGGCCGACGCAATGTCGCCCGACATGACGTGGACCTCGTCCTGTGCCGGGAACGCGACGCGGGAGCCCTTGCCGACAAGGAGGTTGTCCCCCTCGCGGAGTTGGACGCGGACCATGCCGCTGCGCGCGGAGATCTCGTCGCCGGGCTGAAGGATGGCCTGCGAGACCTGTTGCGGCGCGACCATGACCTTCGGCCGGGCAAGGTCGAAAGGCGAGGCGGAGCGCGCCAGCCCCAAGGTAACCGGGGGGGAGCTGATCGCCAGCGAAGCGAGCGTGGTCGCGGCTGCCGCCGACGCCACCAGTGCGAGAGTGCGGGATTTCATGGACTCTTGGGTCGCCTCCATGGACTCAATTCAACCGGAGGTTCAAGGCAGATGGCCGCACCGTCAACCGCAAATGCCCAGTCGCCGCCCCTTGGTGATGCGCTTGAGGCAGCCCGTGGGCTGATCGGATGGCGGCTCGCAGGACCGGATGGCACCTGCGGCATCATCGTGGAAACCGAGGCGTACACTGCCGACGACCCTGCCTCGCACAGTTTTCGCGGGGAGACCGCGCGCAATCGCTCGATGTTCCTCGATGCCGGACACGCCTATGTTTACAGGAGTTACGGGGTCCACTTCTGCCTAAATCTGGTCACCGGGGGGTTCGGTACCGGTGAGGCTGTCCTGATCCGCGCGGTGGAGCCGACAGCGGGATTGGAGCTCATGCGGCGGCGCCGGGGGGTGGAGGACGCCCGCCTGCTTTGCGCCGGGCCCGGCAGGTTGTGCGCGGCATATGGGATCGATCTCAGCCACGATGGCGAGTCCCTCGTGGGCGGGGGGAGAATCCGCCTGTTGGAGCCCCATGAGCCGCCTCGCGGCATGATTGCCGCCACGCCGAGGATCGGCATCACGAAGGCGGCGGATTGGCCGCGTCGGTTTGCCCTCAAGGGGAGCCCCTTCCTTTCGCGGCGCGTCGGGGGGATGCGTTGATGCCCGGCGGAACGGACATGGACTGGCGCCCCGTCCTGCTCAGCTTGGAAGTGGGTGCCTGGACCACGGCGATATCGATCGTTGTGGGGGGGTTGCTGGGGTGGATTCTGTCCCATGGAAGAGTTCCGGGCAGGCGGGCCGTCGAGTCGATGGTGCTGCTGCCTCTCGTGCTGCCCCCGACGGTGCTGGGGTACTTCCTCCTTGTGGTGATCGGGCGGCGCAGCCCCTTCGGGCAGGCGTGGGAGGCGGTCTTGGGCGAGCCGCTTGTTTTCACAAAGACGGCGGCGATCCTTGCGGCCTGCGCCTCCGCGGTACCGATCGTCGCCCGGCAGCTATCCGCGGCGTTCAGCCTGACGCCGCCGGACGTCATCGAGGCGGCCCGACTGGATGGCGCGACGGGGATTTCGCTGCTGGTAAGGGTCATCCTGCCACAGGTCCGGGAGCCGCTCATGGCGGCGGCGGCAATTGCCTTCTCGCGGGCCGTCGGAGACTTCGGGGCCACGCTCATGGTCGCCGGCAGCATCCCGGGGGAGACGCAGACCGCCGCCATCGCGATCTACGACCTGGTCAACGCGGGCCGGGAGGGCGAGGCGCTGGCCATGGTCGCCATAGTCAGTCTCATCGCGCTCGTTGTGCTGGTGGTGACGGGATCCGGCGGGAAGCGGGAAGGGGCCTGACCCGCGCGGATCAGGCGTGGGCGAAGCTGCCCGCCATGGCGAGGAAAATCCCCCGCCCGTCCGTCCCGCCGAGGACCTCCTCGCATGCGCGTTCCGGGTGCGGCATCATGCCGAGGACATTTCCCTCCCGGTTGGAGATCCCCGCGATGGAATTGAGCGAGCCATTTATGTTGTATTTTTCGCCAATTTCCCCGTTTTCCGACGAATATCGAAGAATTACCTGGGCATTTTCCTCGATTTCGGCGGCCATTTCCGGCGGGGCATGGAAACGCCCGCAGCCGTGCGCGATCGGGAGCCGAATCACGTCCCCCTTCGCGAACGATCCGGCCGTGAACCGCGAGTCCCCGCGCTCCACGTGCAGGTGCACGTCCCGGCAGTGGAACCGCAGCGTCGCGTTCCTCATGAGTACACCGGGGAGCATCCCGGCCTCCGTCAGGATCTGGAAGCCGTTGCAAATCCCGATGACGGGGCGCCCCTGAGCGGCGTGCTCCCGGACGGAGCGCATGACGTGCGACAGCCCGGCGAGGGCGCCGGTCCGCAGGTAGTCCCCGTAGGAGAATCCCCCGGGGACGACCACGGCCCCGATGCCAGGGGGAAGCGACTCGCGGTGCCAGACCTCCACGACCTGCTGGCCGAGCACGTTGCGGAGGGCGTGCACGCAGTCCCGGTCGCAGTTCGATCCGGGGAAGACGACGACGGCCCATGATGCGCTCACGAGGGGAGGACCTCCCAGGACCATTCCTCGATGAGGGGATTGGCGAGCGTCTCGCGGCATAGGCGCTCGATCCCGGAGGTGTCCTCGACCTCGATGTGGAAGGACTTTCCCGCGCGGACGGTGCCAACGCCCTTGTGGCCCGAGGAGGCGAGGGCCTGGGCGATGGCCTGCCCCTGGACATCGAGGATGTCGGGCTTCAGGTGGACAAGGACGTGGACCCTCATACTCGGATGCCTTTATTGGGATTATACCGAATTTTTCCGGTGCCGTCGGGGCTAGAGCCTGTCGAGGATTTCCGTGCGGTTTTTCTTGAGGAACGAAATGCCCACCAAAATACTCACAAATGGGAAGAAAAGAACGACATAATAGCCGTCGTTGTTGAAAATGGCGTCGGGCGAGCCGAAGTACCTCTGGATCAGGGACACGTACGGCAGGAGTGGGTTGTACTCGATCAGCTCCCGCAGGCGCGAGGGGAGGATGGAGGGGAGGTAGACGATGGGGAGCGACCAGAACACGATCTGGAGGGCGATGGCGAGCATCTGCCCGATGTCGCGCATCAGGAGGTGGAGGACGCTCAGGAACATGCCGATGCCGACCCCCAGGATTCCGAGCGCGACCATCACGGGCGCAGCGAACAGGAAGGACCCCGCGAAGAAGCCGAGGGGCGACTCCGTCGGATTCAGGAACGAGAGGAAGAGCGCCAGGACGGCGAGGCTGGCAAAGTGGGTGAGGAGCGAGTTCAGCAGCACCCCCGCGTAGAGGATCTCCTCCGGCAGGACGAGCTTCTTGAGCGCACCCGCGTTGTCCACGAGCGTCGTCGTCGAGCGGGTCACGACCTCCGAGAAGAAGAACCAGGGGACGATTCCGGCGCAGAGGTGGATGACGTAGGCGGGGCGGCCGGCGGACCCCAGGCGCTCCCCCATCAGGTGCGAGAAGACGAGCACATACATCCCGATGAGCACGATCGGGTGGACGATGTTCCAAACCACGCCGAGGGTCGATCCGGCATAGCGCGCGCGGAACTCCCGCTTCACAAGGAGCCACAGGAGGGGCCGCGCGCGCAGGATGTATTGGAGCACCGTGCGCGGCCGTCAGCCCTTGGCGAGCTTGCGGAACGTCTTCCGCGCGAGGCGCTCGAGGCGCTCGATGTCGCGGATGGGCCGCTCCGGGATCTCGCGCAGCCGCTCCAGGCGCCGCGTGAGCCTGCGGAGCGCCTTGGCGGACAGGTCGTCGGGGACCTTGGACGAGCGGGCGGTGGCGGAGGACCGATTCATAGACTCCTTGAGGAGGGCGCGGAGCAACTTTGCGAGGTCTGCGCATTGCGCGTCGAGGTTGCGGGCCATGGCCCGGGCGGCGTCGACGCGCGCCTCGAATGCGGAACTGGCCTTGGCGGCATTGTCGGCCCCGGCCTTGGCGGCCATTTTCTGCGCGCGCGTGCGGGCAACCTCGGGAATCGTGGGGCGGGGAGTCGGCGCCGCCTCCGTCTTGCGCGGACGGCCGCGGCCGCGCTTCGGGGCGTTCGGGTCCGGCAGGGGGTGCTTGCGGGGTCGGCCGCGCTTGCGCTTTTCCGCGGGGGGGGCCGCCGGGTCCGGCAGGGGGTGCTTGCGGGGGCGGCCGCGCTTGCGCTTGGCGGGCTCGGCCGTTGCGGCGGCGGTGGGCGGGCTCGTGTTGCCGTTGGGGACGGGGATCTTGCGTGGCCTGCCGCGCTTGCGGGGCGGGGGGGGTGCCTCCGGCGGCTGGATGGCGTCAGCGTGTGCCATTTGTCTTCTCCGGGGGTGGTTTTTCCGAGCTACTTCGAGTCCGGCAGGAATATTCCGATGTACTGCTCGTTGAAGAACCTGTCCGTCATTCCGGAAATGTAGTCGCAGATGACGCGGTGGGCGCCGTCCTCCGCAATGCGTTTCTGGTATTTCCATGGGAGGAGCCGCGTGTCGTTCAGGTAGGCCTCGAACAATTCGTGCACGAGGCGCTTGGCCTTCATGGAATTCCGCAGGGTCTTGGGGTGGAAATAGACTCGGTGGAGGAGGAATTTCTTGAGGGGCGCGATGCGCTCCTTGAATTCGGCCGAAAATGCGACGATGCGCCTGCCGTGGTTCCTTACGTCCGCGACCGACTTCACGCCGGACTCGGCGATCGCCTTCTGGGAGTTTTCGAGGGCGTCCATGACGTGCGCGTCGTAGAGGTGCCCGACGGCGCGGTAGGTGACCATCTTCTGTGGGGCGTCGTGCCCGAGGTCGTGCCGTGCGCGCTCGAACAGGTCCCATATCCATGGCAGCCCGCGGAGGTCGTGGTGCTCGATCAGGCCCATCTTGAGGGCGTCATCGAGGTCGGCGTTGTTGTAGGCAATCTCGTCCGCGAGGTCGCACACCTGTGACTCGAGGGTGGGCATCTTCCCCGGCATGTAGCGCGCGTCGGCCGTCGGCTTGTCGTAGTCGGTGTCGTGCTTGATGATGCCCTCGCGGACCTCGTACGTGAGGTTCAGGCCGGGGAACTCGAGGCTGCGTTCCTCCAGGAGTTCGACGGTGCGAAGTCCCTGCTCATTGTGCTCGAATCCGCCGTGGTTCCTCATGGCCTCGCGCATGCCCTCCTCACCGGCGTGGCCGAAGGGCGTGTGCCCAAAGTCGTGCGCGAGCGCGATCGCCTCCGCCAGGTCCTGATTGAGGCCGAGGGCGCGGCTGATCGTGCGCGCGATCTGCGCCACCTCCATCGTGTGCGTGATGCGCGTGCGGTAGTAGTCCCCCGCCGTGATGATGTGCACCTGGGTCTTGAACTCGAGCTTGCGGAACGCGGTGCTGTGGATGACGCGGTCGCGATCGCGCTGGAATTCGGTGCGGAGGCGGTCCGCCTGCATGGGGTGGTCGCGGCCGAGGGACTCGGACGCCTTCGCCGCGTAGGGCGAAAGTGTCCGGTGCTCGATTTCCTCAAGTTCTTCGCGGCGCTTCATGGGGCGGGGCTCCTGGGTGGATTTCGGGTTTCGGGAGTCGGGTCGGGGAGTGCAATTCTGTGAATTTTGGTGGATGGGTTGGTGGTGTCACACCAGTCTGGTGGCCGGGGACCGTGACCGGGTGTGTCGCACCGGAATAGGGGGCGGGGCAATTGGCGTCGGGTTTTCCGGGTGAGGATTTTGAGGTGGGCGCCGCGAGAAGCTACTCGGCGGGGACGGGCGTCTTGCGCACGACGCCGGAACTGCGGCGCAGGTCCATGCGCGCATCCATGGGGAGCCTGACCCAGAAGCGGATCTCGCCATCCTCCCAGTCGGTCTCCAGGACGCCGCCGTTGGAGACGACGGCCTGGTAGGCGATGGCGAGGCCGAGGCCCGTGCCCCCCGCTTTCGTGGTGTGGAAGGGCTCGAACAGTCGCTCCAATTCGTCGGGGGAGAGCCTCTCGCACGTGTTGGCGACGCAAAGGATGACGGGGCGCAGCTCGTTCACGGGGAGGTACATCGTGGAGATGCGCACGACGCCGCCACCGTGCTCGACGACGTGCTCGACGGCGTTCCTCGCGAGGTTCAGCAGCGCCTGCCGAAGGCGCCCGTGCTGCACGAAGGGCATGGGCAGGTTCGGATCGAACTCCATGCGAAGCTGGACCAAGTGCGTCTCGGAACCGGCGGAGAGCATGGCGCCCTCGGCGACGGAACGCATGAGGTCGTTGAGGTCGGTCTCCCCGGGGGGTTCGGGATCGCCCTGCGCGAAGTCCATGATGGCGTTGACGAGGCGCTCGAGGCGCTCGATCTCGCCGATGATGCGCTGGTGGTACTCCTGCGGGGGGATGAGCGGTGGCTGTCCACTGCGCGACTGCTCGTCGAGGAGCTGCATCATGCCCTTCATGGAGGCGAGCGGGTTGCGGATCTCGTGCGCGATGCCGGTGGCGAGGGTGCCGACCGCGGCGAGGCGGTCGGCGCGCTGCATCTGCTCGCGGAAGGATTGCGCGCCGGTGATGTCCCTCACTTCGAGGAGCCACTGGTCGACGCCGCGTTCGCCGGTGACGATCGGCGACAGGATCATGTTGAGGGCGAGGGGCTCGCCCCCGCGGATCAGGTTGAGGTCCTCCTCGACGGAGTTGCCGGGGCGTGGATCGGCGAGGACCCGGGCACAGGCGTCGAGGACGGCGCGGCCCACGTCGGCGTCTGGGGCGTCGGCGAAGGGGCTCCCCGCGCGGTGGCCAATGATCTCGCGCGGGCTGATGCCCATGATGCGGCGGACGGCGCCCTCGGCGGAAAGGATGGTGCCGTCGCGGGCGATGAGGAAGCGCGCGCGCGCCGCGGCCTCCTTCATCTGTCGGTCGCGCTCCGCGAAGAGGTGCTCCAGGTGCGTCACCATCGAGTTGAACGTGCTGCCGATGTAGGAGAACTCGCCGAGGGGCGTGTTGCGCATCTGCGCGAGCTCGCCGCGCGCGAGCGCGGCCATCGACTCCTCGATGTCGCGCAGGGGCCGCACGATCTGCAGCGCCAGCAGCAGCCCGACGCCCGCGGAGAGGATCGCCATGATGATCGTGAACAGGGTCACCAGGTCCGCCGAGTAGTCGAGTCCCTCCCGCACCGCCACGGAGAGCCCCTTCTGCTGCGAGGTGGTGATGAGCTGGTTGCGCACGAAGACCCCACCGGCGATGACGACGAGGGAGATGATCGCTGGTATGGAGACGGTGAGGCGGACGGTCTGGCGGCGCGTGCGCGCGAGGGACTCGCGCGGGATGGATGCGCCGCTGTCGCCATGCTGGGCGGCGGATGTCCCCTGGCGCGGGTCAACGGGGTCCGGCATCGGCATTCGCCGCGGCGTTGCGGCGCAACTCCCCAAGGAATGGCAGGCCGACGATGCCGAGGCCGAAGTACCCCGTCAACGTGTAGACGACGCCCGCGGCGAGCAGCCTCGCTGGGTCCTCGGACAGCAGGACGGCGAGCGCGGCGTCGCGCGTCCCCGCCCCCGCGATCGTCACGGGGAGGAGTCCCGCGAACGTCGCGGCTGGCAGGGCGCCCGTGACGGCGGCCAGGCTCGGCTTCGAGCCGAATGCGGAGAGCAGCAGGTGGAGCTGCACGATGGAGAGGCCCCAGTTGACGGCGGACGCGCCCGCGCAGAGTGCGAGGTGCCGCGGGCTCCGCACGAGGGCGGGGAGCGTCCCCGCGAGCGCTGAGAGCTTCCGGGCCAGGGGGCGATCGGAAGCGGCCGTGAACCGCTCGGCGAAGTGGAGAGCCGGGACGGCGAGAGCCGCCGCGAGCAGCGCCGCGCCCCCGACGCATGCCGCGGGTGGGCTGTGCGAGGCGATGCCCCCCGCGAGCCCGAGGGCGCCGAGGACCCCGACATCGACGACGCGCTCCGACAGCGCGGATCCCATGGCGCTGGGCATGGGCGCGAGGTCGCGGATCGCCGCGGCCTTGAGGAACTCGCCGGCCTTGGCCGGGGTCAGCGTCCCGACGGGCCAAACGGCCAGGGTGATCCTGAGCGTGCGGGCGAATCCGGGATCGATGCCGAGCGCGCGGAGGACGGCAAGCCACCGGACCGCGTTCAGGAGTGGAAACAACAGGCAGAGGGCCGAGGATGCCGCGACGAGCCCTGCGTCGCCGGCGGACAGGGCGGCGCCGAGGGCCCGCCACTCCACGCGCCACGCGAGCGCGGCGAGGATCAGCACGGTCATGCCTGCGAGGGCGGCGTGCCTCAGGATGCGCGGCGGCAACACGCCCCCCGTGCGCGGGTGGCGCCCCGACTGCATGGCGGCGCCATCCGCCGCGGACCGCGCACTAGACGCCCTTGCTGATGCCGGCAAAGAGCTGCTCGGCGATGGTGCTGAGGCGCGGCCGGTCCAGGAGCGCGGCGAGCCAGTGCTTCGGTATTCCCGAGAGCCCGTGGCGCGCCCCCAGGAGCGCGCCCGCGAGCGCGCCGGTCTTGTCGCTCTCTCCGCCGCGGCTCACGACGGAGCTGACGCCCTGCGCGAAGTTCCTCGCCTTGCAAAGCGCCCACACCGCGCACGCCATCGTGTGCGCGCAGTTCGGGGTGACGTTCAGGTCGTCGGAGGTCATGCGCTCGATGCGCTTGAGCGCGAGCGGCACGGCGTCGCGCTCCTCCTCGTAGGACCGCATCGGCGTGTCCATGGAGACCTGGCTGAACTTCCCGGGCTCGTAGTCGAACACAATGGCCTTGAAGTCCGCCTCGCGACGCAGGGAGTCGAGGAATGCGCCAGCCACGGCAAGGCTCTCGTTGGTGAACTGCCCGGAGACGCACTGCATGGCGAGGAAGTTGACGGCGATGGCGGCTTCGACGCACCTCGGGTCCCAGTGCGTGATGTGGACGATGGAGATGGTGTCGGCGATCATGTCCTTGAGGTCGCCGGCTCGGTAGAGCGCGGCGGGGATGGCGCGCGTGAGGCAGCCGTTCCCCGCGAAGGTCCCGCCGGACTCGTACCATGCCCGCCGGGCGACCTTCGGCCAGGCCTCCGGGTCCTCGTCCAGCCGCCGCAGGATGTCGGTCAGCTCGAACGTGAGCGTGTCGCGGTGGCGCTCTGCGATCTTCGTGAGGCGCATGGTGATGTCGAGCCCCTCGAATCCCTTGTCGGCGAGGAGGCTCTCGGCGGCGGCCAGCGCCTGCGCCGTGCTTGAGGTCCATTCCCCCGGGGAGAGGCGTCCCTTCCCGCCGCCGGACATTTCCTGGACGCCCTGCGGGTACTTCGCCTCGATCTGGTAGTGCGATTGGTGGCGATGCGGCGATCCCAGCGCGTCGCCGACCGCAAGGCCGAGGAAGCACCCCAGCACGCGGTCGCGCAGTTCCTCTGATCGCACAGGCATGGCACGGCCTCCCGGGCGGCGTTCACGTGGTCCTGAATGGTTGGGCCATAGGTGCCGCATCGCCCGCCGGGTTGCAAGGCGAGACGTCCGGCTGGCGCGGCGACTCCTTGACATGCGGCCCGCGCGGGGCACCTTCGCTGCGTGCCGCTCTCGGACTATGGCCTCACGCAGGATTGGCTCGGCGCGTTCGCAGCACTGGGACGCCCGGACCTGGCGCCCGCGCGGGTGACGGCGGTGCATCGGGGCTGGGCAGACGTCGCCATGGAGGGCGGCGTGGATTGCGCGCGGATCCCGTCGCGCTTCCTCAAGGAGGAACAGGGCGGCCCGGGCCTGCCCGCGGTGGGGGACTGGGTGGCTGTGCGGCCGCGCACGGCGAGTTCCGATCCCGCGCTGGAGCGGATCCTTCCCCGAAGGACCGCGCTGACCCGGAAGTCCGCGGGGAACGCGACGCGCCCGCAGGTGCTCGCCGCGAACATGGACATCGTCCTGGTGGCGATGGCGCTGGACGAGAACTACAACCTGAACCGGCTGGAGCGGTACCTGCTGATCGCGAGGTCGAGCGGCGCCGATCCCGTGGTCGCGCTGACGAAGGCGGACATGGTGGACGACGCGAAGCAGCTCGCGCGGGAGGCCGAACTGTCCGCCGGCGGCGCGCCCATCGTCGTCGTCTCGGTTCCGGACCGTCTCGGCCTGCAGAAGCTGCGCCGCATCGTGAGGGGGCGCACGGTCGCGATCGTGGGTTCCTCCGGGGTGGGGAAATCGACGCTGGTGAACGAGCTCTGCGGGGACGAGGTCATGGCGACGGCGGAGGTGCGCGAGTCGGACGGGCGCGGGCGGCACACGACCTCGCACCGGCAGCTCATCGTGCTGCGCGGAGGGACGATCCTGATCGACAACCCGGGGACGCGCGAGGTTGCCGCATGGGACGACGACGAGGCCGCCGTGGCGGACACGTTCGAGGACGTGCTCGCGCTGGCCGCCGAGTGCAGGTTCCGCGACTGCCGCCACGGTTCCGAGCCGGGTTGCGCGGTGCAGGATGCCATCGAGGGTGGGAAACTGGGCGCGGACCGGCTGGAGAACTGGCGGCGGCTGCACGGGGAGGTGCGGGGCATCCGCGCGGCGAAGATCGAGGCGCGTCAGATCGCCGAGCGGCGCAACACGCGCAGGAAGAGGGGATGACGAAGGCGGGGGAACTCAGCCCCCCGCGCCAAGCGCATCCATCGCGGTGGGGACGGCTCCGTTGCGCATCGCAACGAGCTGTGCCGCCACGGCGATCGCTATCTCGCGCGGGGTCTTTCCCCCAATCGGGAGTCCGATTGGTGAGGTGAGCCTCGCGGTGAGGGAGGGTGCCATCCTGGCGATGGCGCGGCGACGCTTCGTGTCGCTTCCGATCAGCCCGACGTAGTCGAGCGGCGCCTGCAGCAGCACTTCGAGCAATCTGAAGTCGAGGTCGTGGTCGTGCGTCAGCACGAGCGCCCATCCGCGCCCGATGGTGCGCGCGTGCGCGACGGGGTCGGAGAGGACTCGGATGCAGTGGGGAAAGCGCTCCGGCGTGTTCCAGTCGGGGCGCTCGTCCACGATGGTGATGGCGAAGTCGAGCCCGCGGACCACGTCGGCGATCTCCCGGGCGACGTGCCCGGCCCCGTAGAGGATGAGGGGCACGGCGGGGCGCAGCACCTCGAAGAGCACGCGGACCGTCCCGCCGCAGCACTGGTGAACCTGCGGGCACAGGCGGTAGCGCTCCGTGCCGACGCCCGGGACGTCCTCGCCAGCCTCCGCGTCGGCGAGGAGGTCGAGGGCGCGCCGGCGAGCCTCGGCCTCGAGGTTTCCCCCGCCAATGGAGCCCGCGATCGAGTCGTCGGGCGCGACGACCATCTTCGCGCCGGCGTCGCGCGGTGCCGAGCCATGAACCTCGAGCACCGTGACGAGGCACACCGCCCGGTGGCGGCGCAGCATGTCTGAAAGTTCGTCAACCCATGCGGTCATGCGGCAAGACTGACGCACGAACGCGCGGTGGTGCAAGCGGGGCTCAATTGTTCGCGGAGAAGGCCTGCCGGGTCGGGGCGGGGGCGGCGAGCTGTATCGCACGCCGCTCGCGCGTCTTCTGCGAGACCCAGATGTTGCCGGAGCTGACCGTCCCGTTCGTCGGGTCGTACTGCACGAGGAAGTCCCCAATATTGCGGTCCGGGCCGATGGACATCTGCGCGTACGCGCCGAAGTTGTCCTCGAACGTCGGGCCCGCATAAAGTCCTGTCGGTCCCGAGATCGTGCCGTTGTTCACGACGTCGAGGATGAACCGCCCCGTCTTGATGTCGTGGTAGGTGTACATGCGCGCGTCCGCCTGGATGCGCTGGTCGGAACCAAACGGATCGATCAGGTCGAACTGGCTGATGTAGGCGACCGGCGTGGAAATCCACGGGCCCAGCGTGCCGTAGATCGGCTGCAGCGGGGAGCCCTGCCCCTCGTAGAGGTCGAAGTACGGCGCGTCCCCCCACGTCATGCGGGGATAGACATTGTGGTCCACGGAGTAGGCCTCGATCGCGGTCTGGTACGAGTTCAGGTCCGCCAGCGCCCGGGACATCTTGGACCGGGTCTGGGCCTCCAGGAAGTTGGGGACCGCGATGGCTGCGAGGATGGCGATGATGGCGACGACGATGAGAAGCTCGATCAGGGTGAATGCGCGTGACTTCATGTGGCGTACTCCACGTGGAATTCGTTCCGGAAAGGAAAGTGGTTCCCGGATTCAGGACGCACGAACGGCTCGGACCTTCCCGGATAGGTCAAAGTTTCCTGGTTTCGCTGCCGAATCTCCCCCTCCAACACGACGTGATGGACGAGGCTGGTCTCCGGATCGACGTACACGTCCCCGATGGCCTCCACCCTGCGCTCGATGAGCTTGAACTCGGTGGAGTACTTCGGGTTCGTGCTCTTGTTCAGCACGAGGTCCCTGATGATGGAGGTGCCGCGGATGCTGCACCGTGCGAACGACCTGCCCTCGCGTTCGGCCATCCCCTCGAAGCGGATGTCCTGCCGGAACTCATAGGCGGCACCGGGCATGCCGGGGAATGTCCCGGCGAATTGCCGCTTCCATGAATCACCGGGGTTCACGGTCGCGGTGGTTGTGAGGCGATTGGGCTCCATCACCGTCGTGAGGAGCGCGGTCATGAGGGCGCCGCCGTCAAGTTGCTGCCCGTCCGGGGGCGTGATGGCCTCGAGGTTCCCCCGCTCTCCGATGGCGATGGTGACGGTCTTCTCCATCAGCGGATTGGGCGGCAGGGCGGCGGCGGGAACCTCGACGCCCCCAGGGCCGTATGCCTTTTGCGCGACGAGGCGCCCTGCGAGCCGGATGTGCTCGCCCGCGCTGTTGGACTCGACGCGTTGGACGACGGTGTTCTCGCCGCCCGGGTTCATGCGGCCGTCGTAGAAGTTGTAGATCGTGGCGGTCAGGCGGTACTCGGGAATCTCCGCGGCCGGGAGCTTCCGCAGGGAAACGGGAGACGTTCCCGACCGGACGGCGCCCTCCCAGAGAACCTCGCCCCTGCGGGCTTCGAGTTCAGTGATGCTGCTGCGATGTCGGCTGTAGGCAAATCCACCGAAGGCCGTGGCTGCGACGAGCACGAGCACGGCGACCTTTGCGGCGACGCCCCGGCGCGGCGGGGATTTTGGCTTCGGACTGTTCATGCGCGCACTCCGGATGGAGACATGGGCCAAGTGCTAAAAAATACGCACTTCGTCCCGCCACCTTCAACGAGGGGTCGATTTTTTCTTGGGGGAGCCTGCGCAGGCTGGGCAGTTGGCGATGGCGTTCTGATGCCCGGGAGCTGCATCCGACCCGCGCCCCCCCTCTCGCCTTGCCCGCAGGGTCGCGTGGTTTGAGCCTGCGCAGCATCGGAGGAAACGACGTGCCTGAGCTCCCGATTGTCGGAGTGGTCATGGGCTCGCGGAGCGACTGGGAGACGATGTCGCACGCGGCGGAGGTGCTTGCGGGCCTCGGGATCGCGCACGAGGTGCGCGTGGTGTCCGCGCACAGGACACCGGACTTGCTGTTCGAGTATGCCGCGACGGCGGAGGGGCGGGGGATCGAGGTGATCATCGCGGGGGCTGGTGGGGCGGCGCACCTGCCGGGGATGCTCGCGGCGAAGACGCTGGTGCCGGTGCTGGGCGTGCCGGTTCCTTCGCGAGCGCTGAACGGGATGGATTCGCTGCTGTCGATCGTCCAGATGCCCGCGGGCGTGCCGGTCGCGACGTTTGCGATTGGGACCGCGGGTGCGGCGAACGCGGCGCTGCACGCGGCGGCGATCGTCGCAAGGACGCGTCCCGCGGTGGCCGAGGCACTGCGCACCAGGCGCGAGGGCCAGACGCGGGATGTCCTCGACCACCCAGACCCGCGGGAGCCCTAGCCCGACATGCGTATCGGGGTCCTCGGCGCCGGCCAGCTCGGCAGGATGCTCGCCCTGGCGGGCATACCGCTCGGGTTCCGGTTTCGGTTCCTGGACCCCGGGCATGACGCGCCCGCCGCGCAGCTTGGGGAGCTCGTCGCGGGAAGGTACGACGAGACGGATGCCATCGAGAGGTTCCTCGCGGGGCTCGACCGGGTGACCTTCGAGTTCGAGAATGTCCCGGCGGCCACGGTCGAGCTCATCGCAGGACGGATCCCCGTCGCGCCGTGTGCGAAGTCGCTGCGGACGGCGCAGGACCGCGACTCGGAGCGCAGTCTCTTCGCCGAGCTCGGTGTCCCGGCGCCCGCATCGCAGTCGGTCGCCACGTACGAGGAGCTGCACGAGGCGGCGCGCCATGTCGGCCTGCCTGCGATCCTCAAGACGCGTCGCCTCGGCTACGACGGGCGCGGGCAGCACCGGATACGTGATGCGCGCGGGCTCGATGCCGCATGGGAGGCGATGCGCGGGCAGCCCCTCCTGTACGACGCGATGATCCCCTTCACGCGCGAGATATCGCTCGTCGCGGTCCGCGGCGCCGACGGCGCCATGAACTTCCACGACCCGGTGGAGAACTCGCACCGCGATGGCATCCTGCGCGTGTCGCGCGTGATCCCGCGCCACCGTGAGCCGGAGGTCTTTGCGGCCGCGTCGGCGGCCGTGCAACGGATCGCGGACGCGCTCGGGCACGTGGGCGTGATCGCGGTGGAGTTCTTCGAGCGCGGAGGGGAATTGCTGGCGAACGAGATTGCGCCGCGCGTCCACAACTCCGGGCACTGGACCATCGAGGGGGCGTCGACCTCGCAGTTCGAGAACCATCTGCGCGCGGTCGCGGGTCTGCCGCTTGGCCCGACGGAATCCACGCTTCCCGCGGCGATGGTGAACCTGGTCGGGGGCGTTCCTGACGCGGCGGCAGTCCTTGCGATCCCGGGGGCGCACCTGCACCTCTACGGCAAGGAGCCCCGCCGCGGACGCAAGCTCGGCCACGTCACCATCGTGGACGGCGACGCGGTGCGCCTTGAGGACAAACTTGCCCGCGTGGACGAACTCGCACGGGCCTCGGAGGATGGATGAGCATGGCACGCTACCGGGTGCTGTTCGTGTGCATGGGGAACATCTGCCGCTCCCCCGCCGGGGAGGGCGTGCTGCGGCGCGCCCTGGAGGAGGCGGGGCTCGCCGGGCACGTGGATGTGGAGTCCGCGGGGACGATCGACTACCATGAGGGGGAGCTGCCCGACCGGCGCATGCGCGAGGCGGCCGAGCGGCGGGGATACGTCCTCGACTCCCGCGCGCGCGCCATCTCCCGCCGGGACCTGGACGAGTTCGACATGATCCTGGTCGCGGACGAGGAGAACATGCAGCGCGTGGCGCGCATGGCGTCGTCGGACTCGCATCGCGGGAAGCTCTCGCTCATGCTCGACTGGCATCCCGTGCGGCGGGGCGAGGGCGTTCCCGACCCCTACTACGGCGGGCCGCAGGGATTCGAGCACGTGCTCGACCTGATCGAACAAACGTGCCCGGAACTGGTGGCGCACATCAGGGCGAGGGTG
>CAZUCD010000054.1:0-15745 GCA_964618855.1 uncultured Candidatus Sumerlaeota bacterium
GGGAGCCGCCCCCCTTCGTCTCCGCAGCCTTCAGGGACGCCTCGTCCCGGTTGATCGGCTGGGCGAAGTGCTTGGTGAGGCCCCCGCTGGCGATGGCCGTGGCGACCACCTCCGGCTTGTCCGAAAGCTTGCACGCGCGCTCGAGCAGGCGCGAGTGGACGTAGAACACGTCCCCCGGGTACGCCTCGCGGCCGGGCGGGCGGCGCAGCAGCAGCGACAGCGTGCGGTACGCCGCCGCCTGCTTCGAGAGGTCGTCGTAGATGCACAGCGCATGCCGACCCGAGTACAGGAAGTACTCCGCCATCGTCACCGCGGTGTAGGGGGCGATGAACTGGAGCGAGGCCGCGTCGTCCGCGGAGGCGCTGACGATCGTCGTGTACTCCATCGCGCCGAACTTCTCAAGCTGCTGGAGGACGCCCGCGACGGAGGACTGCTTCTGTCCGATGGCGACGTAGAAGCAGTGCACGCCCTGGCCCTTCTGGTTGATGATCGTGTCGATGGCGATGGACGTCTTGCCGGTCTGGCGGTCGCCGATGATCAGCTCGCGCTGCCCGCGTCCGATGGGGATCATGGCGTCGATGGCCTTGATGCCCGTCATCAGCGGCTCGTGCACGGACTTGCGGGAGATGACGTTCGGGGCGAGCTGCTCGATGCGCCGCGTGTAGCGAGCCGCGATCGGGCCCTTTCCGTCGATCGGCTGCCCGAGCGGGTTCACCACGCGCCCGATCAGCTCCTCCCCGACGGGAACCTCGGCCACGCGCCCGGTCCGCTTGACCGTGTCACCTTCCTTGATGTGGCTCGTCGAGGCGAAGATCGCGACGCCGACGCTGTTTTCCTCCAGGTTGAGCACCATCCCCATCGTCTCGTTGGGGAGCTCGACCAGCTCGCCGGCCATCACGTTCTGCAGGCCGTAAACGGTCGCGATCGAGTCGCCGACCTTCAGCACGGTGCCGACGTTCTCGACGTCGACGCTCGTCTCGAATCCCTCCAGCTCGCGCTGCAGGATCGTGGTGATTTCATCGGGGCGGATGGACATGGCGTCTTCCTGGGTTGGATGGCTTGGAGGCTGGTGGCGCGCGCCGCTGGGCGCTTCGCGGGATCGGTCGCGTCAGGTCACAACTTGGGTCTTCAGCATGCGCCGGCGCACGTTCGAGAGCCCCGTGCGCAGCGTCGTGTCGATCAGGATGTCCTCGCAGCGGAAGTAGACCCCGCCGAGGACGGCGGGCTCCACGCGGAACGTCGGGTGCAGGTCGAAGCCGGTCGCCTTCCCCATTACTTCCTCGAGGCGCCGCTTCTCCGCGTCGGAGAGGGGCACGGCGGTCGTGAAGGTGGCCTCGCGCATGCCCTGCTCGCGCACGACGAGCGTGCGGAAGAGCTGGAGCGCGGGGACGAAGTGCTCCAGGCGGCGCCGCTTCAGCATCAGCAGCAGGAAGCGCGTCATCAGGTCCATGAACTTCGGCGCGAGCACCTTGTTCACAAGCGCCGTCTTGTCCTCGTCGCGCACGCTCGGCGACTCGAGGAACACCTGCAGGCGCGGGTGCGTGCGCAGGATGTCGATGAGGGCGGCGGCCTCGGCCGCCGCGCGCGGCATCTCCCCCTTGGCCTTCACGGCCTGCAGGAGCGCGTCCGCGTATGCGTTGACGACGACGGGATCGACTTTCATTTGGCCGACTTGTCCTGCATTTCAGCGATGAAGGAATTCACGAGCTGGCGGTGCCGGTCGTCGTTCAGCTCCATCTTGAGGAGCCGTTCCGCCGTGCCGATCGAGAGGGCGACGATCTCGTTGCGGAGCTCTACGCGGGCCTTGTCGGTCTCGATCTGGATGGCCTGGCGGGCGCGGGCGAGCGATGCCTCCGCGTCCTCCTTCGCCTTCGCCTCGATCTCCTGGGCGATGCGGCGGCCCTCCTCGACCGACTTGTTCAGGCGCTGGCGCGCCTCGTCGTCGATCAGGCGCAGGCGCTCCTCGTAGTCCTTGATCTGGGCCGCGAGCTTGGCCTGCCGCTGGTCGATGTCGTCGAACGACTTGCGGATCGTCTCCCTGCGCTCGTCGAGGGCGCCGAGGATCGGCCCCCACGCAAACTTCTTCAGGATAAACATCACCGTCAGGAAGGCGACGATGACCGTCGCGCTCTGGGCCACGAGCGTGCCCATGCCTTCCATGGCGAGGATTGAGAGGGGCGCTGCGTTCATCATGGAGTCCTTGGTCGGGTTGGGCGCGGCACGGGCCGTCCCCCCCGGTCTTGGTGCGGAATGGGGCCCCGCGGGGGCCGCGCCCAAGGCGCGCCCCCGCGGGATCACTCCGGGACCGCTTGCCGCCCCCGCGCGGGGGCGGGGGGATTACTTCTGCAGGCCGCCCGTGAGGAACACGGAGATCAGCGCGAAGATCGCCACGGCGTCGATGAACGCGCAGCCGATGATCATCGCGGTCTGGATCGCCGGGATCGAGTCCGGCTGCCGGCCCATCGCGTTCATGGCGCCGTTCACCGCGTTGCCAAGACCAATGCCCACGCCCAGGCCCGCAAGCCCGAGGCCCAGCGGGTAGCCGAAGCCGAGCGACGCCTTGGCGCTCATCTCGGCGAGTACGGAGAGAACTTCCATCGGAGTGAAACCCCCATTGTGGTTGCCGGCGGTTGCCCGTCCGGCTGGTTGCGCCGCGCAAGAACGGCCGCGCGGCAGGCCCCCCCGAGTACTGCAACCAACCTGCCGGCGCCGGGGAGACGCCGAAACTTTTTCAACGCCAGCGCACGATCAGTGCGCCCCGGCGTGCTCCATCCCGTGGCCGTGCCCGTCCTCGTGCCCGTGCTCGTCGTGGTGGTCGTGCGGCAGCACCAGCAGGATGTAGATCGTCGACAGCATCGAGAACACCAGCGCCTGGATGATCGACGCCAGGATCCCGAGGAAGTAGAACGGGATCGTCAGCGGCACGCCGATGTACTGCGCCACGGGCGAGGCCAGTGCATCCATCAGCATGATCCCCATCATCAGGAACGCGCCCAGCAGGATGTCCTTGCCCAGCATGTTCCCGAACAGACGCAGCGAGAGCGAGACCGGCTTCACCAGCACCCCGACGAACTCGACGAGGAAGATGAACGGCGCCATCGCGTAGGTGATCGTCTCCTTCGGGTCGCCGCACAGGGGTTAGATGTACTTGCCCAATCCCAGCCGCGTCGCCGCCGTGAACTGCACGTACACGAACGTGCACAGCGCCAGCGAGAACGTCACCACGATGCTCCCCGTCGGCGGCTTCAGGAAGGGAACCAGCCCCATGAAGTTGCCGATGAGGATCAGGATGAAGAGCGTCGCCACGTAGGGGAAGTAGTGCCGCGCGTGCTTCTCCCCAAGGATGCCCGAGATCAGCTTGAAGAAGGACTCGACGAACAGCTCGCAGAACGCCATCCAGCGCGTCGGCCGGCGGATGGCCTCGGCCCGGTTCGCGCGCAACTGGCTCGTCCCGAGGATCATCAGCGACAGCGTGAGCCCCGCCGCGATGCCGAGGAACACGAGCGGATCCCACGGCGCCTTGTTCACCATCGGAAGGGGCTCGTGCAGCGGCCCCGTGACCAGCGTGTGCAGCAGCGTGCCCTCGGCCGGGTGCTGCGTCTGGTTCATGATCGTCAGGAACGTCGGTGGCTCCGGCGGATGGTCCTCGTGGCCGTGCCCATGGCCCGCGGCCTGGTCGTGCGCGCCCTCGTGCAGGGCGGAGGTCGCCTCCGCATGCACCTCGCCCGCCTGCGCGGCGGCGCTGTCCAGCGCCTTGCCCGCATCCTCAGCAAGCTTGCCGAGATCATCACCCATGGGGCGCATCGCCTCTCAGTTCGTTGGTTTCCAGGCGGGAAAGGAGGGCCTCATCCTGCGCACGCGCACGGGCGAGGCGCGAACCCACCGCGCTCATTGCCGTGTGCGCCACGAAGGAGAGCGACATCCCCGCAAGGAAGCTCGTCACCTCAAGCCCGCCGTACCACAGCCCCGCGAACAGCACGCCCATGCATGCCAGCTTCGCCAGGAGGCACACTATCGCCATGCCGGAGTCGCGCCTCGTCGCCGCAACCACCAGCATCGAAAGAAAGTAGAAGTTCACCGTCATGACCGCGGCGGAAAAGGCGAACCGCGCCGCCCAAACCTGGTCCCCGAGCAGCCACGCACCCACCGCCACCGCGAGCGCCATCGCCCCGGAGAGCATGAACGTGCGCCCGGGTGTGGCAAACGGTACCTCGGGTGCCTTCTCGCTCATTGCTTCGGTGGCTCCTTGCGCCTGCCCCTCTCGGGGGTGTTCAGCTTGCGAATAATGTCGAGACTCTGCCTCACACCGGAGAGAATCCCGATCCCCAGCCCGACGTATGCCGCCGGTTCCCAGCCCACCTTGCGCCCGATCCAGACCCCGACGAAGTACCCCACGATCGGGGAGATCGCCATCGTCATTGGAAGCATGAGGGCGAGGCCAGCCTTGCCGACCGTCCTGCCCGACTCTTCCCAAGGGTCCCGGGAGGGAGGGGGGGAGGACATGTGGTTGGGGCTCCGACCGCGCGACTCTCGCCGCAAGGGGAGAGGACTTGACGGGGCTGGGGTGGGGGGTGCCAAGGGGCTTTTGAGATTGTGCCTTTTTTCACAAACAGCCGATGTCCAGTTTCCATTCCGCCCCGCAATCCCTCAGAATGCCCAAAAAATGTGCAATGGGAAGCCACATTCCCCATCAGCGACCCTCCCACCGCTTGCAAGTCCAGCAACACCAAGCCTTAAATGACCGTTGAGGTCTGGCAAAGAAGATGCAACACTCGGGGTCGAGTTCAGAATCCATCCGTCTGGCACCATGTCTATAGGCTGCTCCGACGGGCAGGAAGCAAAGAGAGGGTTCCCGATGAGGAGATTTCAAGGCTCCACCAAACGGCGCGGCGTCTCGCTGATCGAGGTCATGGTCGCCAGCATGATCGGCGTCATGGTCACGACCACGACGTTCGCGTCCGTCGTCTATTACCAATACACCTCCGCCCGAAACGACCGTGTTGCTGAGGTGGCGCAGCTCCTCGACGGCCAGCTTGAAACCATCCGCAACCAGACCTGGGCGAGCCTCTCCGCGCCGACGGGCCTGATGCCCCCCGGCGGCCCCGGCAACGGCACATGGCCTGCCGCCGGCTCGACCTCGCTCGTCCGCCGCGAGGCGACCGCCCTCAGTCGCACCTTCATCGCGGACCCGACAAGCGTCGACCAGGACTTCTGCGGCATCGCCGGGACCCTGCAGGTCTTTTACACCCCCTTCCGCCGCCGGCACGTCGTCTCCAACGCCGCCGGTGCGAGTGCCGGTTACGACATCGAGTACTACAAGGTCGAGTTGGTGCTGACGCTCGACGAGTCCAACCGCATCCGTCCCGGAACGGGGCCGGACCAGTGGACCGTGATGACGTACCTGTCGGAGTTGGGTGGACGTTCCGAGGGTGAGTTCCAGCAGCGCGTGCTCGATTCGCTGCGCGCGAGGCAGATCGCACTATGACCAGCCGCCCTCTCCTTTCCTCGCGGCGCCGCCGCGGCCTGACGTTCATGGAGGTGATGCTCGCCTCGATCATCTCCTCGATGGTCGCCGGGGGCATCCTCGCGACGTTCTACTATGGCATGCGCGCGCAGGTGACCTACGCGGACGCCAACCAGATCCGAACGACCTCGAACTCGATCATCAGCCTCATGGCCCAGGACATCAGGAACACGACGGCCGGTGGCTACAACGCGGCCAACTGGCCGAAGCTGACCGCCAACCCCGACACGGCCCCCGTCGTGACGCTCACCCTCTTCGACAGCATCACGGGGGAGCGCATCATCTGGACGTACACGCGCGCGACCGCTCTTCTTTCCCGCTCCGTGGAGAACACGGTGACGGGCGCCGCGCCGGTCGTGCAGAACTACAACATCCGCTTCCGCAACTTCCGGCTCGCGGAGATCTCGCGGCAGGAGTGGATCGGCGACACGACGACGCTGGCTCCGCCGAACATCACGGCGATCCGCATTCTGGCGCGCGTATCGCCCACCCTGACCGCACCGGGCTCCGTCTGGACGGAACGGGACGCCAACGGCGACGGCGACACGCTCGACGACGAGGTGGCCGCCGGCCTGTTCGGCGGCACCAACGCGGGCGACCAGTCCGGCTGGTACTTCATCTTCAACACCGAAGCCGCATTCCGCAACACCTGACCCTCGACCCAACCGACACCCCAGGGGATTCCCGAAGGACACCACCATGAAGCGCCTGATGCGATTCTTCACCCGCGGTTACCGCCCGAGCCGTGAAAAGGGCTCGATCATGATCCTCGTGCTCATCATCTCGGCGATCATGAGCCTGATCATGACGTTCTCGCTGCGGGCCTCGATGAATGACACCCACATGGTGTACCGCCAGCTCGAGTATGTGCAGGCGCGCGGGACGGCCGAGGGCGCCCTCAACGTCGCCAAGGGGGACGTGCTGTGCCAGATCGCCGCGACGAACTTCCTGGGCGGCGCGTTCGAGAACGCCGAGGACAAGTACGCCAGCATCCACTCGAAGTTCAACAACCCCTCCAAGCGCATCCCGTCCGACATGCCCATCACGTACGACATGTGGGACGATTCCAGCGTCCAGTCGCGCGCCTTGTGGGACTTTGCGACGGACTCGAACCTCAAGCTGCTGCCGACCAGCATGCCGGACTGGCTCGTCGGCTCGGCGATGCCCGCTGGCGCCCCCCGCGTTTACATCACGCGCTCGGTCATCGGCGGCTCAAGCCTCGCCACCGGCGCCGTCGCCTCCTACGACGTGACCCTCTCCTCCGTCTCGACCGCTGGCGAAAACTCCGTCCTACCGGTCCCGGCCGTCATGTCCGCGTCCTTCCACCATCAGCTCTCGTACCCCAGGCTGTTCGACTACCTCATGCTCGGGCACACGCTCTCGGACTGCTCCTTCTGCCACCTGAAGCTCTGGGGGGACGTCGGGCAGGTCGACGCCGCCAACCCGTTCCAGCTCCACAGCCCCTACAACCGCGCCAACGCGCACAGGCTGACGCTGAACGGCTCTCTGCACGTGAACGGCAACTTCATGCGAAACAACATCGCTGCCGAGGCGACGACCGACGGCGTGCAGAACAAGAATGAGCGCATGCTCGCGACGCCGGGGCAGAACGGGCAGTACATCTACGCCAAGAACGGCGGCACCCTCGCCACGACCTGGGCTGCCGAGAACCCCGGCCTTCCCTCTTCAAACAATCCGTACCGCCAGATCGACACGCTTGCCACACCCCTGCCTTCCCAGTGGCCCTCCGTGAAGGAGAATGTCCTCAACTGGTTCGAGCCGCGCTCGGTCAGCCAGGCCGCCGCAGGCCAGTCCGAGATCAAGGCGAAGTTCAACCTCGACAACAACTTCGTCGTGCCCGCGACCTGGAAGCGGGCCGACGGCGTCACCAACGGCGCCGCGATCGGCGCTGGCACTTCACCCTACAACCGCGCGATCGACCGCGTCGTGACCGACTCGCACATGACCGCTTCGGGCGGCGTGCTGCTCGGCTACGACAAGGGCCTCCACCCCTGCGATGACGTGGACGGCGACTCGATCCCGAACGGCTTCGATGCGGACGCGGACGGTGACGGCGTCCCGGAGACCCCGCGCGCATCCACGGTTCCGACGGACCCTGCCTACCAGCTCACCAGCACAGCCGTCGCCTCCAACTACACCTTCCACGCCCCGACCAACAAGTTCCAGTGGACGAAGGGCCGGACCTACAACACCACGACGTCGCAGTGGACCCGCACGGGCTCCTACGTGAACGACAACCTTCCGCTGCTCAACGATTCCACGCGATCGTTCCTCTACAAGCAGAATGGCTCGGGAACGAGCGCGACGTTTGAATGGGCCGCCGAGGTCTCCGGCGTCGCCGCCACCATGACCGATCTCATCGACAACAACTTTGCCTCCAATGTCGGGACGCCGGGCACAATCCGCGGCGTCTGGCCGAACACGACCCTCGACGCGACCGGAAATCCCGACTACACGCAGAACGGCGGGAAGCGGAACTTGGTGATCGTCGGCTCGACGAAGAACCCGGTCGAGATGAAGGGCCAGACCGTCGTTCGCGGGGACGTCGTGGTCCAGGGCACTGTGGACGCCAATCAGGCGGTCCTCGTGACTCACCGCAACATCTACATCCCGCACAATCTGACCTACTTGACGAGCCCCGACTACGACGATCCGTCAAACACGGCGGGCAACCAACTCGGCCTCGTCTCCGGCGCCAACATCGTCGTCGGAAACATCATGCACCGCGGCCCGAACGCCTCCGACCACAAGAACATGATGGAGTTCATGTGGGGTAACATGATCTCGGTTAACCAGCCGAACGTCGGCTCGGGCGACGGTTTCGATACGCTGACGACCGGCGGCGGTAAGTGGAACCACACGATCAACACCGTGTACCTCGCCGACGGCGAGGACGGCGGGCAGTGGAAGAACGGCGTCTGGAAGACCGAAAACGTCGGCAACACCGTCGCCAACGTCTTCAATGCGCAGGGCATGAAGGTGGGCGGCGGCCTGAGCACCTCGACCGCAAACTTCTTCAACGTGAACCGCAAGCACCTCAACTTCACGGGCAGCCAGAATAGCGGCTCGCTCTACAAGAATTACTACATCTCGACGCCGGGCCTGCTTCCGAAGGGCGCCGCGAACCTCACGACCGTGCCGACGACCACCTTCGGCGCCTGGAGCGGCGGCTGGTTCACGAGCGATGACCTGAAGTTCTTCACCGTCGCGCCGAAGGATGCCACGGGCAAGCGCATCAACAACCTCGGCAGCACTTCGATCACCTCGAACTACAGGTGGATCAACCACGTCGAGTCGGTGCTCTACGCGGACTACGGGGTCGTCGGCGGAAACATCCCCGACGGCTTCGCGGGCGGCAAGTACATGGAGTTCTACGGCACGGTGATCGGCCGCGACGTGCAGCTTCTCTCCGCAAAGATCGGCAACACGCCGACCGAGGCGAAGTACACCAAGAACATCGGCGGCCTCTACTACGACGGGCGCCTCAAGGGCTCGATCAACCCGCTCGGCTTCCCCTTCGAGGAGGAGTTCATCGGCGGCGAGATGGCCATGAGCGGCATCCCCGCACCGGCAGGCGGCCGCGACAACTGGGTCCCCTATCGACTGACGGCCGACTACCTGACAGGGCCGCTGTTCGATCACTAATCCAACACCAACGGCGAGCAGACTGCGGCCCCCTCCCGACTGGAGGGGGCCGCGCGACAGAAACCGCCAGCACTCACAACGCAGGAGCAGTCAAAACATGAACGCCCTCCCATCCAGGTTCGCCCGCGCGATTGCGCTCTCATTCACTATCGCCGCCCTCGCAGCCTGCGGCTCCAGCAAGGCACCCGAGCACGAGGAGCTCTCCGTCGCCGCCAACTCGGGGCGGTACCAAACCGCCTACGACAAGGCGAAGGAAATCCTCGCCAATCCGGACGCCCACGACGAGGCCACGGTCAACTATGCCCGCCACGTACTGAAGGACGCCAGCGAGCGGCTCCGCGAGCACTACGGCGGCAACCTCAAGGTCCAGGTCGCAACCGGCAACTTCGACAAGGCGCTCGGCATGTGGTCCGACATGAACGAGCGAGTCCCCGAGCTCGTCGCCACCTCCTACGACGTCCAATTGCGGATGATGCGCATTTACGCCAACCGCAACCTGTGGGAGGAGGCGCGCAACCTTGCACGCCAGATCCAGTCCGGCTCCTCGAAGATGGAGGACCGCGACGAGGCAGAGGCCTTCCTCTCCGGCTACGACGAGATGAAGCGCCTTGAGTCCGAGCTCGACGACGTCAAGCGCAGGATCACCGCGGTGGAGGGTCGCCTCGAGATCGACCTCTCCGGCGGAGCCACCTGCGGCGCATCCACGCGCGACGACCTCACGCCGGAGGAGCAGGACATGCTCCGCCAGTTCGATGAGATGCGCGTCAAGTACGACGCCGCACGGATGGCCCTCTGCCGCCTGACGCCCATCATCGAGGAACCCCCCGCCGAGGACGAGTCGAACTCGCAGTCCTGAACCCAACGCGCCACCCGAAGGATCACATGACCAGCGGCAGTCCCGGGCCGGAGACTCTGGCCGATGCGGCCATCGAGTCCCCCCGGGACCGCGTTGCAGCCAGCGACTCCGTCGAGTCCGGCTGGCGGGCCGCGTACCGGTTCTTCAAGTCGCTGAAGTGCGGGCTGATCCTGCTCGCCCTGATCGCGGCGGTCTGCGTTTACGGCGCTGTCGGCTACGCGGCGAATCCGGCGCTCGGGAAGAACCAGGTCTCCCTCGCCCGCGCACAGGTCTTCCAGTCCACCTGGTTCGCCGCGCTCCTTGGCGTCTTCGCGATCCAGCTCCTCGTCTCGACGTGGCACGTCACGGTGATGAGCCTGACGCTGTGGAAGAGGCGGGACTTCAGGCGCGACCGCGACTTCTACGATGAAGCGCTGGCCCCGCGCGTCCGCATGCGGCTCGCCGCCCCAATCGCCAAAGTCCGGCAGGTGCTCGCCCCGGGCATGACCTATCTGCACGAGGAGGACGGCGCGATCTTTGGGCAGTCCGGCCTCGCCTCGCGCGTGGGGCCGACCATCGTGCACGCGGGCATGCTGCTCGTCCTCGGTGCGGGCATGGTCCGCGCCTTCCTGCTGCAGCAGGGGGTCGTCATATCCGAGGGACGGTTCATCGTCGCCGAGGGCGAGGCGCAGAACCTGCTCGTCCAGCCGATCAACCGCGCGCAGATGGTCGGCGGCGCCAACACCGATGCGCGTCCACTCCCCGACGGCATGTGGATCCGACTCCTCGATTTTGATGCCGACACGCATCCCAACGTGGGCGAGCCCTCGTTCTTCAGCTCGCTCCTGGAAATCGTGGACCCCGCTGCGGGCACCGCCCGCGTCGTGCAGGTGGACATGAACCACAGCCTCAACCTGCACGGCATGAACTTTCACCAGGCGGCATACGACACTGTGGAGGCGGAGTCGCCCCACCGGTTCGAGTACGAACTTCGCGAGGCCGGGACGGGTCGCCTGATCGCGCGTGACGACGCCTCCCCCGGGGTGCCGGCGCGCGCGGGGCGCTCGGGGCTCTTCATCGAGGTCTCCGCCGCGGCGCCGGGCGCGAAGTGGCGCCTCTTCGACGCTCGGGACCCCCTGGGTTCCACCGCGACGGGGACCGTGGTCGCCGCACCCAAGCCCGGCTCCTACACGTTTACGGCGGGCAGCTTTGTCCGCGATGCGGTGCCCGAGGGGGAGGACGGCGTGCGCGAGCAGGGGGGGGGGCTGCGCAACCCGGCGCTCAACCTCCGCGTCGACCGCGACGGCGCGACGGTCGCCCAGGGGTGGCTCGGCGTCGCGGGGAACACACCCGCCATCGGGCCGCCGAAGTCCTTCGCTTCCCTCCCATTCGAGGTGCGGCTGGAGGACTTCACCGTGAACCCCTCGCGCCCCGCGGCTGAACTCGGCCAACCAGACACTGCGGAGTTCCTCCTCACGCTGCGCGCCCGCGAGTCCGGCGTCGTGCTCGACCAGGTGCGCGTGCCCTCCGCGGGGACGAGCCCACCCGTCACCCACGCGCCCGGCACCCGCGAGGAGGCCATCAAGTCGCAGCTACCGCCCGGAACGCCCATCGTGTTCCTGCACGGCCCCACGAAGCGCCACGTGACGGTCCTCTCCGTCGTGCGCGAGCCGACCATTCCGGTGACGACGATCGGTGTCGGCGTGATCCTGCTCGGCGCGATCATGACCTTTGTCACGAGGTACCGCGCCCTGTACGGGCGTGAGCAGGACGGGATGCTGGACCTCCTGCTGGTGCCGCGCTGGGGGCACGGTCGCGAGGCTGCGCGCCGGGAACTCGACTCGATGGCAACCCGCCTGGAGGCCGCCGGCCTCGCGCGCCGGGAGGAGGCATCCCCAACGTGACCGAACGCCTTCAGTCCATCCTCCTCGCGGCGATGCTGCTCCTGCTGCCCGCGTGCCTGCTGGCGGAGCCGGGCCGGCTCTCCGCACGGCCGGCGGACCGGCTCTCCACCGTCCCCCACGACCCCGCGATGCAGGAGGCCGTCGCCGCCAGCGGCATCGACCGCATCGCCGTGCTCACCGACGGCACGCGTGAGACTCTCGCGGGGTTTGCACGCATCTCCCTGGACCGACTCACGGGCAGGACCTCCATCCACGGACAGCTACCCGAGTACACTGTGCTGTCCATCATGTTCCAGCCCGATGCGTGGGAGGACGCGCGCATCTTCCCCCTGGAGCACCCCGGCCTTGGCGAGATACTCGGCACGCCGGAGAAGTGGGTGAGCCGCCGCTTCGTCGTCACGAATGCCGGGCTCGGCAGGCTCGAGCAACTGGCGAAGGACTTCGCGGCGCGCGAAAGGGAGCTCGAGTCCGCCCGCCGCGAGCTCAACCTCGCGGAGCAGGCGCTCGCGCTGGGCGCCGACGACATCGCCATGAGCTCGCTCGTCACGCCGGACGTGCCGCCCGAGAGGCTCGAGGTGCTCGTCCGCGACGCGCAGGCCCGCCGCGACGCATACACCCGCCTGGATGCGCTCTCGGCCGAGCAGGAAAGGACACGCCCGCTCTCGCAGGCAGGCTACCGGCTGGCCGAACGCGTCGGCATGCTGCAGGGGCTCTCGTCGCGATTCTACATCGTCCCCGATCCGGAGGACGAGCTTGGCGACTGGATCGAGCCGTCCTCGGCGACGCCCGGGCAGCTCGCCCACCCGACCGTCGCGGCCGGGCTCGCCCTCGAGGTGTTCCTCCACGAGGCGTTCATGCAGGGACGCGGCACCGGGATGCGGGAGGCGGTCGAGAAGTTCTCGCGCACCGTCGCCGACGCGCCGGGCTACCCCAGTGCCCTCAAGCGCGAACTGAAGAACGCCTGGCACCGCCACAACCCGATGCGACTTGCGGCTTTCGCGTACCTCGCCGCCGCCATCGCATGGGGATTCGCGGTCTTCCTGGAGTCGGCACACGCGATGCGCGGTGTGCGATGGCTGCTGCTGCTCGCGTTCATCGGGCACACGGCGGCCGTCGGCATGCGCCTTTACCTCACGGGGCACGTTCCCGTCTCCAACATGTACGAGTCCGTGACGTTCACGGCATGGGCGGTGACGGCGTTTGCCCTGGGCGTCGAGGCCCGTCGCGGTGGGGGTACGGCGGGATTCGCCGCGGCCTTGCTCGCGTTCCTGGCGCTCATGCTGACATCCTTCATGCCGCTCGAGGAGGTCCGCATCCATCCCCTTCGCGCGGTGCTCCGCAGCTACTGGCTCAACATTCACGTGACGGTCATGCTGCTGAGCTACGGTGCCTTCGCACTCGCCGCGTTCTTCGCCGCCGGGCACCTCGTGAAGTCGCTCGCGCGCCGCGACCCGATCTTCGGGAAGACACCCGTGATGCCCGCGGCCGAAATGGAGGAACTCGCCTACCGACTCGTGCAGGTCGGATGGCCGCTCCTCACCCTTGGCATCGCGCTCGGGGCCGTATGGGCAAACACCGCGTGGGGGCGATTCTGGGGATGGGACCCGAAGGAGACGTGGGCCTTCATCACCTGGATCATCTACACGATCTATCTGCACACGCGCATGGTGATGGGCTGGCGCGACAGGCTCGCCTCGACGATGTGCGTGATCGGGTTCCTGATGGTGCTGCTCACCTGGTTCGGGGTGAGCTACCTGCCGTGGTTCGCGGGAGGGTTGCACTCCTACGCGAGCGCCGGGTGAGCCGCCGCCGGAGCTACTGCGACGTGTAGCCCCCGTCGACCGGGAGCACGACGCCCGTCACGAAGGAGGATGTCTCGCGCGCGAGGAAGAGAACCGCGGCCGCGACCTCCTCCGCACGCCCGAGCCGCCCTACCGGGTGCATGCCCGCGAACGCCTTCTTCCCCTCCTCGGAGCCCGCGAAGCGGTCGATCATGTCCGTCTGGATCGCCGCCGGCGCCACTGCGTTGACGCGGATGCCCTGCCGCGCATACTCCAGCGCGGCGCCCTTCGTCAGGCCGTTCACGGCGTGCTTGCTCGCGCAGTAGAGCGTCGCCCCCGGGAACCCGATCAGCCCCGCGATCGAGGAGTTGTTCACGATCACGCCCCCGCCCTGCGCAAGCATCGCCTCGATCTCGTGCTTCATGCAGAGGAAGAGCCCGCGAACGTTGATCGCGAAGATGGCGTCGTAGTCCGCAGCCTGCTGGGTGTGGAACGGCGCGACGTGGCCCTCCACTCCTGCGTTGTTGAACGCCACGTCGATCCGCCCGTACTGGGCGACCACCTTCGCCATGAGCGCCTTGATGTCCGCCTCGTCCGTCGCGTCCGCGCGGATGAACACCGCCTTGCCCTCGGCGGCGCGGATCATCCGCGCCGTCTCCTCCCCCTCCGCCTCGCGGCGCGCCGTCGCGACCACGATGGCGCCCTCCCGGCCGAACGCCAGTGCCGTGGCGCGGCCAATCCCGCCGCTCGCGCCCGTGATGAGGACTACCTTGCCTGCGAATGGTTGGGACATCCCGGTCTCCTTGAAGGTCTGGATTGTGGGGTGGCGCGTGGCGGCACCATCAAGCCGAAAGCCCCGCACCCTCTCCGACGACCATGCGCAGTTCCGCGATCAGGCGGTCGAAGTCCTCCTCGTGGTGGCCGGCGCTGACCTGGATGCGCAGCCGCGCCGTGCCCTCCGGCACCACCGGGAACCCGAAGCCCGTGACGAATATCCCGCGTTCCAGCAACCGGCGGCTCGCCTCGATCGCCGTCCTCGTCTCCCCAAGGATGACGGGAATGATCGCGGTCGGGTGGTCCTCCACCTTGAAGCCCGCCTCGCGGAACTTCATCCGCGCGACCCTTGCAAGGAATTGCAGCTTGTGCAGGCGCATCGGCTCGTCGCGGAGGATGCGCAGGGCCTCGCGCGCGCTCGCGGCCACGGTGAGGGGGAGCGAGTTGCTGAAAAGCTGCGGGCGCGACTTCTGCTGAAGGAGTTCGATGACGGCCTTCGAGGCGCACACGAACCCGCCCGCCGCTCCCCCGAGCGCCTTGCCGAGCGTCCCCGTCAGGATGTCGACCTCGTGCATGAGGCCGTACAACTCGCCGACGCCGCGGCCATGCTCCCCCACGACGCCGATCCCGTGCGAGTCGTCCACGATGAGCACCGCGTCATGGTTGCGGCACAGGGCGACAATCTCCGGCAGCTTCGCCACCGAGCCTTCCATGCTGAACACGCCGTCCGTGATGACAAAGCGGGCGCGCTTGTCCGCGTGGCGCAGGAGCGCCGCCTCCAGCGCGGCCATGTCCCCGTGCTTGTACACGTCCCGCGCGGCCTTCGAGAGCCGCACCGCGTCGATGATGGAGGCGTGGTTGAGCTCGTCGCTGATCAGCACGTCGTCCTTCGTCGAGATCGTGGGCATCAGGCCCTCGTTCGCGTTCCAGCATGAGACGTAGGTGAGCGCGGCCTCATGGCCGAGGAACGCGGCGAGGTCGTGCTCCAGCTCGTCGTGCCCCGTGAACGTGCCGCATATGAAGCGCACGCTTCCCGTGCCGGCCCCGAAGCGGTCAAGCCCGGCATGCCCCGCGGCGACCACGCGGGGGTCGTGCGCAAGGTCGAGGTAGTTGTTCGAGCTCATCACGAGCAGCTCGTGCCCGTCCCGCGTGCGCACGCGGCGCCCCTGCGGAGAGTCGAGGTGCTGGAACGACTTCAGCGTGCCGGCGGCGCGCATTTCGTCGAGTTGGGCCTGCGCGAGTTGGGTTGCTGTGGGCATGG
>CAZUCD010000054.1:15845-23034 GCA_964618855.1 uncultured Candidatus Sumerlaeota bacterium
TTCAGGATGATCTTCCCCGCCTCGCCCTTCCTCAGCAACTGGAACCCCATTTCGAACTCGCCCAAGTCCATCGAGTGCGTCAGCACGGGCGCGATCGAGTCCCCGTGGCTGATCAGGAACCGCTGGCTCTGGTACCAGGTGTCGAACATCCGGCGTCCATTCACGCCGATGATCTTGGCCGCCTTGAAGATCACGTCGTTGCTCCAGTCGATCGCGAGCGGCTCCGACGGGATCCCAAGAAGCACCGCCGTCCCCGCCCCGCGCAGGCTCCTCAGCCCCTCCCGGAATCCCTCCGGGTGGCCGGACATCTCGAGCATCACGTCCACCCCGTTCACGTCGATCTCGCGCTTCACCACCTCGCTGATCCTCGACGTGACCGGGTTGATCACGAGGTCCGCCCCCAGTGTCTTCGCAAGCGCCGCCCTGAAGGCGTTCGGCTCGGCCACGGCGATCGTTTGCGCCCCCATCGACCGCGCGATCGGGATCGCAAAGAGCCCGATCGCACCCGCGCCCACGATCAGCACCGAGCGACCCGCCACGCTCTCCGAGGTCACCGTGTGCATGGCGTTGCCCAGCGGGTCGAAGATCGCCGCCTGCTCGTCCGGGATGCGCTCGTCCACCGGCCACACGTTCGTCTGCGGCATGACGAGGTACTCTGCAAAGCACCCGTCGCAGTCCACGCCGATGATCTTCACATTCTGGCAGATATGCCCCTGCCCCGTGCGGCAGTACTGGCAGTGCCCGCATACAAGATGCCCCTCGGCACTGACGCGCTGCCCTTCCTTCAGCCCCTCGACACCCTCGCCCACGGAATCAACCCGGCCGACGAACTCATGCCCCGTGATCAGGGGGGGCTTGATCCGCCCCTGGCTCCACTTGTCCCAGTTGTAGATGTGCAGGTCCGTGCCGCAGATGCCGGCGTGCGTGACGCGGATGAGAACCTCGCCCGCCTTGGGGCGCGGCTTGCGGGCCGAGGAGAGGACGAGTCCTTCGGCCGGGGTTTCCTTCTTGAGGCATCGCATGGGGCGTGGGGCCGTACGTGGTATGCGGGAGGGTCCCGTGAGAAGCGTTCAATATATTGAACGCCGCCCCGTTCGGGGGTCAAGGGCGGGGGGGCATCGCCGCAAGGCGTCCCGGCACAAGATGCCGGTATCGATAGGTTTGGGGCCGAGGCCGTCCGCATACCCCTTGCCTAGCCCACCGCCGGGAGCCACCCTTGGGCCTCATGCCCCGCGGCCGTCCCCGCCGGAGTTGTCCGGATCGAGGCCGCGCATCACCCCGTGCGGCCCAGCGCCGCGATCAACAGGAGTACCATGTTCCGCCAGACTTCATCCTTTGCCCGGCTGCGCGTGTTCGCCGCGGCCGCCGCACTCGCCCTTCCGTTCGCCGTTCAGGCCGCCAACAACGAACCCCAGTCTGCGGAACAGCTCGCCGACGAGTACAACCACGCCATGGCGACCGACCCGGGGATGATCTTCCTCCAGGTCGGGGACGTGGACCCGCTCAAGGACGCATTCCAGTTCAATCCCGCGGTACCCCAAACGGCCGAGCGTTCCGCGACCGGCCGGGACTACTTCCTCGTCCAGTTCAACGAGGCCCTCTCCGTCGACAAGCTCAACGCCCTCAAGGCCGACGGCTGGGAGTTCCTTAACTACGTCCCGAACAACGCGTACATCGTGCGCCTTGAGGGCGCCCGATCCACCTCGCAGATCGAGGGGAACACCGACATCCGCTGGTCCTCGCGCTATCACGGCGGGTTCAAGGTCAGCCCCGAACTCCTCGCGGGCACGGCGCCCTCGACGCAGCTCACCGTCGTCGTGGATGTCTGGCCGGGTGAGGACCGCAAGGAACTCGCAAGCAAGTTGATCGAGAACCACGGCATCACCGTCCTGCGCGCCCCCGACTACGTCTCCTTTCCGCGCCTCTACGTCAGCATCCAGGCCTCGCAGGTCGCCGAGATCGCCGGCTACAACGAGGTCCGCTACCTCAGCCGCATGCTCGAGGCGCAGCTCCGCAACGACTCCGCCACCGGCGTCTGCCAGTCCGGCGTCGCCGGCCCCGCCGCCGGCACCCGCACCATCTGGGCCAAGGGACTCCACGGGGAAGGCCAGGTGATCGGCCACATCGACGGCAAGATCACCCAGACTTCCTGCTACATCACGGACACCAATCCCATCGGCCCGACACACCGCAAGCTCGTGTACTACGGCGGATCAGCCGGATCCGACAGCCACGGAGTCCACACGGCGGCGACCAGCGCAGGCAAGAACTCCAGCGGCTCCCTCACCAACGCGGGCCATGCCTACGAGGCGAAGATCGCCCACTCCACCATCCCCAGCGAGACGACCAACGCCCTCGAGAACCTCCTCACCACGCACCGCAACAACGGCGCGCGCGTGCACACCAACTCGTGGGGCAACGACGGCACCACCAGCTACACCATCTGGTGCAACGACATCGACGACTACACGTGGAACAACGAGGACGACCTCGTCATCTTCGCCGTGACGAACACCTCCACGCTGAAGACGCCGGAAAACTCGAAGAACGTCCTCGCCGTCGGCGCCACCAACAAGCCGAACTTCAACAACCACGGCTCGGGTGGCACGGGCCCGACATCGGGCACGAACGCGCGCAGGAAGCCGGAAATCTACGCCCCGGGTGTCAGCACCGTCAGCGCCTCGACCGCCGCATGTGGGACGTCGAGTTCCACGGGAACCTCCATGGCATGCCCCGCCATCACGGGCTGCGCTGCACTCGTCCGCCAGTACTTCACGGACGGCTACTTCCCCACCGGCGCGGCCGTTCCCGGCGACTCCTACACGCCCACAGGTTCGCTCATCAAGGCGATGCTCCTCAATGGCACCGTCGACATGACCGGCATCACGGGCTACCCCTCGAACCAGGAAGGCTGGGGGCGCCTGCTCCTCGACAACGTCCTGTTCTTCTCCGGCGAAACCCGCCGCCTGTGGTGGGTTGACAAGAAGAAGGCCCTCGCGCAGGGCATCGCGCAGGGCTCCACCGACACCTACACCCTCAGCATCTCCAGCACTTCCGAGCCCCTGAAGGTGACCATGGTCTGGAACGATCCCCCCGCCGCAGTGGGTGCGTCGTTTCCCATGATCAACAACCTCGACCTCGAGGTGCAGTCCCCGAGCGGCTCCATCTACAGGGGCAACGTCTTCTCGGGAGGCGTCTCCACCACGGGCGGCACCGCCGACATCAACAACAACGTGGAGATGGTGCTCGTGAACTCGCCCGAGGTCGGCGCGTGGACCGTGCGCGTCATCGGCACCACCGTGAACGCGCTCTACTCCCCGCTTCCCTACTCCGCGGTCGCGACGGCGAACATCGTGCCGGGCAACCGCGGCGCCCTCGGCCTGGGCGCATCGACTTACTCCTGCTCCGGCCTCGCTGCGCTCACGCTCATCGACGGCAACGGGCCCGTCGGCTCGGCCTCAGTCACCCTGTCCTCCACCAGCGGCGACACCCAGGCATTCACGCTGACCGAGACCTCGACCTCCGTCTACTCGGGCAACGCGCAGCTTGGCTCCGGCGCACCCGTCGCGGCTGACGGCATTCTCCAGGTCGCCCATGGAGACACGGTCACCGTGTCCTACAGCGACGCCGACACGGGATCCGGACCTGAGACCATCCAGACGACATTCACGTTGGACTGCGTCGGCGCCACGCTCGGCGGTGTTGCATTCACCAACATCACGGACACCACGGCGCGCATGACGTTCACCTCGAACGAGGCCATCACCGGCAACGGACAGGCGGCGCTCACCTGCGGCGGCACCACGCACACCGGCGCCATCACGTTCGTCGCGCCGGGCTCGTACCGCGCGGACTTCACGGGCCTCACGCCGGGCACGACATACCGCGCCCGCATCAACGCCAACGACTCCGTCGGCAACAACTCGGTCGAGGACAACGGCGGCGCCTGCCATCCGTTCACGACCATGCTCCGCCAGACGGACCTGCTCGCGGACTTCCAGGACGCAGGCGCCCCCGGAACCGGCTCGGCCGACGGCTTCACGGTCGTCACCCCGGTCAGCACGGTCCAGTGGACGCTCGGCACAAACGCCAACGCCCACAGCCCGAACCACGCCTTCGCCGTAACCGACCACACCGCCGCCCAGGACTCGCAGCTCACGTCCCCGTCCTTCGCCGTCGATCCTGCGGGCGGGGTCATGACCTTCTGGCACACGTTCAACTTCGAGACGAACTGGGACGGCGGCGTCCTGGAGTACCGCCTCAACGGCGCAGGCTCCTGGCTGGACGCGGGTTCGCTGATCACCACGGGCGGCTACAACGCCACCCTCAACACGTCGGCGTCCAATCCCCTCTCCGGCCGCCCCGCATGGAGTTCCGGCACCATCGGCGCAATGACCCAGGTCAGCGTGAACCTCAACTCGCTCGCCGGCAACAACGTGCAGTTCCGTTGGCGCATCGGCGCTGACAGCATCATCGGCGCCACCGGCTGGGTCGTGGACGACATCGAGGTGTTCCGCTTCGTCGCACCGACCTCCACAGTCGGCGACCAGTGGGAAAGCCTCAAGTAACCCGCAGACCACCACCCATCACCAAAGGCGGGGCCCCGGCGACGGGGCCCCGCTTCCGTTCATGGGAGTCCTTCCCGCCCGGACAGCACACCAGCCACCACCGTTGATCTGGGCACCGAAGGCAACCTGACCGCAGCTCGCCGACATGGGTGCGGGCGCCCTGTCGATCTACCTCTCCGGCGGAACAGCCGCGCCCGCCGGGCTGACGATGTGGGGCTACGGATCGTTTCAGCTTGGCCTCGGCATCGAGCAGTACCGCGACGCGCTCGCGGGCCGCGGGTCGCCGATTCCCCCGACGCCGGGACAGGCGCTTCAGCAGATGCACCCGCGCTCCGTCACCGCTTCGGTCGCAGGCACGGCGCTCGACATGGCGCCGCACTTGGCGGGGCTGAAGATGATCGGCGGGGGTGGGGCGGGCGGTGGCGGCGGCGCGGGTGGGGGCACGACGCCGGCCCGAGTCTGCGGCTCGAGTAGCGCACCCAATCCGCACTCGGGTTTCCTCGGCCGGAAAGGCTTTGAGTTGACGACTCCGCCGTATCAGAATCCGCGCAACCTGCCGGCGCAGATCGGCGGACGAGGATATACCGGTCACGCGCTCGACCAGATGCAGAATCGCGGCATCCTGCCCATGATGGTGGAAGATGCAGTTCAGAACGGGATGCCCGTGGCCGCGAAGTGGGGCCGGATAGGTTACTATCGGGAAGCCAGCACTCTGCGCGTGATTCTTGAGCCTGATGGCACTGTTGTTACCACTTACTGGGGAGCGCCATGAAGATGGCCATGACACCTACGGAGCGATACCGGGCAGTTCTCACGATCCTCAGCAATGATTGGGACCCGATAGGGATATCCGGTATCGACGCCGCCCAGGCCGAGGACGAGTACCGCAACTACGCTGCCCAAGTGTCGCATGTCATCTCCTCCGGCGGCGGAAGAGAGGAACTGCGCGAGTTCCTTTGGCTCCTCTGGGGGCGCATCTGCAGCCACCCCGAGTATCCCAGCGACGAGGTCGTGGAGAAACTACTCGCGCTAAGATAGCCGAGTGCGCCACAATGCGCCGTTCCCGCCCCGCACTCGTCGCTCGGGTGGGCGTACCTGTTCAACGGCCGCGCGTGGGATGCGGACGTTCGGCAGTACTACTATCGTTACCGCTGGTACGACCCGCACCAGTGCCGGTGGACGGCGGTCGAGCTCCGTGCAGGCATGTACTGGCTTTTCGACCGCCTGTACAGCGCCGATTGCGTCGCCGCGCGCCGCCGCCACTTCTTCCGCAGCTTCGTCGAGAGAAGGCGAAATGAGGCGTAGGGGACCTTCCTCGGCTGGAGGAGCAAAATGTTGAACGCTTCTGGAGATGAACGTGCCGGACACATTGGAGGTGGGGGGGAGCTGCGTCATCTCCAGGAACAGGGGGACCGGCAGCCCGCTGCTGCGCACGATCTCGCGTCGGAAGCACGCACGAGAGCCGCACTTCCGATGGGTGTGTGCATGTGGCGATTCGCCGTCGCGACGCTGGTCATCGCGATCATGTTCCCGGTGTTGTTGTCAGCGCGGCTTCTCGGCCATCGCAAGATACGCACTATCCAGGCAACTTTGTCGGACCGGCACGAAGTGTTGGAGTACGACGCCGAGCACGGAAGCGGCGCGGACACTCGCGGCCGCTTCGGCGTGCCGTCCGAGTATCACTCGCAGCCCTTCTTCTTGGTTAGGCGTCGGGGAAACGAGATTGCACCGATGCTCAGGTCATCGAGTTCATTCGGGGACGCAGTCGGGTACTACTTCACACTTGGGTTCCTGAGTGAGGGTGGCCCGCCCCGCATCATTCCGATGAGCCGCAACAACCCCTGTGCACTCGGAAGAAGCCTGTTGGTGCGCCCCCTCAGATTCAGTGAGGAATTGGGCATCGTTACCGGAGATGTGTCTGATGGTCGATACGTCTTCGACAGAGTGTCTTGGCGTCCCGCATTCGAGGTGAACGAGGAGTTCGAGAGAGGGTTGCTGCTGGTTCCTCCCCGCGAAGAGTGCGAAGAGATTGACTCTGAACTGCGGCGATTCATGGACCTTGATTGAGGTGCATCTCTGCAGCGTACTTTGAACGGTCTGAAAGGTGCGCGTAACCAAGAGCTACCCCCAAAGCTGTTTGACGTAGCCCGCCGAGTCGTACGAGTACTCGCCGTACGGCATGCCGTCGATCCACGCGCCTGCCAACGCGGGCGCGGCGGATGTCTGGGCGCAGCCGGGGCGGCTCGCGATCAAGGCGACGGGCACATTCCTCCCAGTCGGCGCGCTGCACACGGACAACATCCTCGACCCGGCGGACATCGGTCGCCCGACGACGCCGGCGTCGAACTACGGGCGCACGTGGGTGCGCGTCGGCGCGATCCCCGCCGCGCACTCATCGCTCGGGTGGAGCTTTCTCTTCACGGGCCGCGCGTGGGATGCGGACATCCGGCAGTACTATTATCGTTACCGCTGGTACGACCCGCACCAGTGCAGATGGACCGCGCTCGACCCGACCGGCTACGTCGGCGGCATTGAGCAGTACGCCTACTGCGCGTGGAACCCGGTCAACTTCGTCGATCCGCTGGGGCTCGCGCCGGCGCACCAACTGGGCGGGGGAGGCG
>CAZUCD010000055.1:0-22951 GCA_964618855.1 uncultured Candidatus Sumerlaeota bacterium
CAGGTAGGCATGGGAGGAGAAGAGTTCGTGCCCAATCTGTTCGTTGAGGGCCTTGTCCATCTTTTCGCTGATCATGCGCATGTGAGGTTCCTCCAATGGGGTGATTCGAATGCGCGCCCCACGCGGGAGCAAGCGCTGAGGACGGGGCGGAGCTTGCCGGACGCGGCGAATGACCTTGCGCGTCGGGCATCGGCACCGCTTCCTTCTCCGCCACAGGAGCCCCCCATGATCGACGCATCGCATCCCCTTTGCAAGCCCGTCGCCACCCTGCTTGCCGCCGCAATCCTCGCCAGCTCGAGCGGATGCTCGTTCGTCGCGGGTGGATCCCAGCGATTCAGGGTCGAGTCCGATCCCCCGGGCGCCCGCGTCTACGTCAACGGCCAGGACATGGGGGCCACGCCGATCGACACGCGCATCCAGCGCCGCGACAACGTCTTCGTATCGGTCAAGAAGCGCGGCTACCACACCGCGACGCGCACCACGGGGCGCGAGCTGAGCACCATCGGCGTCATCGACGTCATCGGCGGCGTGCTTTGGCTCGTGCCGTTCCTCGGCCTCATCTCGGACGGCGCCTACGTCCAGACGCCCAAGCGCATCTTCGTGCACCTCTCCCCCAGCGACGGGCAGGAGGAGGAGTGACCCGCACCCCGGGAGGGCATCATGACTCCCGCGATTTCTCCGCCCCCTCCTCGAGCTGCGCCTTCAGCATCCTGCTCCTGCGGCCACCGCCGAAGAACGTCATGAAGATGATCTTGATATCGAGCCACAGCGACCAGTTCTCGATGTAGTAGAGGTCGTACTGGAGCCGGACCGGGATGCTGGTGTCCCCGCGCAGTCCGTGCACCTGCGCCCATCCCGTGATGCCGGTCTTCACGGCGTGCCGGGCCATGTAGCGCGGGATCTCCTCCTTGAACTCCGTCACGTACTGCGGCCGCTCGGGACGCGGCCCGACGATGCTCATGTCCCCGCGCAGGACGTTCAGGAGCTGCGGCAGCTCGTCGAGGTTCCAGCGCCGCATGAAGTTCCCGAGCCGCGTCGCGCGCGGATCAACCTGGTTGCCCCAGCCGAGCCCCTTCGACTCCGCATTCGGCGGCATCGAGCGGAACTTGAAGCAGTCGAACTCGCGCCCGTCGAGGCTCAGCCGCCGTTGCCTGTAGATCGGGCTCACTCCCGGGATGTCACGACTGACCAGGACGTACAGCGTGACCAGCACCGGAGAGAGCAGCAGCACCCCAACGCTCGTCGCCAGGATGTCGAACGACCGCTTCAGGATCACGTTCCACCCCACCAGAGGCGTCTGCTTGATCGAGTAGATCGGCACCCCGGCAACTTCGTCGTAGTAGATCTGCGTGCGCAGGATCTCGAACAGGTTCGGCACGACGTGCACGGCCGCGGCCTCCATCTCCGCCTCCAGGAAGATCCGCTGCATCTGCTCCGGCGACAGCTCGCCCGAGGTCACGAAAATCTCCGCGATGCGGTGCTCCCGGATCACATCCCGCACGGAGGATGTGTCCCCTATCACGGGCCACTTGTGGAAGGTCTCCCCGACGCGCGAGGCATCCGGGGAAATGAACCCGACCAGGTCGAAGGCGTACTCCCGCTTCCCCGTCGCCCTCTTCGCGAGGCTCTTCGCGACCGGCCCCGTCCCGATGATCGCGATGCGCGAGCGCACCTCCGGGTTCGAGAGCATCAGCTTCAGGATCACCTGCTGCGTCACGAGCCGGAAGCCGATCAGGCATGACGACACCGTCAGGAACGAGATCGGGTACAGGAGCCGCGCCACGTCCGCCGTGCGGGAGAAGTAGTTCAGCGCGACCATGATCGCGATGGCGACGCCCCCCGCCATGAGGATCCGCCGCGCGCGGTTGTAGGTCAGGATGCGCGGGTGGTTGCCGTAGCATCCCCCCTGCACGAGCGCGGCGCCCCAAGCGCACAGCGCCCAAACGAACTGCTCGGCATAGTCCGCCGAAACGATGGCCTCGCGGTCGATGGACGACTGGAACCGCAGCCAGTAGGCCACCATCAGGCCGACGGTGATGGCGAGCAGGTCGCTGACCAACTGGGCGACCAGGAAGCGGGAGCGCGGCCGGCGCCCTAGCATCGCGCGAGCGACTCCCGCGCGATCCACTCGAACACCGCGCGCCGGAACATCCCGGGTGAGAAGCGCTCCGCATGCGCCCGGATAAGGCCGGCATCGAAGGCCGAGTCGTCGTGCCCGTGCATCAGCCGCGCCAGCGCCCGCGCCGACTTCTCCCGGAAGAAACGGCCCGTCACGCCGTCCACGACCGTTTCCGTCGCGCCCCCCTCACCGTAGGCGAGTACGGGCCGCCCGCTCGCCTGCGCTTCCAGCGATGTGATTCCGAAGTCCTCGATCCCCGGGTACAGGAACGCCCGGCACCTCGCGTAGTAGTCCGCGATCTCCTCGTCCGGGAGCCAGCCTGTGAACGTCACATTGTCCCCGGCCATGGCCTCAAGGCGCGCGCGCTCGGGCCCATTGCCCACGACCACGAGCGGAACGCGGGCCATCATCGCCGCGCGCACGGCGCGATCCACCTTCTTGTAGGGAACGAGCGCGGACACCACCAGGAAGAAGTCCTCCGGCGGGTGGCCGTTTGGCTTGAACGTGCGGAGGTCCACCGGGGGATAGATCGTCCCCGCCTCGCGCTTCCAGAAGCGCATGATCTTGCGCGCGATGTGGTTCGAGTCCGCGACGATCGTGTCGATCTCGTCGTTCGAGCCCGCGTCCCACCTCTGCAGCGGCCCCCGCAGCAGGCCGAGCGCCATGTCGGAGGCGCGCCCCTGCCCGAGGTAGTCGCGGTAGTGGTCCCAAACGTACCGCATGGGGGAGAACACATAGGCGGCATTGAGGCCGAGCCTGGGGCCCGGCGCGGCCTTGGCAACGCAGTGCGACGTGGAGATGACGATGTCGAACTCGCGCGTTGGCAGCCGGCGCACGAGCGCGGGCAGCAGCGGCAGCGCGCGGCGGTAGTGCCGCCGCAGCCACTTCGTGCCGAACCACGCGAGTTCCCGCACGTCGCGCGCGCGGATGTCCTCCGATATCTTGTCCGGCTCGTAGCAGAGCGTGAACAGCGTCGCGTCGGGAAAGAGCGCGCAGACATGCTCGAGCACCCGCTCGCCCCCGCGCATGCCGTTCAGCCAGTCGTGCACGAGCGCGACGCGCTTGCCCTGAAGGTGCGGAGCGTCAAACCGGACCGCCCCGTCCCCCCCGACCGTGGAGAAACGGAACAACTCGCACCCTGGGAGCGGGGGCGCCTCCGGCCCCGCCTGCGCCATCAGAGCGCCAGGGCCTTGCCGTAGAGGCCCTCGTAGGCGACGGCGGAACGATCCCAACTGAAGTCGCGCGCCATGGCGTTGCGCCTCAGCTTGTCCCAGTGCCCCTGGTCGTTGCGGTAAAGGTGGATCGCCTGGTGGATCGCCTCCAGGAACGCCCCCGCGTTGTAGTGCGTGAAGAGGAACCCCGTGGCGACGCCCTTCTCGATGCGCTCGATCGTCGCCGGGATCACCGTGTCCACGAGGCCTCCCGTCGCCCGGGCCACGGGGATCGCGCCGTAGCGCATCGCATACATCTGCGTCAGCCCGCACGGCTCGAACGCCGAAGGGATCAGGAAGATGTCCGATCCCGCGTAGATGCGGTGCGCCAGCGTCTCGTCGTAGGAAAGCTTCGCAGCGAACTTGCGCGGGAACCGGTGCGCCCCCTCGCGGAAGAGGTTCTCGTAGCGCTCCTCCCCCGTCCCAAGGACCACGATCTGGACGTCCTCCGTCAGGAGCGTGTTCACCGCATCGGCAAACAGGTCGATCCCCTTCTGCCCGGTGAGCCGCGTCGTCAGGCCGAGAAGGGGGACGTTGGGCTTCTTGGGGAAGCCGCAGAGTTCCTGCAGGGCCGCCTTGCACTCGGCGCGCCCCTTGCCCGAGGCGGCGTGGATCGGTTTGGCGATCAGCGTGTCCGTGGCGGGGTCCCACACCTTGGTGTCGATGCCGTTCAGGATTCCGTGCAGGCGGCTCTTGCGCGCATTCAGGACCCCCTCAAGGTTCGCACCGTACTCGGGTCGGAGGATCTCCTCGGCGTAGGTCTCGGACACGGTTGTCACGATGTCGGAATAGACGATGCCCGCCTTGAGGGTGCTTGCGCGGCCGTAGAACTCCATCCCCTCAGACGTGAAGATCGACCACGGCAATCCGATGTCCCCCACGAGCTGCGGGCCGAAGTTCCCCTGGTACGCTAGGTTGTGTATGGTCAGGACCGACTTGATGCGCGTGAAGAACTCGTTGGTGCACACCTCGGGATGGTGCTTCAGCAGCGCGGCAATCAACCCCGCCTGCCAATCGTGCAGGTGGATCACCTCCGGCTGCCAGTCGAGCCCCTTCAGCAGCCAAAGCGCCGCCATGTTGAAGCACGCGAACCTGCGGTCGTTGTCCAGGTAGTCGTGGTTGCTCGCGTTGTAGATGCCGTCGCGGTCGAACAGGTTCGGCAGGTCCACGAAGTACACCGGCATCTCGGTGCCCGGGTAGCTTGTGCGCATGACCTCGCCGGAGAACGTGTCTCCGCCGTAGCGGACCTTCATCTCCGGCATGAGGGGGAGGAGGTTGAACTTGGCCACATCGACGGCCCGGTAGCGCGGCATGACGATGCGGACATCGTGGCCGCGCTCGTGGAGCTTCTTCGGCAGGGCGGCGCAGACATCCGCCAGTCCGCCCGTCTTGACGAACGGCACGACCTCAGAGCAGACGAAAAGGATGCGCATGGAACGGCTCGATTCCGGGCGGGGCGGGTGCCGCGCGGGGCTGGTCCCCCGCCAGGTGGGGCGTTATTCCTCCCGAGGGTCGCGCCCGGGTGTCAAAGGCGGAAGGAAAAACGGAGGCGCGGGGCCGAAGAGTCCCCGGGCATGGGAGGCCCCCCGCCGGCATCCCCGCTCCTCAATCCGGGCACCCGGGACCCATTACGCAAACCCCGGGTGTCCCAACGGGATTCCCCCGGGCTGGAATCCGGGCTTGCGCAGCCATTGGGTGGCCCATAAAACGGCGAGGCAAACTCCAAGGAGCAGGCGATCTCATGCCCACGTTCACCTTTGCCGCCCGAACGGCATCAGGGGAAACACAATCGGGGACGCTCGAGGCGGCCGACCAGGGTACCGCGGTCCGGTTGCTGCGCGAGCGCGGCCTCGTGCCGACCAGCATCGCCCAGGCCTCCGGCGGACCCGCGAGCAGGACCGTCGCAAAGAAGCGCAAGGGCAAGGGCGGCGGCGTCAAGATCGACGACCTCTGCGTCATGTCCCAGCAGATGTCCGTCATGATCCGCGCCGGCCTGCCGCTCATCGAGGTCCTCGACATCCTCGCCGACCAGACCGAGCGCATCGTCCTCGCAAACGCGCTCCGCCAGGTCGAGAAGGACGTCAGCGCCGGTGCCTCCTTCACGGAAGCCCTCCAGAAGCACCCGAACATCTTCAACCAGTTCTACATCTCGATGGTGAAGGCGGGCGAGGCGTCCGGTATGCTCGACGCCATCCTCGACCAGGTGGCCACGTACCTCGAGCGCATCGCCTCCCTCCAGCGCAAGATCAAGTCCGCCATCATGTACCCGGCCACGGTGTCCACCGTCGCCGTCGGCATCACCGTCTTCCTCCTCGTGAAGGTCGTCCCCGTGTTCGAGATGATCTTCGAGAGCCTCGGCGGCGAGCTTCCCGGGCCGACGAAGGTCACGGTGGCGTGCTCCCGCTTCCTGCAGAACCGGTGGTACATCATCCTCGGCATCATCATCGCCTTCTACATTTTCGTGAAGCAGTGGTACAAGACGAAGAGCGGGCGGTTCGCGGTGGACAAGTTCGTGCTCACCATGCCGATCTTCGGCCCTCTCATCCTCAAGTCGGCCATTGCGAAGTTCACCCGAACCTTCGGCACGCTGATCCGCTCGGGCGTGAACATCCTCTACGCGCTCGAGATTGTCGCCAAGACTGCGGGCAACTCCGTCATCGAGGCCGCCGTGTACCGCACCCGCGCCTCGATCCAGCAGGGTGACTCCATCACGAAGCCCCTCATCGAGTCCGGCGTCTTCCCGCCCATGGTGACCCGCATGATCGAGGTCGGCGAGCGCACCGGCGCCCTCGAGACGATGCTCACCAAGATCGCCGACTTCTACGAGGACCAGGTCAACGCGATGGTCGCGGGCCTCACGTCGCTAATCGAGCCCCTCCTCATCGTCTTCCTCGGCATCGTGGTCGGCTTCATCGTGATCTCGATGTTCATGCCGATGTTCAAGATGATCGAACTCGTGTCGAAGAAGCCAGGATCGAAGTAGACCGGTCCACCGGCCAGACAGGAATCCCGCCGGGTGGCACATCCGCCCGGCGGCACAAGCCCGCACCAACAAACGACCACGCCCAACAGGCCAGCGCACCCATACGATGATCGACCCAGCACTGGAACGCCGATACGCAGACTGCCAGGAACTCGTCGAGGCATGGCGCAGCTTCCTTGAGTTCTACAACGTCGCCGTCAAGAGCCCCGAGCAGATCAACCCCCAGAACGAGCAGGGGTTCCTCAACGCCAAGGCCCGCGTCGCCATGCTCCACGACTCCTTCATGGACTCGCTCGAGCGCGACCGCCAGACCGGCGCCAACATGCTCGGCCTGATCAACAGGTCCATCACCCTGCGCCACCTCAACAAGATGGGCGCCGCGGACCACAAGAAGATGGAAATCGAGTGGCATGAGGTGTACCTCCTGCTCTCCGACACCGTCACGGCCCTGGAGGAGGAGCGTTCCAAGCTCGCCGGCATCAGCCAGTCCTCCCACAATATGAAGAAGATGCAGGAGCGTCTGGTCGCCAACCTCAAGGCGTTCTTCGGCTCCTTCTACTTCAAGATGCTCGTCTTCCTGGTCATCGTCGGCGGGCTCCTCAGCTCGGTCTTCATCTTCGAGGACGAGCTGCGAACGGCCGAGTGGTCGAAGAAGCACTTCCCGAAGGTCCTCGCCTTCGAGCGCAACATCCTCGGCATGGATGCCCCGTACAGCGACGTCTCCGAGTTCACCGCGAAGGCCTTTGGCACGCGAGAGCCGCGGCCCGAGGGCATCGAGTCGTGGTCGCAGGCCGACCTGACCAAGGAAACCATCGGCAACATGATCGGCGTCCAGGTCTCCCAGTCGCTCAAGGAACCCGCGGCGCGCGCCACCAGCGGCACGGCCTACAACGTCACTCCCGCGGGCTTCTCCGCCGACCGCCCGATCGTCGGCGTCCTGTGCTTCTTCAGCGTCGGCGAGGCATCCTCGTTCGAGAGCCAGTTCCGCGCGGCCAACACCAACCCGAGCACCCGCTTCGAGGTCGCACGCAAGTCCAACATCGTCCTGGTGTTCCTCGCGGGCGATGCCGGCACGCGCGGCAAGATGAAGAACGCGTTCGTGGACACCGTGAACTGACGCCATGAAACGACGCAGTCGGCGCGAGGCCGCCTGCTGGATCGCTCTCTTGTCGAGCCGGGTCGGCCCCCGCGGGCTGGCCCGGCTCCTTTCATTCAAGCCCGACCCCGGCGAGGCGCTCGCCGCGCCCGACGAGTTCCTCCGCGAGGTGTGCGGCTTCACCGCCGAGGAGGCCGCGCGCCTCCGCCGCCAGCCCGATCCGGACCGCCTCAACCTCGCTCTCCGCGCGTGGGAGGCCACGGGGATGAAGCTTGTCGCCTTCGGCGATCCGGAGTACCCCGCAACGCTCGCCACGGCGCCCGCGCCTCCCCCGGCACTCTTCGTCCTCGGGGAGCTGGACCCTGCGGACCGGCTCGCGGTGGCCATCGTCGGATCGCGCCAGGCGACGGGAGGCGGGCTGGAAATGGCCAGCCGCCTCGCACGCGAGTTGGCGCCGATGTTCACCATCGTCTCCGGACTCGCGCTCGGCGTGGACTCCGCCGCGCACGCGGGCGCCATCGAAAGCGGCGGCCGTACTCTCGGGGTCGCCGCCTGCGGTCTCGACATCGACTACCCCGTGGGCAACCGCGACATGCGGCAACTCATCACCTCCGGCGGGCGCGGCGCGATCATCTCGCCCTTCATCCCCGGCACGCCCGCGCTCCCCGCGCTCTTCCCGCAGCGCAACCAGGTGCTCGCGGCGCTCTCGCTTGCGACGGTCGTCGTCGAGGCCAGGGCGAGGAGCGGAGCCCTTTCGACCGCGCGCGCCGCCGCGGACTTTGGGCGACCCGTCTTCGCGGTCCCCGGCGACCCAACCCGGCAGACCTCCGAGGGGACGAACGAACTCATCCGCGAGGGGGCGACCCTCTGCACGCGCGCGGCGGACATCGTCGCGGACCTCGAGGGGGCCCTGCGTGGCGAGCTCGACCAGTTGCGCCGCCGCAGGCTGCTGCCCCCCGTCCCGGTTCCGGAGGTGGCCCCCGGGCGCGAGCGTCCCCCGCGCAACCCGCGCGCAGTGGTCGCGGCTTCCCCCGCCGATGCGCCCCCCGCGCCCGCGCGGGAGCCCCTGCCGCCTCCCGCCGATCCCGCGCAGGCCGCCATGCACGCCCTCCTCCTCGAGCGCGGCCCCCTGCACCAGGATGCCCTCATTGCCGAGCTCGTTCCCGCCCGCATGCCCCTCGGCAAGTTCTCCGAGGCCATCCTCATGCTCGAACTCTCGGGCCACATCCTGCGCGAGCCGGGCGGAGGGTGGTCGGCCTCCTAGCGCGCAGGGGCGGACTCCCAGTTCTCCACCCGTCGCCCACGCAGCTTCGGGACACTCCCCGCGGCCATCGCAATCCAAAGGATGGGAGGTCCACTCGTTGTCGAGTCGTCCAACTCCACCAGGAATGGATCGCTCGATACCCACGACTGGGTGTTGCCGCCGCGCATGAACACTTGCGCCGCGCGGTACCCGAACCCGTGTTCGACCCACGCGCCCTCGATCTCGACTGAAAGGCCCGGCGGAATCCGGACCTCCCCCAATGTCGAGTCTGCGGCGCCCATCTCCCGCCACGCCGCCTCCCGTTGGTGTTCGGCGCGCCAAAGGCTGCACGACGCGAAGCTGGTCCGGTAGCGCCCTCCTTCCGTGGCATCTACGGGTCCGGGCGGCGCGGGCGCCCCCGTGGCCGGCCGGGCGCGAAGGTAAATGTCCCCATCTCTCAGGTTGTGCGCGCGCAGCACGAGCGTCGTCCCGGACGCCCCGGGCTCGAAGTGGTCGAACTCCATCCGAACCACAGCCCCCATGTAGTTCGGCGGCGTCGGCAAGGGGGGCTGCGGGGCATGACGCAGCTCAATCTTGGACATCCCCCGGGAAACCATCCCTGCCCTTGGGCCCGCCAACTCATGAACATCCACGTACAGCCGATAGGTTCCCTCCGGCAGCTCGCGACCGGCGATGCGCGACATGGAAACACGCGGAACCACCCAGGGTGAGGTCGTGCTCACCTTGTCCAAGTCCAGTTCGTCCGAGGCGCGCCACCTGCGATCAGGTCCATCGGTACCCAGTTCGTCGATTAACTCGAAGTCGATCCGGAACTTACCCCGGGGGAGCGGGATCGGGGCGGAACCCATCCAAACCTCGGGATCGGCGAACGTGATTGGCAGGACGGCCCCGAACTCGATGTGCGTCCCGAGGGTGCCGGATGGAAACACCCCAAGCGATGCGCGCTGCGTGGAGGCGATCCGGGTACGAATCGAGGAGAATGCGGAATGTGGCCGCACATCCACGCTCACGACGGAGCCGAACTCCAGCCCCGCCGGAATCCCCACGATGATGAGCCAGGCGAGCAGTGCGCGTTTCCACCTTGCGCGGCCCGGCCCCTTGGCCCCGCCGAGCAACTCCGCGCCCGCCATGCGGAACCTACAACCCGCTCTTCAGCGGGATCCAGTCCACGATCTCGCCGCTGTGGAGGGGCGCCGCCCCAGGAGGCACGACGATGAGTCCGTCCGCCATCGCCGGATTGGCGATGTTCGCGCTCGATTGGCGCGGCAGCGCGCTCACGATCGTGCGCCCGCCCCGGGAGTCGCGCCGGCCATAGACGAAGAAGAGCCGCTGCGCGTCGCGCGCGCATTCACCGCCGAGCCGCTGCTTCTCCGCGTGCGGCACGGGCTCCCCACTGCCGAATGCCTTGCGCAGGAACGGCTTGATGAACAGCTCCGCGTTGCAGATTGTGCTGACCGGGTTGCCGGGCAGGCCGAACAGCACCTTGCCGCCTATCGTCGCGACCAGCATCGGCTTGCCGGGGCGGACGTTCAGCCGCCAGAAGAGCACCTTCGCGTTCATCTCCCCAAGCACTCGGCCCACGACATCGTGCTCCCCCACGGAGACCCCCGCCGTCGTCACGACGATGTCCGACCACACGAGCGCCTCGCCAAGCATCCGCCGAAACTTGGCCGGGTCGTCCGGACTGATCCCGATGATGCGCGGCTCGCATGAGCACGCCCGCAATTCGTTCTCAAGGTAGTAGAGGCTCGAGCCGATGATGTCCGTCTCGCCCAGCCTGTCCCCCAGCATGCGCACCTCGTCGCCGCTCGACAGGATGCCCACGCGCGGCGGGACGAACGTGGTCACGTGCGGGAGGTTGAAGGTCGCGAGATAGGCGAGCTGTGCCGGGCCGATCCGCGTCGAGACGGGGAGCAGCGGCGCGCCCGCAGCGATGTCCTCCCCCATCGAGCGGATGAACTGCCCCGCATGCACCGGCTCTCGGACGACCGCGTTCACACCCTCGATGGCGACGCGCTCGATGGGGATGACGGCGTCGAGTTCCTCCGGCACGCGGGCGCCGGTGCTGATCCTCACCGCCGCACCGGGGGGCACCTTGGCCGCCACCGGATGCCCCGCCGCGCTCTCGCCCGCGATGGGAAAGAGCATCGGCCGCTCCGGCGTTGCGGCGGTTGTCTCCTCCGCGCGCAGCGCCACGCCGTCCATGGACGACTGAGTGAACCTGGGAAGCGCAAACGGCGCGCTCGGTGCCACCGCAAGCACGCGACCGCACGACTCCGACAGCGGCGTCAGTTCATCCGTCGGCGCGAACGGAATCGCGAGGATGCGCTCCAGCGCGGCCTCGTAGGAGAGCAGGGAGGCGTTCAGTTCGGGCATGTTCTCCTGGCCGGGGCGGGCATCGCGACCAAACTCCCGACGGGGGATCGACGGGTCCATTGCTAATCGCGACGCGGTACGGCGCCCCGTTTGCCCTCGACCTCCGTGGCATCCGGCTCCCCGATCGACGCGTCCAACCCCCACAGGAGCCCCCACGCATGCGCGCACTCGCCCCCTTGGCTGCACTGATCCTGATGGCCACCCCCGTGACTGCGGCGGACCTCTACGTCTCCGCTGCCCGAGGCAAGGGCAAGGCGGCCACCAAGGAGGCTCCCGCGAAGGACCTCGGCAACATCGCCAGCCAACTCAAGCCCGGCGACACCGTCCACATCGCCGCGGGCACCTACCTCGGCAGGGGGGAGTCGGGCGCGGATTCCATCGACGTGCCAGTCTCCATCATCGGCGGCTACTCGGATGACTTCTCGCGCCGCGATCCGTGGGGCGAGTTCAGGACGATCCTCAGCGGGGCGAATCCCTCGAAGAACTACGCACCCGAGCCGCGACTGTTCATCGACCTGAACAAGTACGCGTTCCATCCGGACGGCGGCACGGCAATGCCGAAGATCGTCGTGGACGGCATCATTTTCGACCAGGGGCCGCAGAACCACTACAAGGACGAGGCGGAAACGCTCCTCATCCGCAAGGCCAGCCCCACCACGGGGAAGAACCCCACCCCGGACCGCGGCGCCCTCGTCATCTCGGCAAGCAAGACCAAGGACCCGCAGGGAAAGTGGGAAATCGAGGTCCGCAACTGCGTTGTCGTGAACTCCGCGCCCACGCAGGGGGCCCTTTCCGTGAACGGCTACAAGAATGCGACGGTCACGATCGACAACAACCTCATTGTGAACTGCACGGGAATCGGCATCTCCGCGGGCTCCCAGTGGCAGGGATCGCCCGAGGCCGACGCGCCGAAGTTCACCATCACCAACAACACCGTGCTCTTCACGGAGAAGTACGACGCCTTCGTGCAGAGCTTCTCCGGCATCTCGCTCAAGTTCGACCAGTCCGCCGTCGGCACCGTTTCGAACAATGTCTTCGCCTTTGCAGACCGCTACGGCTTCCAGAAGGAAGGACCGTGGAAGGTCACCTTCAAGGACAACATTCTTGCGGGGAACCTCGAGGCCGACTACTGGGAGACGGCGACGGATGCAAAGATCGACCTCGATGCGCTCGAGGACGAGGCGGAGCACCTGGATCCGTCCAGCACCGGGAACGTGGCCCCGAAGCTCTCAGTCCCCGTATCCACCGAGTGGGCGAAGCTCTACGCCGGCCGCGCCGTGATCGACCGCAACGCGGCCGAGGCGTCCGTCAAGGCCCAGAAAACCCGCATGAACGAGTGGCGCAGCGTCTTTGGCCTCCCGCTCCAGGCCGACGACCTGAACGTGGACAGCCCGATCTGGCTGCCCCGCATGTCGGTCGAGGACGCAATCAAGGTCGGCGCCCAGAAGTACGAGGGGAAGTACGGCTGCTCGAAGCCCTGATGCGCTCGGGGGGAAGATTCAACCCGTCGTCCGGCTACGGCTCGTTTGGAGAAAAAAAGTGGTGGTCGGAGAAGGATTCGAACCTTCGTAGGGCGTCAGCCCGGCAGATTTACAGTCTGCTGCCATTAACCGCTCGGCCATCCGACCACGGGAACTGGAGCTGGTGGTGGGACTCGAACCCGCAACCACCTGATTACAAATCAGGTGCTCTACCGATTGAGCTACACCAGCTCGCGCGCGACTTCGAACTTCCGCCGCGCCAAGGGACGGCAAGGTCCACGCAACCCCCCGCGGACGTCAACGAATCTTTGCTTCATCCGCCCACGCTGGTTGGCGGGTCACTCGTACTGGTCGAATCCCTCGACGGCTGCGGGAGCCGTGAAGGCAAACGGTTCCAGGTTCGGGCCGAAGAAGGCCGAATGCCCCGAAGTCGTCGCGGCGTGCCCGGCCACGATCGCGCCATGGTTCACGTTGGCGAACCTCGACGAGGGCGTCGTGCCCGTCCCGCCTCCCAATGTCACGGCGTCCTCCCAGAGAATCTGCCCCCCTGGAGTCACCGAGAACGCGATCGCCCCGCCGACTGCGAAGGCGGCGACGGCGGCAAGCGCCAGGACGACTTTCTTGGACGTGAAGCGACGCTGCATGCGCAGGACTCCTGCCGGTGCGGATGCTCATAGGGTGGCCCAACACCGGCCTCCTTGGCAACAACGAAACCTCCGTCCCCATCCACCCCGGACCCTGACCAGAGATCGCCCCGCACCCTATCCGATGACCTTGGCGCGTCCCTGGCTCGCGAGCATCCACGCCGTCATGTGGTAGAGCAGCCTCGACCCGACGTTGCCATCCCACTCGTCCCGCCCCTCGGGATCGGGCGCCACCTCGTTCAGATCGAAGCCGACAATGCGCCGCCCGCTCCTCCCAAGCCGCGCGATCAAGTGTGCCGCCTGCGAGTACTCGAGCCCCCCCGGCGTCGGCGTACCCGTGTGCGGGCAATGCGCCCGGGTCAGCCCGTCGATGTCGAAGGAGATCCACACGCGCTCCCCGAGGCCGGAGATGATGTCGTCGCAGACGGCGTTCCATGTCTCGCCTGCATGCAGCCTTTCCTTCATGGCATCGTCGAAGTGGATTGAGGCGCGCGTCCCAAGCTCGCGCGCGAACTCGAGTTCCTCCTCGCAGAAGTCCCGGATCCCCACCTGCGTGATCCGGCGAACTTCGGGGATGCGCGACATGGCGTTCCGCATGATGGACGCATGGGAGTGCTCGAACCCCTCGAATGCCGCGCGGAAGTCGCAGTGGGCGTCGAATTGCAGGATGTCGAATGAGCCCACGTGCGCCGCCATCGCCCTGAAGGCCCCAAACGGCGTCGAGTGGTCGCCCCCCACGATGACCGCGAGCCTTCCGTCGGAGAGGACTTCCGCCGTCTGGGCCTCGACCCACGCGTTCAGCGTGTCGGACAGTTCGTTTACCCGGTCCAGGTCGGCCCGCAGGACCTCGCTTCCCTCGATGCGGCCCCCCGTGGCGATCACGTTGCGGGCGAGCGGCCTCGCCTCGTCGTTCCACACGCGCACCACGCCCGACTCTCCCCTCACGTGGAGGCCGGCCTCGTACGGGCGGAGCACTTGCCGATGGTACAGGTCAACCTGGCGGCTCGCCGCGAGGATGGCCCGCGGACCGTTCACGGTCCCGCCCCCGTAGGACGTCGTCGCCTCCCACGGCACCGGAATGAACACGACGTGGGACTCATCCTCCGAGTGGGGCAGACCGAAGATGCCTGAGTCGGCGGAGGAGGCCGCATTCGGGTCGAAGTTGCCTGGGGCCATGGTGTAGCTCGATGCGGGATTGGGGTGACGAACGATGCCTTCGAGAACAGCCGCATCCGCGACGGGTGGGCAACGGTCCTTGGAGAGTGCCGCAGTGAGCGAAATCTGGGGGAGCGTGTTTTTCGACTTGCCGCACTTGGTCTGGGTGGCAATGGTCGGATTCGCCAATGTTTCGCCGACCTGCCCCCACGGCAGGAAACCTCCAAGGATGGAGCCGCTCCCCATGAAGCGCCTCGCCGTAGTCTCGCTCGTGCTCGCCCTCACCGCGGGCATTCACCTCGTCGCGCAGGACGACCCCGCGAAGAAGCCCGCCCAGCCGGCGGACGGAGGGGCCGACATGTCCGCCATGACGCCCAAGCCCGGCAAGGAACACGCCATGCTCAAGGGCATGATCGGAACATGGGATTGCGAAGTCGAGATGGCAGGCATGCCGGGAGCACCCCCGACCAAGTCCAAGGCGGTCGAGGTCGTCACCCCCCTCGGCGAGTTCTGGGCCATCGGGGCCTTCAAGGGAGAGATGATGGGCATGCCCTTCGAGGGCCACAACATCACCGGCTATGATCCCGTGAAGAAGAAGTTCACCAACTACTGGGTGGATTCCATGAGCCCGAGTGCCATGACGGGAGAGGGGGAATGGAACGAGGAGAAGAAGGAACTTACCTTCCAGGCGAAGGGAATGGACCCCATGGGCAACGAAATGACGATGAAGGAGGTGGTCCGCATCATCGACGAGAACAACCACACCTTCACCATGTCCATGCCCATGCCGGACGGGACCGAAATGACGGTCATCAGCATCACCTACAAGCGTGCCAAGTAGGGATTCCCCCGCGATGGCATGACCGGGAAATCAAAACGGGGCGGTTCCCATGGGAACCGCCCCGCCTATTTGTTGGAACGGTCGCCGGAATCAGCCTAGAACGAAGGTCTTCTTGCGAAGGCTGCCTTCGACGCGAACGCCTGCCGGAAGGAACTTCTGGAAGGCGACAGGGGACATGTCTGCGGGGGAGAGGTTGGCCTCCGCAGCAAAGCGCTTGGCGATGGCGCTGAAGGGGTAGCCCGTGCCGACGCGCTCCTCACGCAGGATCGCTTCCACCTTGGCCTTCTTCTGTTCAAACGACATGGCCGGACGCTTGGACCGCGTCTTGCGCTCCCCTCGGCTCCTGCCTGCACCACCGCTCGTCATCGCACCGAGCTGGCTGCGAAGCTCGTTTGCACGGGCGTTCAACTGCGCGATCTCGTGCTCGACCTTGCGAAGTTCCTCGCGGACCGGCCCGAGCGACTCCTCGAGGATCTGCGCCCTCTTGCGCTCGAATTCCATCTCGAGTTCCCGAATGCGTGCGTCGACGTTTGGAGAAAACCCCATCGGAGAAAATGCTCCTGTAAGTTTGGGTGCTTGGGTTCTGACCGAAAACCCCAATGCAAATAGGCTGCCTTCACCACGCCGGGAGGGGGCAATAACATTAAGTCAAACGTAATTGTCAGATTCTCCTCGAACCCTCATATATACAATAGTCCGGAGACGATCAATGTGACAATCGCGCTGTTCGCGTCCGTCGGAATGCAGCAGGGCATGAGTTTGCGCAGCCCAACTAGTCTCCATCGTAGACTTCAGTGCACCAACAGCAACATGGCTCCGACGACCCGGCAGACGTGGCTGCGGCTCGACGTTGCTCGCGATGACTATGAATGTTGCCTCGCAAAGTTGCGGGCGCCTGCAGCAAACCCAACGACGCCAATGACCAGCAGTATTGCATAGGGCATGATGAGTTCACTCCACGCGAGTTCCCGCCACACCCCGGCCTCCAGGCAGTAAATGCCCCACTTCGCCGGGCTGAAGTTGCTCAGCGTCGCCATCCACTTGGGCATGAACATGAGCGGTACCATGCCCCCGCCGAACATCATCATGACAAGAAGGACGCCCCAGGAGGAACCACCCACCGCGCGCTCGGTCCTGCCGAGCGTCGTGAGGAACATCATGACTCCCACGAAGGCGATGCTCGTCATCAGTGCGCCGGCAAAGAACATGGGGGCACTCCTGAGCGATACCTTGAACCCCACGAGGCCCAATGCCAGCAGGACGCACATCATGACCATGCATGTCATGAGGCAGGCGAGTCCCTTGCCGGCGATGATTTGGGACTTGGAAACCGGGGCGGCCATCAAACGCCGCATGGTTCCCTTCTCCGTTTCGACAACGAGCGAGACCGCAAAAGCCGCGCATCCCCCTATGACCGCCCACATCATGCTCGCCGGGAAAGTTATGTCGAAGGGGGAACGCGGCCCGGTCTTGGGGGATTCGAGAACCGTTTCCTTGATGCGTATCAGCGACCCCATCCCTCCGGAGGATTTCCCTTCCGTGGATGCCACGGTGGTGCCGGAAGTCTCTGCGCCATCGAGTCCTTCCCTGTAGAAGTTCGGGTCGACGGCGTCCAGGAACTGCTCCGTGTTCTCGAGGTACTTGGCGAGTATCTCCGCCTGGTCTGGATTCTCGCGGGAGAGTTCCTCCCGGGCGTTCTTAATGCCCGTCCTCGCAAAGTCCCTCATCTGTTTCGGGTCCATCACTGTGTCCGTGATCGCGGTGAACATCGATTGGACAAGGAGACCCTGGAGCATTCCCCCGGCGACCTGCTGGGCGGGGTCGACCATGACCTCCAGCTTTTCCTCCCCCTCGGCGGAGAAGAACATGGCGAGCCCGTTCATGTCGCCGATGCCCTTGTGCAGCACGACGGCCGCGGCGGCCTTCCCCCTGCGCACCCTGTCGCGCGCCGCATCCCTCGCCAGTTCCGAGACCTCGAGGGACTCCGACTTGCGAAGTTCCTCGACAAGGACGCGGGCGAACTTGCTGCCGTCCTCGTCCACCGCGACGAGCTTCATCTTCGCCTTCCCCTTCGAGCCGCCCCCGGAAATCAGCCCCCAGATGACCGCGTTCAGGATCGGGAACGCGACCAGCCAGAACAGCCCCCCCTTGTCGCGCAGGAGCAGCCGGATGTCCTTCATCGCCATCAGGAATGTTGTGCCCATCAGTCGCGAAGGCTCCTTCCGGTAAGGTTGAGGAAGACGTCCTCGAGCGAGGCGCGGTGCAGGTTCAGCGTCGTGACGGGCACGCCCGTGCCCGCGATGCGTGCAATCGTTTCGAGGGGCTTCTGGGTCCTTGCCGTGAGCATCGTGCCCTCGATGCGGCCGAGTTCCGAGAGCCCCGCCGGGACCCCCGCGGCGAACTCGGCTTCGACGATGCTCGCGCCCCCGTGCTTGGCGACCAGTTCGGGCACCGTGTCCAGCGCGAGGATCCTTCCGTTGTCCATGATCGCCACGCGGTCGCACAGCCGCTCGGCCTCCTCCATGTAGTGCGTCGTGTAGAGGATGGTCGTGCCGCGCGCCTTGAGCGCCCGGATGTTCTCGAAAATCTGGTTCCGCGATTGGGGATCCACGCCGACGGTTGGCTCGTCGAAGACGACGATCTCGGGCTCGTGGACGATGGCGCACGCCAGGTTGAGGCGCCGCTGCATGCCCCCGGAGTACTTGCCCGCGAGGTCCCGCGCCCGGTCGAGCAGCCCGACGAACGAAAGCGCCGCCTCCGTCGCCGCCTTCAGCCGGGAGCCCGCAAACCCATAGAGGCTCGCGAAGAATTCGACGTTCTCCCAGCCCGTCATGTCGTCATAGATCGCAAGCGACTGCGGCGAGACGCCAATGCGCCGCCGCGCCGACGCCTCCGACGGATCCTCCCCTCCCTCCAATCGCACGGAGCCACCATCGGGCTTCAGCAGGCCCACGAGCATGCTGATCGTCGTCGTCTTTCCGGCGCCATTCGGCCCGAGCAGTCCGAACGTCTCCCCGCGCATTATCGAGAAGGACACCCCATCCACGGCCTTGAGTGAACCGTAGGATTTCTGCAGGCCTGCGATTTCGACCATGGGTCGGATGACCTCTGGATGCTGGCGCTCGTTGGATCAGTGGCCCTTGACGTACAGCCCGGGCATTGCGATGGGAAGTGTATCAACCTGCAACGCCGATATTCAGTCGGGCCCACGAAAGCACACGGAAGGGATGGCATCCCCACTCCAACATGGGACGACGCGGCGGGCGATCCCTTCCGCGCCGTGAGATTCGAAAGTTGAAAGTCGGCAGGCCGAGCCCCCGGTGTTGTGATTGGGTGCGGAGATGCCCCGGGCAGCATGCTGAAATCGAGATGAGGCGTGCCGTCCGTTTCGTCGGCTGCATCCGTGGAGAGGTTGTTCCCCCGTCCGAAGGGACCCACATGCACGCGCGGCCCCCCCGGTTCCCCCGCCCGCCCTTGACTTGGGCCCGTTTTCTGCGACCCTCGCGGGAATGATGGATGCCAAACGCCCCCACGCGCGCCCCGCCAGCGCGATCGGTATCGGCCTTCTGGTCATTCCGCTCGCGACGATCTGCGCCCTGTCGCTCATACCGGAGCGTTCGGCGTTCGCGGTCGGCATGCCCATGGCCCGCCAGCTCGTCCTGTTCCTGGAGGAGCGCTCGCGGCGGGTGGACTTCGCATGCGCCGAGGTCGGCAGCACCCAGCCGGACATCGAGCCTCCCGCGGACGACGCCACCCCCGCGGCTTCCGTTCCCGGCGTCGGACCCGCGATCAGGCGCCCCGCACTCGCAAGGAACACGGCCCCGCAGGATTCAGCGCGTCCCCGTCCGGGACGCGAGATCGCCTCACTCCCGCCACTCCGCGGACCCCCGTGCTGAGGCCACTGGGCGAATCCAGTAGCTGGGCCTGGTTCCCGGCAAAAGGATTCGGCAGGGGAGTGGTTGTTTGTGCCGACGACCGCATCGTGGGCGTGCTCCTGCCGGGAACGGCGGAGGAATTCGCCCGCGGCGCATCCTCCAAGCCCGCCACTTCCGGACTCGCGGCCGAGATGGCTGCCCGGCTTGCGGAGTGCTTCGGCACCGGCCGCGACGCCGGGGACCTTCCGCACCGCATCGTCTGCCGAACCACCTTCCAGCACCGGGTGCTCGCCGCCTGCCACTGCATCCCGCATGGCGGCACCTGGAGCTACGCAAGACTCGCCCGCGAGGCCGGCGCCCCCCGCGCCGTCAGGGCCGCGGCCAGCGTCATGGCCATGAACCCGCTTCCCCTCGTCATACCGTGCCACCGCGTGATCCGCGCGGATGGCTCACTCGGCGAGTTCGGCGGCGGGAGCACCATGAAGCGCCGCCTCCTCGACCTCGAAGCCGCCGCCCGCTGACACCGCTCCCGCAAGGCTCCAACACCCCGACCATCCGACATCCCAAGGCCATACCATGCTCAAGAACCTGCTGAAGTTCCTCTTCGGCGACAAGAACAAGAAGGACCAGGCGCGCCTCCGTCCCCTCGTCGAGGAAATGGTCCGCATCGCCGAGGAGTACAAGGCGCTCTCCGACGATGAGATCAAGGGCAAGACCCAGGAGTTCCGCCGGCTCCTCCACGTGCCGACGCGCCTCGCCCTGGTGAACGACAAGGTCGCGGTGATGATCGGGGCCGAGGAGTTCGCCCAGGGCCACCCGGACATCGCCCAGGCGGTGTTCACGCCGACGCGGCGCGACATGCACAATGGCTCGCTTGTCGCCTTCCTGAAGCCCAAGGAGGGCGCGAAGGTCACGCAGGACCTCGCCGAGCAGATCAAGGGCGGCATGAGCCGCGTCGCCCCGCACTACGTCCCTTCGAAGATCTTCGTGATCGACGAGTTCCCTACCACGATTGGACAGGACGGGCGCGTCGAAATCGACCACCACACGCTCCAGCGCATCGCGGAGGACCCCGCAATGGCGGACTGGGCGCATACGACGTGGAAGGACCTCTCATCGCGCCTCAAGCCCGAGGAGCCCGCCGTGGCCCTGGTGGACCTCCTCCCGGACGCATTCGCCGCCGTCAAGGAAGCCTGCCGCCGCATGTGCGGGAAGAAGTGGACCGCGGGCGGCATCGAGATCGAATGGAACATGGTTCCCTTCGACGTGCAGCTCATGGGCGGCATCGCGCTCGTGCAGCAGTCCGTCTCCGAGATGGCCACCGGGGAGGGCAAGACCCTCACCGCGATTTCGCCGCTGTACTACTACGGGCTCATGGGCAAGGGCTCGCACCTGGTCACGGTGAACGACTACCTCGCAAAGCGCGACTCGGAGTGGAACGGGCCGATCTTCAACTTCCTTGGCATGGTCGCCGCCTGCATCGACAAGTCCGAGCCGCACTCCCCCGAGCGCCGCCTCGCCTACCTCGCCGACGTCACCTACGGCACCAACAACGAGTTCGGGTTCGACTACCTGCGCGACAACATGGCGACCGACCGCCGCCAGCTCGTCCAGCGCCCGCTCTTCTTCGGCATCGTGGACGAGGCCGACTCCGTCCTCATCGACGAGGCGCGCACGCCCCTGATCATCGCCGGCCCCGTCGACCGCGAGACCCACCAGTACGACCGCGTCCTTCCGATCATCCGCGAACTCGTCAACAAGCAGACCTACCTCTGCAACAAGCTCATGAAGGAGGCCGAGGACCTCTTCGCCAAGGACCCCGAGAGCTACGAGGGCGGCATCAAGATGCTCCAGGTCTACAAGGGCGCACCCAAGCACACCCGCTACATGAAGATGCGCCAGGACGGCAACGCCGCAAAGATGCAGGACCGCGCAGAGCTCGACTACATGCGCGAGAAGAAGATGGTCGAGCTCGAGAGCGAGCTCTACTACGTCGTCGACGAGAAGCACCGCCAGGTCGACCTCACCGAGAAGGGGCGCGTCACGCTCTCCCCCAACAACCCCGAGACCTTCGTCCTCATCGACATCGTGGACGAGTTCGCGAAGATCGACCAGCTCGGCCTGTCCCCGGAGGAGCGCGAGAAGGCCCGCGCCCAGAAGCTGCGCGAGCACGACGAGCGCGCCGAGCAGCTCCACACGATCAACAAGCTCCTCGAAGCCTACTCGCTCAAGGCGAAGGACGTGGACTACGTCGTCGAGGAGAACAAGGTCGTCATCGTGGACGAGTACACCGGGCGCAAGCTCGCCGGGCGCCGCTGGAGCGATGGCCTCCACCAGGCCGTCGAGGCCAAGGAGGGCGTCACCATCGAGAAGGAAACCCAGACGCTCGCAACCGTCACCGTGCAGAACTACTTCCGCATGTACAAGCACCTCGCCGGCATGACAGGCACCGCCGAGACCGAGGCCGCGGAGTTCATGAACACCTACAAGATGGACGTGGTGGTCGTCCCCGCGAACAAGCCGACAGGGCGCAGGGACCTCGACGACGTCATCTTCAAGACCAAGCGCGAGAAGTACGCCGCCGTGCTCGACGAGGTCGAGCGCCTGAACAAGCTCGGGCTCCCCATCCTCGTCGGCACCACGAGCGTCGCCGTGTCGGAGACGCTCTCCCGCATGCTGCGCGGGCGGAAGCTCGAGCACGAGGTGCTGAACGCGAAGAACCACCTGCGCGAGGCCCAGATCGTCCTGCAGGCCGGCAAGAAGGGCGCCATCACCATCGCGACCAACATGGCCGGGCGCGGAACGGACATCAAGCTGGGCGAGGGCGTTGCCGCCAGCGTGAAGGACGAGGGCGAGGACTGGCCCGGCGGCCTCCAGATCATCGGCACCGAGAGGCACGACTCGCGACGCATCGACCGACAGCTCCGCGGACGTTCGGGCCGCCAGGGCGACCCCGGCTCATCGCGCTTCTTCCTCAGCCTCGAGGACGACCTCATCATGTGGTTCGGCGGGGAGCGCATCCAGCGCATCATGTCCTTCCTCGGCATGAAGGAGGGCGAGGCCATCACCCACCCGCGCGTCACCAGCGCCATCGAGCGCGCCCAGAAGAAGGTCGAGCTCATCAACCAGGAGCGCCGCAAGCGCACACTCGAGTTCGACAACGTCCTCAACGAGCAGCGCCGCACCATCTACGGCATCAGGCGCTCGCTCATCCTCGAGGACGACCTGCGCGACACGCTCCTCTCCCTCTTCGCCGACGCCCTCACCAACGAGTTCGAGGCGGAGTACGGCGACGCGAAGAGCATGGGGGACGCCGACATCGCGGGCTTCGTCGAGTGGGTCCAGCGCATCCTCGCCACGGAGGACATGTCCTCCATGAAGGGCCGCGGCTACGACACGATCGAGGACCTCGTGGACGAGGCCATGAAGCACGTGGTCTCGGCCTTCGACACGAAGGTCGCGATGCTGACGCCGCCGGTGGCGACGCAGCTCGGCCGCGTCATCGCCCTGCGAACGATCGACACCAACTGGATCGACCACCTGCTCGCCATCGACGACCTGCGCGAGGGCGTCTTCCTCCGCAGCTACGGCCAGCGCGACCCGCTCCTTGAGTACACCAAGGACGCGACGCTCATGTTCAAGGACCTCATGCTCGAGGTCCACAAGCAGGTATTCGACCGTTTCTTCCGCGCACAGCTCTCCTCCGAGAGCGCCATGCCCTCCAACCGCGTCTCCAAGGTGATGTACGCAAAGCCCCAGGTCATGGAGCAGTCCCAGGCCATGAGTCAGGCGGCGCAGCAGCAGGCCGCCGAAGAGGACGTGCCGGAGACCGTCCCCGCCGAGCCCGGCACCGCCAACCCGGGCGACCGCGGCCTGCAGGGGAAGGCGCGCAGGAAGTAGTCCATC
>CAZUCD010000056.1:0-22228 GCA_964618855.1 uncultured Candidatus Sumerlaeota bacterium
TTGCAATCTCATCCCACTCCAGGCACGCCGCCGGGCGGACGGGCTGGCCTGGTCCCCGTATGAGCGCCCGGGTGCAGGACTCCAGCCACTCCGCCCGTGTGCGCGCGATCTGCACATCCCCCGCGTAGTCAGCCTCCACGTCCGGGATGGCGGACGACACGACGGGGCGGCCCGAGGCGAGGTACTCCGGCGTCTTCGTCGGGCTCATGTACTGTGTCAGGTCATTGACAACCCACGGAATCAGGCACACGTCGAACGCGCGCAGCCACTGCGGCAGGTCGGCGTAGTCGCAGGCTCCCGGCAGCACGAGGTTCGGTTCGGACGGAAACCTCGATGCGTCGCCAAGGACGGGCCCCACGAGGACGATGGTCCAATTGCGGCGCTCCTGCGCGAGCCACGCGAGCAATGGCCAGTCGATGCGCTCGTCGATGGCGCCGAAGTAGCCCAGGATCGGCCGCGGAAGACCCTCGGCCGCCGGATGGACGGGACCCGGCCCCGCCGCTCGGGCGAAGTGGGCGAAATCGATCCCGCTCGGCAGGCAGATGGGCTTCGCACCACGAGCCTCCAGCAGCGCCGCGAGCGACCGCCCCCCTGCAAACACGACGTGGGCCTCGCGCAGCAGCTCGTCCTCCATGGCGATGACGGTGTCGTCCCTGCGGGCAAATGCGCCGTGCGGGTCCATGGCATCGTAGACGAGCAGGTCCGGCTTCAGCTCGCGCGCGACCCGGACGAAGCGGGGATGCTGGCACCAAAGAACGCGGGGTCCGGTGGTCCACGCGCGGCGCGCGCGGGCGGCGATGCTCGCGTCCGTCATGCGCCGCGCCCAGTCAAACCTCCACGAACCCGGCACCTGCGGCAGCGTGACGGCCAGCAGGTTCGGCGCAGGTTCCTGGATCCGCTCGGAGATCGGAAGCAGGGAGAAGCGGACCAGCCGCTCGACGGAGAAGTACGCGATGCGGTGCCCCATGCGGGCAAAGCGGGTCGCGAGCTGCTGGGGACGCTGGAAGAGCTTCCGGTCCCAGTTGAGGTGGGACAGCATCACGATGTCGAGCGCGCCGGACATGGGCAGGAGTCACGGCGCGTCCGGGGCTGGAGCCTAGCGGAATGTGGCGTGGTCCGCGGGGCTTGCCCAGGTTGGCGCGGCGCACCTTTCGCGCCTTGCCCCGGGCCGCGTGGGGCGGGTTCATGGGGTGCGCCACCAAGCAGGAATCCCCGGGTGCCCGGAACGGGCTCCCGCACGCGCAGGAGGCTCCCGCCACATGCCCGCCACCCAACAATTCGGGGTCGTCGGCCTCGCCGTCATGGGGGCGAACCTCGCCCTCAACGTCAGCGACCGCGGCATCCCCATTTCGGTTTACAACCGCACGATCTCGGTCACGGAGGAGTTCGTTGCGAGAAACCCCGGACGCGACATCGTCGGCGCGAAGACGCTGGAGGAGTTCGTCGGCTCCCTCATCAAGCCCCGTTGCATCCTGCTGATGGTGCAGGCCGGGAAGGCCGTGGACGCGGTGATCGCGCAGCTTCGGCCCCTTCTCGACAAGGGCGACATCGTGATCGACGGCGGCAACTCGCACTACCCGGACACGGAGCGGCGATTCATCGAGCTGGAGAAGGCGGGCCTGCGCTTCGTCGGCATGGGCGTGAGCGGCGGGGAGGAGGGCGCGCGCCACGGCCCGTCCCTGATGCCGGGCGGCCCGGCGGAGGCCTACGCGGCGCTCGCCCCCACGCTCGAGAAGATCGCGGCGAAGACCGACACCGGTGCGTGCGTGACGCACGTCGGCCGCGGCGCAGCGGGCCACTTCGTCAAGATGGTCCACAACGGCATCGAGTACGGCGACATGCAGCTCATCGCAGAGACGTACGACCTGCTCCGCGAGGTGGGCGGATTCTCCCCCGTTGAAATGGAGGAGACTTTCCGCGCCTGGAACCGCGGCATCCTGAAGAGCTTCCTGATCGAGATCACATCCGAAATCGTGGCGCGCAAGGACCCCGAGACCGGGTCGCTCATGCTCGACCTGATCGTGGACAAGGCGGGGCAGAAGGGAACAGGCAAGTGGACGACGCAGGCGGCGCTGGACCTTGGCATCGCGGTGCCGACGATGACGGCTGCGGTGGATGCGCGCATGGTGTCCGCGCTGAAGGCCGAGCGCGTCGCGGCGTCAAAGGTGCTCTCGGGCGCCCGGCCCAAGGTCGGCGCGGTGGACAAGCTGGCCATACGCCAGGACCTGGAGAAGGCGCTCTACGCCGCGAAGGTCTGTTCGTACGCGCAGGGTCTCGCGATGCTCGCCAAGGCCAGCACCGAGTTCCAGTACGGCCTGCACCTGGACGAAGTGGCGCGAATCTGGAAGGGTGGCTGCATCATACGGGCGGCGATGCTGGACCGCATCCGGGCGGCGTATGCGGGGGGCAATCCGCCGGTGAACCTGCTGGTTGATGCCAGCTTTGCGGAGGAGATGAAGTCTGCGGAGTCCTCGCTGAGGAGGATGGTGTCGCTGGCCGCGCAGCAGGGCATCGCGGCACCGGCGCTGTCCGCCTCGCTCGCGTACTACGACGCCTACCGGCGGGAGCGGCTCCCGGCCTACCTGACGCAGGCACAGCGGGATTTCTTTGGCGCGCATACGTTCGAGCGAAGCGACCGTCCTGGTGAGGCGGTGCACTTCGAGTGGTCCCGCAAGGACGCAAACTAGGGGGCTCCCCGGCGGGTCTTTTTTGCGGGGACCGAGCGATCCGTTTTTGACACGGTTCCCACCGGGTCGGCACGATGTGGCAACAGTAGCGGTTCCGGCCGCGTGAACATCAGCAAAGCGAGGGCATCCCGATGCGTTCAAGGGCTTGGCAGGCTACCGTGGTCGCGGCGTTCCTGGCGGCCGCCGGCTCCGCCGTGGGGGATGTGGTCGTGATGACCAACGGGCAGCGCCTTGAGGGACGCGTCGAGACGCTCGACAAGAAACCCGACCGCGTCCGTTTCATCCGCGGCGTCGGGAGCATGGAACTCTCCCGCGGCAGCATCCGCGAGATCATAGAGGAACCGGATGCGGTGGACTGGCGGCGGATCGGCCTCCAGCTCGTGGAGGCGAAGAGCTACCAGCGCGGGATCGAGACGCTCCAGCAGGCGCTCGCAATCGACCCGAACGACGCGGATGCCAAGCGCGGGATCGAGCGTGCGCAGGAGGCCATGAGCACCGCGCGCCGCGAGGAGGAGCGCGTGTCCGCGCAAAAGATCGAACGCGACATCGAGGAGTCCCGCCGCCTCCTGAAGGACGAACGCTTCGCGGAGGCGGAGAGCCTGCTCAAGAAGCTCTCGGCCGCAGCCCTGACGGACGCGCAGCGCACCGCCGCGCAGGGGGCGCTCGTCGAGCTCTACACCGCGTGGGGTTTCCAGCGGCTGGACCGACTCGACCCGAAGGGCGCGGAGGCACACTACGCCCGCGTCCTCGAACTGGACCCCGACAACGCCAATGCCCGCGACAGGCTCCTCGAGGTCTGGAAGAACGACCCGGCGCGCAAGGCCGATGTCCTCAAGGCCTACCAGCAGAAGCTGGCCACGGACCCGGACAACCTTGACCTGAACATGCAGGTGGCGGACTCGCTCCTGATGATGAACCGGCTCGAGGAGGCCATCCCCGCGCTTGAGAAGCTTGCGCCTGCGCCGAAGTACAGGGCGCTCCGCTACGACGCGCGCCTCAGGTCCACCCTCCGCGAGGTGATCCGCACCCAGCAGGAGGTCGGCAACTACGACGCCGCGATCTCCAACACGGAGAAGCTGCTCAAGTACTTCCCGGGCGAGGATTCGAGCCAACTCGTGATCCTGCGCTACCGCAAGAACGTCGCGACCTCCGACCCGACCGACACGGATGCGCGCGCGCGCCTGATCAAGGGCCTGCGCGACGCGGGCCTGAAGGAACTGGCCGCGGACGAAGCCGCCATCGTCAGCCGCCTTGCCCCGAAGAACGAGATCCTCATGGCGATCCTGCGCGAGGAGGCGGAGGAGCGCCTTGCCGACGTCCGCGAGACACTCAACCGGAGGGAGTTCGCTGTCGCGAGGGACATGGCGCGGCGCTACATCGAGATGTACTCGGACCAGCCGGACCTCGCCGCGAAGGCCTCCGAGATGTACGAGCGCGCGAACATCGAGGCCGAGCGCCTCGCCCGAGAGACGCGCCAGCAGGCGCGCGAGATCGCCCAGCGCGGCACCGAGTACTACCAGCAGGCCCTCGCCTTCGCCGAGCAACTGCGCTCCACCGAGGTCAACCAGGGCGCCCGTCCGTACAGCGCTAAGCAGGAAGCGATCAAGTTTGCGCGTCGCGCCATCGACTCCCTGACGACCGCCGTGAACATGGATCCCAGCCTGGGGCCCATCACCGGCATGGACCTTAATGCCCGCCTCGGCGACGCGCGCCAGCTCCTGACAACGCTCACCCAGTCGGGTGGGGGCCTCGAGCGCTACCGCTACACGACGAACAAGGGCGTGGACAGTACGCGCACGATCAAGTGATGGGCGCGGCCTGAGGAAGCATGGCCGCCGAACCGTCCCCGGCGGGCCCCAGCGGGGCCCTGGCTGCCTTCACGCTGTTGTTCGGAGCCGCGGCTTGCCTCTCGCTCGGGCTCATGGCCCCGCACCTGCCGTCCCTGCTCGAGATGGACTCGCTCGGGTACTACAAGTCCGCGATCAACCTGATGCGCCACGGCGTGTTCTCGGAGGCCGGTGCGCCGGGGCTTCACCCGATCTCCTTCCGAACACCAGGGTATCCGTTTCTGCTCGCGGGCCTGTTTCGCCTGACGGGGCCGGGTGTGCTCGCCCCTGCCGTGCTCAACCTCGCCCTGTTGTGGGCCACGGGGATGATGGCGATGCGAGCGGCGGGGATGCTCGGGGCGGGCAGCCGCACGTCGCTTGCGGCCGGACTCCTCGTGTCGGCGAACCCACTGGCGCTTTTCTGGGCGACGCAGGTCTACACGGACACGCTGTTCGTCGCGGTGCTGGTCGCCGGACTCATGCTGGGACTGCCGTCGGTGGTCGGGCGACCCTGCGCGCGGCGGCTGGCGGCTGCGTCCGCGGTGGCGGGACTGCTCCCGCTTGTGAGGCCGCTCGGACTCTACGTGGTCGTCGCTGCCGTCGGCGCTGGGCTCCTGCTGCTCGGCCTTTCGTGGCCGGGGCTGGGTCGATCGCGGCGGCTCCGTGCAGCCCTGTTGGCGCTTGTCTGCACGGGATTGGCGCTCGCGCCCACACTGGGGTGGATGGCGAGGAACAAGTCGCAGTTCGGCACATTTCACTTTTGCGAGATCGGTGCGTGGAACCTGCGCTTTGCGCACATGAACGTGGTGCTTTCCGAGGCTGAGGGGGCGGACTTTGGCAGGTTGTTCGCCGACTCCTTCAAGGAAACCTATCCCCGGATCTACCGCCCGACGACATCGCCCGGCGTCCTCGCGGAGGGTTGGACGCGCGAGGCGCTCGACATCGCGACGCGGCATCCCGGCACGGCACTGCGCGTTGCCGCGCGCAACCTGCGGCCGCTCCTCTCCCCCTCGGTTGCAGACTGGCGGCGCGGGCTGGGACGCGAGGGCGAACCGTCAGGGGCGTGGAGGTTGGCCGCCGGGGCGGAGTGGCTGCTCGTCCTTGGCGTGGCCGCATGGTCGATCTGGAATCTGGGCGTGCGTTTCCGCGCGCGGGAGCAGCGTGCGCCGACGGCATGCCTCGCGCTGCTGGCGGCGTTGCTGGTCCTGTTGTCGTTGCCGGCGGGGAACATGACCGCGGCGCGGTTCAGGCTGCCTGTTTGGCCCGTGCTCGTGCTGCTTGCCTGCGTCGGACGGTCTCCGCGCGGTTGCGGCCGTGGGGATCAGGGCGCCGCGGCTGCGAGCTGCTCCGCCACGTAGGTCCGGAGCTCGCGCAGCACGAGTTCCCTCGCTTCCTCGAACGGACGGTCGGACACCACGAGGCCGGCGGCGTTGAAGTGGCCCCCGCCGCCGAAGCGCTGGGCGACCTCCGCGCAGTCGATCCTGCCCTTCCCTCGAAGGCCCCCGCGAAGCCCGCCGGTCCTCATCTCATGGAAGAGGAGCGAAATCTCGACTCCGCGGATCGCGCGGAGCTCGTTGACGAGGCCATCGGGTTCCACTTCCTCGCCCCCTGCGTCGTCATAGTCGCCGCTGCGAAGTTCTGACCACGCGAAGGCTCCGTCGAGCTCGACCTTGAGGCGCTCGTAGGCGCGACCGGAGAGGAGGAACTCGCCGCGCTCGCGCGATTCGTAGTACGCCGTCGATGCGGTGCCGGGATCGGCGCCAAGCCGGACCAGCCGCGCCGCCAGGTCGAACGTGGCCGCATTCGTGTTCGAGTAGCGGAATCCGCCTGTGTCCGACATGACGGACAAGTAGGCGGCCGAGGCGATCTCCGGGGTGATCGTGACTCCGAGCGCGCCGAGGATGTTGATGACCTGCTCCCCCACCGCGGCGGCATCCACGTCGATGAAGTTGTAGTCCGCAAAGCGGTCGTTGGTCAGGTGATGGTCAATGTTCAGCGTTTTTCCCACGGGCGCGAATCCATCGGCTACCCGGCGCACGGCCCCGCAATCCACGAACACCGTCAGGTCGACCTGCCAGGGGGGCATCGTCGTCTGGATGCAGTCCGATCCGCGCAGGTAGTTCGTCTTCGGCCCGAGTCCGTCGCGGTTGTAGGCTGCGACGCGCTTTCCCAGGGACTTCAGGCCAAGCAGCAGCGCCACCGAGGACCCGATGCAGTCGCCGTCGGGACGCAGGTGGCTCACGACGAGGATGTTGTCCGACCTTCTCAGGATTTCGACGGTCTCCGCCAGGTTGACTGCCCGGCGCGTGGGTGAGGATCCGTTGGAGTTCTGGGACATGGCTGGGTGCGGTGTGCTCCGGCTGGTATCAAACCCGCCAGTAGGTGCGTCCCGAGGGGGCCCGTCAATGGAATTGGACCGGGGACGTGTGGGCGCAAGGAAGGGGCTCAGGGAATCGTCCTCGTGGCCCCGCGCTGGTTCGGGTCCTCGCGCCTTTGCGTTGGTCAGGGTGATCCGGCTTGACGTTGTGCGCGCCGGGGCGGGCGCGATGGGTCGCAGCATTGCGATCCACACCTCCCGTTCCGCGAGCTCCCGCGTCCGTGATCGCCCAGCACGCCCCAGCACGCCCCGCCCCGACCCCACGACAGTGGTGGTTGGGGGCCGCCGTCCTCTTTGTCGGTGCCGTGGGCATCGGCATCCTCGACTCATCCCCGCGGGAACCGCTCGCCGCCCCGCGTTCCCTGTTGGGATCGATGTTCTCACCGGTGGCGCGGGCTGGGTCCGCGATCCACGGCACGTCGGAGGCGGTCTGGACGGCGTTGCTCGGCCGTGGGGAACTCGAGCGCGAGAACGAGGAGCTCCGGCGCGAGATCGCGGAGATGCGCCTGCGCGGGGCGATCGACGCGGCGCAGCTCTCCGTTTCCGGGGCACGCGCCGCCATCGCGCCCAGCCTTCCGCCGGACACCTCACTGCTCGATGCGGCGGTTCTCGGCATGGCCCCCACCTCGGGCAGGCGACTCTTGTGGGTCTCCCGCGGATCGGCCGATGGGGTCGAGCCCGGCATGGTCGTCGTCGGCGCGCACGGAATCGTCGGGACGGTTAACAGGGTCTTTGCAGGCTCCTGCCTCGTGGCGGTGATAGGCGATGGCCGGAGCCGCTGGGGTGCCGTGGGGGCCGACAGCGGGGAGACGGTCGTCATTGCCGGCACCGGGGAATCCGCCTCCGCGCACATACAGCTCTCCGGGACGGAGACGCTCCTTCGGCCGGGCGAGGTCCTCGTCAGTTCGGGACAGGCGGGCTCCGCGGCTCCCGGGGGCATTCCTATCGGAACGATGCGCGAGCTGACGCGGAGCCGCACCGGTGAAGCCGTCGGCATCATCGACCTAGCTGAAGACCCGGGGACATGCCGGGTCGTGTTCATCCTGACGTCGCGGCAGCTTCCCGCCGCCCCCCCATCGAAGTGATCTCCCGAAGCTCGATTCGCTCGGGCGCACGCGAGTTCGTCGGCGGCGCCCTTGTGGGCATGATCGCGCTTTCGGTGTGCGTGCTTGCAGCGTCGGCTGCGAGGGTGCCCGTCGAGTCTGCGCTCCTGGTTGGGGCTGCGGCGTGCGGGGGGAGGGGCCTGTGGGGGCAGATCGGCGCCCTGTCGGTGGCGATGGCGGCTGGCTTGGCGCTGGGGGGCCACGCAGCGGGCCCGCTGGCGGCGGCACTCGGCGCGGGCTGGCTCGCGTCCTTCGGAGAGTTCGCGCGCTCGGAGGCATGGGGCTTCGGGCATCTGCGTGCGGCGGGGCGCTTCCTCGCCGCCGGTGCGCTGCTGCTGCTCCTCGGCCAGTGGCTTGGCTGGGACTCGCGGGGTCCGCTGGCGGGTCCGGTGCTCGGTGCCGCCGGCTTGGTCTTCATGGCCATCCTGGGCGTCGAACTCGCCCGCAACGTGCGCGCGGCCTCCAGGGCCGGCAAGACGCGCGCAAGGCGGCGTCCGAATCCGATTCCGACTTGATTCTCTGCCGGCGACGGGGGACGAGGTGCGGACCACCCCACCAGCACGCACGGAAACCGACATGCCATCGCCGCGAACACGAGCATTCCTGACGGCCGCATGCGCCGCGCTCCTGATCCAACTCGCGGGGGCAAACTCCGACAGCCCCGCCACCCGCCAGTCGCCCCCCAAGGCCGAGTGGCGTGGGGTTTGGATCACGCGGTTCGAGTGGACAGGCGGAACCGCGGATGAAATGCGGGCACGCCTGCGCCGCATGATGGCGACCCTCTCCAAGGGGAACTTCAACGCCGTCGTCTTCCAGGTGCGGGGGCAGGGGGACGTGCTCTACCCATCTCCCCTCGAGCCGTGGTCCGAAACGATTCCCGCCGGCATCCGGGGGGAGGATCCCGTCAAGCTGGCGATCACGGAGGCCCGGCGGAATGGCCTCGAGTTCCACGCCTGGCTCAACTTGCTCACGATTTGGCAGCACAAGGGGAAGGCGTATCCGTCGAATCCGCGGCACCCCTTCTGGGACTGGGCGAACCCCCGTGACCCCAAGCGCGCGCTCGGCGTCATTCGGGACTCGAAGAAGCGGCCGGTGATCTTCGGGGATTCGGACTACACGTGGCTGACCCCCGGCAATCCCAACGTGGAGGCCTACCTGCGACGGGTGGTTCTCGACTTTGTTTCGCGCTACGATGTCGATGGCCTGCATTGGGACGACCGGACGGCCCTGCCCAACGGCGTGTCCTACGACCCGGCCTCGATGGCGAGGTTTCGGGGTCGCGGCAATCCGGACGGCATCAAGGGCATGCGCGAGTGGCAGCGCGACCAGCTCAGCCGCATGCTTTCCAACATCTACGTCGCCGCGACGGCGGAGAAGCCCGGACTCCTCGTGAGCGCCTCGCCCTTCGGCATCTACGACAAAAACCGGATCAGCGGGTACTCGAAGTACAAGGACTGCCTGCACGACTTCGGCACCGATGGGGAGCGGTGGCTGCGCGACGGCATCATCGACGTGCTCATGCCGCAGGTGTACTGGAAGGAGGGTCCCCCGGGGCCGAGCTACTCGGAGATCGTGAAGGACTGGATTCACCACAACAGGTCGGGGCGCCCGATCTGGCCGGGGTCGGCACTGGGGAACTACGGCGGCACCCAGCCACTGCAATCGGTGCAAACGCGCTACGTGGCACTCACGCGACGCCTCAAGGCGGGCGGCAACACCTTCTTCTCCTACAGCGCGGCGAGCGAGGCAGAGTGGATCGCGGGCGGCAGGATGCTCTACCCGGAGAAGGCCCCCGTGCCGGAACTGACCTTCAAGTCATCCCCCCGAACGGGCCAGGTCATGGGGTGGGTGCTCGATTCCAAGGGAAACCCGGTCACCGACGCCTGGATCCGGATCGAGGGCCGCAACTACACGTACCTGTCCAGCAGCGACGGGTTCTTCGCGATTCCCTCGGTGCAGCCCGGGGAAAAGTCGCTTACGATCCGATTCCCGGACGGGCGGACGACGAAGCGGGCGGTCGCCGTCGCGCGGGGGAAGACGGCGCGGCTGAAGGTCAAGTAGGCTGGAAATGGTCCCGTAGGCGATCGAGGAGCGGCTTCCAAATCGCCTTTGAAGCCGCGACTTCCTTGTCCCCCTTCAGTCCGGAGTGCGTGATCCGGACGGACGTTCCCCCCGCCTTGTTGGGGAAAAACTGGAGTTCGAGGCGCTGTGGCTTGGTTCCGCCGTTGGCGGTCCACGAGATCCCCACCCGGCGGGGCCTGGTGGCGCTGGTTACGGTCCCGGCGCCGTGGGGGTCCCGCCAGGCGCCTCCCTCCTTGAGTTCTGCGCGGCAACCGGCGCCCATCCACTTGTGCAGTGCCGCCTGACGGGAAAAGGCGGCCCAAGAGTCCTCGGGGGAGGCAGCCACCGTGCGGGAGACCTGCGCCTCGAATCCCCGGGTTGTCTGGTGGACGGCGCGGCGCCCGGTGTGGCGCTCCCACTCGACCGTCACCATCTGCGACCACCACATGGGTACTCCGATGGAGGCAAGATGGGCGGCGGCTTCCTTGTGCCCGGTTTCGGGGGTGGCCCAGGAATTCAGGTAGGCGAACCACTCCCGCCAAGTGCGGCCTGTGGCCTTGCAGACGGCGTCATCGGAGGTGGAGGGGGTATATGCGGCCATGATTGGCTCCTTTGGAGTGGTCCAAACGAGTTTCGCCCGGCCTTGCGGCCGGGCGAAACGTGACAACAACAGAGCCTCTTTGTCGAGGCGAACGCTTATTACGGCGTGCGCTCGAAGACGAGGTTCTGCCAGTTGGCGGCGAACTGGCCGTTCGTGACGTTCTCGGCCATACGGTTCGTGCCGTTGGTGATGTTGGCGTCGATGTCGTCCACGGCAAGGTTGATGCCGTTGGCTTTCGGAAGCGCCGGCACGTCGAGCTCGATGAGCTCGCCGACGTACACCTGCTGGTCCCACTCGGGCTGCGAGCCCGGGAGGATTGCGGCCGTCGAGGCGAGGAGGTCGCCGACGTTGTGGCCGAGGGTCGAGAGGGCACCGAGCGAAACGACGGTCACGCCGACGAGAATCACGGCGTACTCGGCGAGCCCCTGCCCCTTCTTGTTGCGCAGAGCGTTCTTCATGGGTCTTACCCCTTGCAGTAAGAATTTGCGAGAGGGCTCGATCCGTATGGATCACCCTTCGCTGTCTGCTGATGGTCCATGGATAGGGGCGGTGGGTAATTGGCGCAAGCGGATTTTCTATCCTGCCAAAGCCAAAAAAACGGGAGGGGCGGGGACGGGTTTCAGCCCTGCCGGAAGGGCGCCGGAGAATCGCCCAAAATCGACGAAACCACGCGCCAGGAGGCCTTTCCGTCGCCAAAGGGGTTGGCCAGGACGCGGTCCGCCAACCCCTCGCGCCGGGGTCCAAGGAGGCGCTCCGTGGCCCCCACTATCCGGGCGAAGTCGTGCCCGCAAAGCTCCACCCGACCCGGGGAAAGCGCCTCCGGCCTCTCAGTGGTTTCCCTCGTGACCACTACGGGAATCCCGAGCGCGGGGGCTTCCTCCTGGATGCCCCCGCTGTCCGTCACCACGAGGTCGGCGCGCGCCAGCAGCGACGTGAAGTCCGGATACTCCATCGGGTCGCACAGCACGACCCCCTCGACGCCGTGGAGCAGTTCCTCGACCGGGCCAACAACGTTCGGATTTCGGTGAACGGGATAGACAAACATGATACTCGGGTGCCTGCCTGCGAGCTCGCGCAGCGCGCCGCAGACCTCGCGGATGGGTTCCCCGAAGCTCTCGCGGCGGTGGCCGGTCACGAGCACGAACCGGCGTTCGGCGCCCCCGGCGCGCCAGGCGTCCACCCGCGCGGCGAGGGGATGCTTGGATGCGCGCGCCTTCTGCACGGCCATCCCGAGCGCGTCGATCACGGTGTTGCCCGTGACGACGATGCTCGGCGGGTTGGCGCCGTCCCTCGGCAGGTTCTCCGAGCGCAGGGACTCGGCCGCGCGCTCGGTCGGGGCGAAGTGCCACCGCGCCACGAGGCCGATCGCCCGCCGGTTGAACTCCTCCGGGAAGGGCGCATCGAGCCTGCCCGTGCGGAGGCCCGCCTCCACATGCGCCACGGGCACCCGCCCATAGAACGCCGCCATCGCCCCGGCCATCGCCGACGTGGTGTCGCCCTGCACCACGAGTGCGTCCGGGCGCTCCCCCGCCAGGATGGCCCCAATGCCCGACACGGCGCGGGCGGTGAGGTCGGCGAGCGACTGCCCCGCGCGCATCGCGCCGAGGTCATGGTCCGGCTCGACGCCAAAAAAACGCAGGATCGGGTCGAGGAGTTCGCGGTGCTGGCCCGTGGAGAGGACGCGCGCCTCGACGCCGGGGGTGCGCCGCGCCTCAAGGATCACCGGCGCGAGCTTGATCGCCTCCGGGCGCGTCCCAAGCACGAACAGCAGCCTCACGCGCCCCGTCCGGCCGTCATGCGACGTAGTGGAAGTAGCGGCGGCGGCTGTCGAAGTACGCCTTGCCGATGACCATCACCGCGAAGGAGAACACGATCGCGGACGCAAAGGGCACCACGCGCGCCGGCATCCCGAGGTACGCGTAGTGCATCAGCTCCACGATGCCGGTCAGCGGATTCAGGCTGTACAACTGGAGCCCGACGCCGGGGAGGTTCGCCTCGGCGAACGAGTACGGGTAGATGATCGGCGTCAGGAAGTAGCCAACCGTCAGCAGGAGGTCGATGAACTGCTGGAGGTCCCGGAAGAAGGGGGTCGTCGCGGCGGTCAGCAGCCCCAGCCCCACGGACATGGCGAACGCGACCACCAGCACCAGCGGAAGCCACAGGATTTCCCACCCAGGCATGACGCCGAACACCGCGTTGAACACGAGCACGATCGGCAGCGTGACAAGGTAGTTGAACCACGCCGCAGCCACACGCGAGACGGGAAGCGTCCACGCCGGGAAGTTGTGGCAGTCCAGCAGCGGCTTGCACTCGATCACCACGTTCACGTTGTGCATCACCGACATGCTCAGCGCGTTCCACATCAGGTAGCCGACGAGGAAGTAGCACGGGTAGGGCACGTTCGGCACCTCCGCGCGGAACACGTAGCGGAAGAGGAAGACGTACACGATCATCATGAGGAGCGGGTTGAAGAGCGTCCAAAGGAAGCCGATGCTGGACCCCTGGTAGCGCTGCGCCACCTGCCTGCGCGCGAGGTGGTACACGAGGATGGCCACGTCCCTCGGCCGCGACCATGGCGGCGCGATCCCCTCGTACCGGTACGTGCCGAGGCTTTCCGAGGCGTCGCTCAAGCGTGCGGCTCCTTCTGCTGCGCGGCCGCCTTCGCCGCGATGAAGCGCTCGCGGTACTCCGCGATGACCTCCGCAGTCGGCCCCAGCGCGCGGATCAGGCCGTGGTCCAGCCACAGGATGCGCTGGCACATCGACTCGAGCGTCTCGATGCTGTGCGACACGACGACCATCGAGAGCCCCTGCTCCAGCCTCCCGCGAAGCCACGCCTCGCACTTCGACTGGAACCGCGCGTCGCCGACGGAGAGCGACTCGTCCACAAGCATCAGGTCCGAAGGGACGTGCGCGCCGATCGCGAAGCCGAGGCGCGACACCATGCCCGCGGAGTACGTCCTGACGGGGGAGTCGATGAACTCACCCAGCTCAGCGAAGTCGATGATCGAGTCCATCTTGTCCGCGATCGAGGCGGGTTCCATGCCCATGAGGAGCGCGTTCAGGTGGATGTTCTCGCGGCCGGTGCTTTCCGGCAGGAACCCGCCCGCAAGGCTGAGCAGGCTGCCCACGCGGCCGCGCACGACGACGGATCCGCGCGTGGGATGCTGAGCCCCGCTCAGCACGCGCAGGAGAGTCGACTTGCCGCTCCCGTTGTGCCCGCAGACCCCGAGCACCTCCCCGCGCGCCAGGTCGAAGCTGATGCCGCGGATCGCCTCGAAGATGTGGACCTCGCCCCGGTTGCGGCCCAGCAGCGAGTTGAAGATCAGCGCCTTGATCGTCTCCACCCGCCGACGGTGCAGGCGGTAGGTCAGGTGCAGGTCGCGGACTTCGATGAGTGGGCTGGGCATGGCGCGGGAAGGCGGGTTCCGGGTGCCGGGCATGGGGTGTCGGGCGTCGGGGGGAATCCGGCAAGGGCCGTCGTGGCGGCTCGGACGTCCCCGGGACCTCCGAGCCTACCCATCCGTTCGCCGTTGCGCCTGACCCGAATCCGGGCGCCGAAGCGCCCGCCCCTAGAACAACGGCTCCATGCCGACTTTCTTCTGGAGTTGCATGATGCCGTAGATCAGCGCCTCCGGCCGCGGGGGGCAGCCTGGCACGTACACGTCCACCGGCACGATCTCGTCCACGCCCTGCAGCACCGAGTACACGTTGTACATTCCGCCGCAGGAGGAGCACGCGCCCATCGCGATCACCCACTTCGGCTCCGTCATCTGGTCGTAGATGCGCCGCACCACGGGCGCCATCTTCTTCGTCACGGTGCCGGCCACGATCATCAGGTCCGCCTGGCGCGGGGAGGGACGGAACACCTCCGAGCCGAAACGCGACAGGTCGAATCGGGACGCCGCCGTCGCCATCATCTCGATGGCGCAGCACGAAAGCCCCATCATCACGGGCCAGATCGAGTTCCGCCTCGCGTAGTTGATCGCCTCGGAGAGCGTCTTGGTGAGCGCATGCTCCGGCGCCTGGAGCGTCACGAAATCCGTCTCGCCGGGACGCACGCCGGCATTGGGGCGGTCGAGGATCAGGTCCAATTCAGTGCACCTTTCTTCCACTCGTAGAGCAGGCCCACAATCAGGATGGCCATGTAGATCACCATGACGACGGTGGAGTAGGCAAAGAAGCCCGGCACGTCCGCATGCTGCCTCACAGCGAGCGCCCACGCAATCACGTACACGATCTCCATGTCGAAAAGGAGGAACAGCAGCGCCACGAGGTAGAACCGCACGAAAACCTGCACTCGCGCCGAACCGATCGTGGGCACGCCGCACTCGTACGGCTCCAGCTTCACCGCCGTCGGCTTGCGCTTGCCGAGGAACCAGGACGCCACGAGGTTGAACAGCCCGAACCCGATGGACACGACGACCATCACCAGGACGGGGAGGTACACCTCCTGAAGCGTGGCGGCGTGGTTCGCGGAAGCGGCGAGGACGAGGGGATCGGGCATGGGTGGTGGCTGGATCAGGTCGAGAGCTGTCTGAACGCGGCAGAGTCCCCGTCCCCCTCCCCGGGGGTCAATCCCGCAGAAAACAGGGACAGGAACTATTTTTCGATGGCCGTCCGGACGCCCTGACGCAGGACTCAGATGCAATTGACGGGAGGGAGTGCGTGTTCAAAGCTCCGGGGGAAGATGAGATCCGGCCTCCCACCATATCCCTCCCTACCTTCCGGTGCCCGCCAGGTTGCCGTGAGGGCAGCATCAACCGCGCCGAAAACTGGCGGAGGCCTTTGGGTGAATGACCCATGGGGCAAGGCCATGCGGCTCTTCGTGACCATACTCCTTGCGCTTGTCTTCGTGGCGAAGGCCGTGCCCGCCGCCTGCTGCGTGGGGTCCTCGCCGCAGGAGAAGGCGTGCTGCAGTGCGTGCCCGTACGAAGTAGACGCCGAATCGCCCCTCCTCCCGACGACTTGCCCCCCAACTTGCAGCGCCGGGGACACCGACCTGATCCCCCCGACCCAACGCGCCGTGATCGAAGTGCCGGCTGATGTCTTGCCGCCGCAATCCGGGATTCTCCTGTATCTGCCGACCGCCGCGGCGGAAACCGGACCCCATGTTCGCTCCGCAAGTTGGTCCCCTCCCCCAGCCAACGTCCCCATTCACCTGATGAACTGCGTCCTTCGGCGCTGACCGCAGCCGGCCGACCTCGCCGCGCGTTGCCTCAGCATCACGACTGAAGCCGAAGGAGCCTCACATGCACCGACATGTCCGTGGGCGGGCTGTTCGATGACCGCCCGCTCAAGTCCCGATGTCACCAACAGAATGCCCGTGCCGCCGATCCGCTGGGGGACGCGGGTGGGGTTGCCTATCGCACTGACCATCGCCATGACCGCGCTTCTGGGTTCGTCGCTCATGGGGAGCTTCACATCGGCGACCCCTGTGGATGCGACCCCCGTGGTCGAGTTGCCGGCGAAGACTGTGCGCGCCACGGACAACCCGGGCGCTTCGTCCGCCACGCGCGTTCAGGCCGCGGGATGGATCGAACCCGACCCATATCCGGTGGCCGTCGCGGCCCTTGCATCAGGAACGGTCGCCGAAGTCCTCGTGCGCGAGGGCGACGCCGTTTCCGCCGGTCAAGTGGTCGCGCGCCTTGTGGAGGCGGACGCGCAGCTCGCGTTGAGTCGCGCCGAGGCGGAGCTTCGGGCGGCCGAGGCGGCATGGCGCCTCAACACGGTCAACGAGCGAGAACTCGCCGTCACAGCCGCGCGTGTTGCGGAGACCAGTGCCTCCCTCGCGCTTGCCCTCGCGGAACGCGACGCGACCGCGGCGAAGGCGCAGGAAGCGGGGCGCACGTGGAAGCGGTTCGAGGCCCTGGCGGCCTCGGGTTCGGCCTCCGAGGCCGACCACTACTCGGCTGAGGCCGGCTGGAGCGTGGCCCGGGCGGAACTGGCCGCGGCTGCCGCGAGAATCGCCGTCGCGCGCGCGCAGCACGAGGCTGCGCTCGCCGACGCCCGCGCCGCCGCACAAACCGCCGAGCACCGCATAGCCGAGGCGCGCGCCCTGGACCTCGCCCGCATCGACGCACAGGAGGCCCGCCTTCGCATGGAGCGCATGCATCTCCGCGCGCCCTCCGACGGCGTGGTCATGCGCCGGCTCGTCGCACCGGGCGCGCGGCTCGTCGTGGCCTCCGACGAGCCCGAGGCCGCTCATGCGCTCCTCCTCTACGATCCGCGCCACCTTCAGGTGCGCGTGGACGTCCCGCTCGCCGACGCTGCGAAGGTCGGCGTCGGAACGGCCGCGGAGGTCACGGTCGAACTGTTGCCGGAGCGGCGGTTCCGCGGAAGCGTCACGCGCGTGGCGGGCGAGGCCGACATCCAGAAGAACACGCTTCAGGCAAAGGTCCGCCTCGATGAGACCTCACCGGAACTCCGGCCCGAGATGCTCGCGCGCGTCCGATTCCTGGACACACCCCACGCAGCCACCCCACCTGCAGGTGCGCGCGCGGTCTTTGCCCCTGCGGAAGCGATTCGCAACGGCCGCGCGTGGGTCGTGGCCGCCTTTGATGGTGCGGAGGGGAGCGCAAAGCTGCGCACCGTCACGCTGACCGGCGCCGAGAGCGGCGGGTGGCTGGAAACCAGCGACGGGCTGCGACCCGGCGACCTCGTGATCACATCGGGCTCCGACGGCCTCGCGGACGGCGCGCCCGTGAGGGTCACCACGAAGACCGGAGCGCCCTGACATGGCCTTCATCGAGTGCCGCGCCCTCACGCGCACCTACCACCGTGGCAACACGGAGATCACCCCGCTCGACCACCTCGACCTCGACGTGCAGGAAGGGGAGTTCCTCGCGCTGATGGGCCCCTCCGGAAGCGGCAAGACCACCCTCCTCAACCTTGTCGCGGGCATCGACCGGCCCACCTCCGGCACGCTGCGAATCGACGGGACGGACGTTGGCGCCCTGTCCCGCTCGACACTCGCCGAGTGGCGGGCAAGCAACGTGGGCTACATCTTCCAGCTCTACAACCTGATCCCGGTGCTCACCGCGTACGAAAACGTCGAGCTCCCGCTGCTGCTACGGCCGATGCCCCGCACGGAGCGTCATCGCCGGGTCGCCGCGGCCCTCGAGCTCGCCGGCATCTCCGACCGCCACGACCACTACCCCCGCCAGCTCTCCGGCGGACAGGAACAGCGCGTCGCGATCGCGCGCGCCATCGTCACCGAACCCAGGATCATCGTCGCCGATGAGCCCACCGGGGACCTGGACAAGACCTCCGCGGGCGAGGTTCTCCTCCTGCTCCAGCGCCTCGCCGCAGACCATCGGCGCACCCTCATCATGGTGACGCACGACCCGCACGCGGCGGAGTACGCCAACCGCACGCTGCACCTCGAGAAGGGGCGCCTCGTGGAACAGGCCGCGGCGGTGGGCACCCGATGATACCCCCGCGGATGCTCCCGGTCGTGGCGAAGTACATCCTCCGCGCCAGGGGGCGCACCGCCCTCACCGTGTCCGGCGTCGCCCTCGCCATGTTCCTCCTATGCGCCGTCCAGGCGATGCGCGGTGGTGTTTCGGCGGCAACCCGGCAGACCTCCGCGGACACCACGCTTGTCGTGTACCGCGAAAACCGCTTCTGCCCGTTCACGTCCCAACTACCGGAGGACCACGGCCGCCGCATCGAAGGCATGCCCGGGGTGGCGGAGGTGGTTCCCATGAAGATCGTCGTCAACAACTGCCGCGCCTCCCTGGACGTGGTCACCTTTCGCGGCGTCCCGCGGGAGTCCCTCGCCACCCTTCGCCTCACGGTCCTCTCCGGATCGACTGCGGAGTGGGAAAGTCGCAGCGACGCGGCCCTCGTCGGCGAACGCCTCGCCGCGCGGCGAGGCCTCTCCGTGGGCGACCGCTTCAGCGCATCGGGGGTCACCACGCACGTCGCGGGCATCGTCGCGTCGGACCCGCAGGATGAGAACGTCGCCTATGTGCACCTGCCGTTCCTCCAGCTCACGGCGGGAAGCAAGGCGGGAGTCGTCACGCAGTTCAACGTCCGCGTCGACGATCCCGCCCGCCTCTCCGCCGTGGCGGAGGCCATCGACGCCGAGTTCCGCACGTCCCAGGCACCCACGTGGACGTCGCCGGAGAAGGCATTCGTGGCGCGCGCCGTGGCCGATGTCGTCGAGCTCGTCGAGTTCGCCGGATGGCTCGGACTCGGAAGCCTCGTCGCCATCTTCGCCCTTGTCGCCAACGCCATCACCCTCTCCGTGCAGGGGCGCGTGAAGGACCACGCGGTCATGCAGACGCTCGGGTACGGCGAGGGCCTGATCGTCCGCCTCGTCGTCGCGGAGAGCGTCGGCCTGAGCGTGCTCGGCGCGGCGCTGGGCTCGGGGGCCGCGCTCGCGGTTTCCCACTGGGGACGCTTCTCGTTCTCGGTCGAGGCCATGAGCGTCCCGATCTCCGCCGACGGGGGTACCCTGGTGGCGGGCCTCGGCATCAGCATCGTTGTGGGTGTGCTTGCCGGCCTGGCCCCTGCCGTGCGGGCCGCGCGCCTCTCCACCGTCGAGGCCTTCAGGGCGGTCTGACCATGCGACTTCTTCCGTTCGAGTACGCCGTCCGGAACCTCGGGCGCTCGCCCCGCCGGGTGCTCGGCATCGTGGCCGGCAACGTCCTCGTCGTCCTCCTCATCGTAGCAGCCGCCGCGTTCGTGGAGGGGATGCGCGCCTCACTCGCCCACCGCGACGACTCCCAGAACGTCATCCTCCTTGGTGCAGGGAGCGAGGAAAGCGTCGAGCGCAGCGAGATTCCCGCCTCCGTCCCCGGCATCCTCGCCGCCAGCGTCCCGGGCATCCGTGCCATCCACGGGGAGGCCTTCGTCTCGCCCGAGATTGTGTCGGCGCTCCTCCTCTCGCCCACGCGGGACGGTCGGGAGGACCTGCGCGCCATCGTGCGAGGTGTCACTCCGGGCGCGTTCCTCGTCCACCAGCGCGTCGAAATCATCGAAGGACGCGCCCCCCGCCCCGGCGCTGGGGAAGTCCTCGCCGGGAGCCTCGCCGCGAGGAAGATGGGCATCCCAGACCTCGCCGTCGGAAGCAGCCTCTGGTTCGACGGCAATCAATGGACCGTCGTCGGGATCATGGCTGCCCGTCGCTCCGTTATCGACGCGGAGCTCTGGGTGCCGCTCCAGGACCTGATGCTCGCCATGAAACGCGACACGCTTTCCTGCGTGGTCGTCACCCTCGACGCCGCTGAATTCGCGGACATCGACGCCTTCACGAAGATGCGCGTGGACCTCGAGCTCGCCGCGATCCGGGAGGCCGACTACTACGCCGCGGTCCTGCGGTTTTACCGACCCGTCCAGGCCATGATCTGGATCACCGCCCTCCTCGTCGCGGCCAGCGGCGTCCTCGGCGGGCTCAACACGCTCTACGCCGCGTTCGCATCCCGCGTGCGCGAACTCGGCACGCTCCAGACACTCGGCTATCCCCGCAGGGCCATCGCCCTCAGCCTGATACAGGAGGCGCTTGTCGCGGCGGCGTTTGCCATCATCCTGGCACTCCTGATCGCGCACGCACTCCTCGATGGCCGCGCCGTGGCCTACTCCATGGGTGTGTTCGAACTCACCGTCGGCCCGCGCGTCGTCCTCGCCGGCGCGGCCACGGGCCTCCTGCTGGGCATCATCGGCGCACTGCCTCCCGCATGGCGCTGCCTCCGGCTTCCAATCCACGAATCGCTCAAGGCAACCTGAGCCACCATCGCCCTCCCGAGGAGCCCCCTCCATGAACCACGCCGCCACAATCCCCGCCGTGCTATTCGCGGCCCTAGCCCTCTCGGGCTGCCGCGAGCAGGCCGCCCCTCCGCCCCCCCAGCCGTCCGCCGCCGCACCCACCCTCCCCGCCGGACTCTTCACCTCGGCGCCGTCCTCCGACACGAAGCCCATCGCCGAGGTCCGCGCCAACGCAAAGCCCGGGGACACAATCGCGATCGAGGGCTACATCGGGGGACGCGCAAAACCGTTCACCGAGGGCCGCGCCGTGTTCCTCCTCGCCGACGTCGAAAAGGCCCCACCCTGCGACGACGGGTGTGAGACCCCATGGGACGCATGCTGCGAACCCTCTGAGACCATCCTCGCGAACTCCGCCACGGTGCAGGTCGTGGACGCCCAGGGCGCCCCGCTCAAAGTGTCGCTCGAAGGCACCAATGGCCTAAAGAGCGGCGCCGTCGTCACCGTCACCGGCAAAGTCCGCGAGGCCGGGGAACGCATCCTCTTGGTCGATGCGTCGGGAATCTCCATCAAGCCCTAGCTGGGAGGTCCCCACGCCCCACAACCGTCAAGCCGAGCCTCCTCGATCATCTGGCCGAGGTCGTCATACATGAAGAGGCGCTCGCGGAAGAGAACCCATTCGAGCGTCCACGGCCCGCCTTCGCCGGGCACGTAGCGCTCGAGGAGGGCGGAAAGGACTACGGTGTCTGATTTCCGCGCAGGCGCAAACGCTATAGGTTCGAACGTCGCCTTTTGCGGAGGGCGAACCAGACGAGAAGGAGCAGAACCTCCGCCAACAGAATCCGTATCGCCGCGTCTGGAACTTCAACGGCGCAGCGTTTCGAATACTGTTGAATCACAAAGATCGTAACAAGTAGGAAAATGCAGGATTTGAGTGTGGTCAGGAAGTCCAAGACTCAACATCCCTTTCCATCGGAGTTGGGGGGGTGCCGGTGCATACTCATCACGGTCCATCCACCTGCCTGCGCCGTGACAGACCGTTCAGAATGGAATTGGTGAGAACTACGCCGAGAACGCCGCCCGGAGTGAGTCCGTCTTGTATAGTTACCAAAAAGTCTGATACTGAAGCCTCTGCCGACACTATCTTCTGGGCTTTGGCGCAGCTTCCCCCGCAATACGTCCACTTGTAGTACCTTCCTCTCTCTATCGCGGTCATTGTGATCGTAGGATTGAAGACTGCCTTTGACGTCGTTACGCTCCCAAGTTCGTAAAGCACTGGGTTTGAGGCCCATTTGGAAAAGTTCGCCAGAGGGTTTCCTTTTCCAAACGATAATGCTTCTGCAAGGATTAACCCACCAGTCGCGCCCCCCCAAAACCAAGCTCCCTTTGTGTCACCGCAACCCGCAGCAGATCCGGACAACTCTGCGGTCCTCCGCACGGTTGGTGCGCCTACCGCATCGAGAACAGCTAGGGCGCTTGCATGCCACTGGTACAGGATCAGCCCGTGGATGTTCTTCATTCTCGACGCACGCGAGAGATTGCCCTCCAAGTAGGAGTACAAGTCGATGTTCGAGAACGTGTTCATGAGTTCCTTCGCGCTCAACCCCATCGGATCATTCCAATTCACCGGATCGCCTCCGCAGTAGGCGTACACATTCCACCCGCCGGCGAGGCCGATTGGGTCGCGTTGCATGAACCGTTTCTCGTGTGGCGAATAGGTGCGGTGTCGGTAGTGGTAAAACTCCCCCAACTCGTCCCACTCGCGGCCTGTGAACATGAACCGGTTGCCGACGGTCGAGGTGCGGCTCGCGACGATTTCGCCCTCGTCGTCGTAGATAGTCGGCATGCCGTACGGCTCGTACTCGT